>NZ_JACDFE010000037.1 GCF_013815995.1 Sporichthya sp.
CGGTGGTGCCGCCCGGCGGTGCCGGGGCGACGTTCGGCGGGTTGGCGGCCGGGGCCTGCCCGGACTCGGCCGGGGTGGCACCGGCGTTGGACGGCGCCAGCGGGACGGTGCCGACGACCTTCCAGCCGGTCTGCTCTTTGACCATCACCGCGGAGTAGGTGGCGGCGGGCTGGCCGGGGCTGGTCACGGTGACGGTCATGGTGCCGCCGCCGAGCCCGTCGGGCTGCCAGCTCGCAGCGTTGGCCGAGACCGTCGAACCGGCCGGGACGCCCTCGCGGGCCCTCGCGCCGACCGCGGAGCGGACATCGGAGGCGACCAGGGTGTCCGGGCTGTCCGCAAGCTTGCCGAGCGCCTCGGCGACCGTGGCGGCCTCCCCCAGGCCCGGCTTGGAGGTCGAGTTGTCGGTGCCGCCGTCCCCACCGCCGCCGGAGACCGCCAGCGTGATGCCCGCGCCGAAGACGACGACGGCCACCACCCCAGCGGTGATCCACTGCGGCCTGGTCAGTTGCATCGAGCCCCGTTCCTGCGTCCGGACGAAGCCCCATTCTCCACAGGAGACCCCGCCCGGTTCGAACCCGTGCGCCAATTGAGACCTCAGAGGTCCGGATTGAGGCCGACCTGAGCGAGACTGCACGTGATGGACGACATCATCGGGCGGCTGGAGTCCGCGCTCAGCTCCCCCTGGGGGCTGGTGGTCATCCTGGCCGTCTGCATCGTCGACGGGTTCTTCCCCGTGGTGCCGAGTGAGACGCTGGTGATCTCCGGCGGGGTGTTCGCCGCCAACGGCGACCTGCCGCTGACCGGCGTGATGGCCGTGGCTCTGGTCGGGGCGATCACCGGAGACCACATCTCCTACGTCATCGGCCGTCACGTCGGGCGGCCCTTCGTGGACCGGATGTGCACGCGCAAGCGGGTGGCGGCGCTGCGCGACCGGGCCCAGGCCGCCCTGTTCAAGCACGGCGGCCCCGCTCTGATCGTGATGCGGTTCGTGCCGGGCGGACGGACCCTGACCACCGCGCTGTCCGGGGTCCTGCACTTCCCGCTGCGCCGGTTCACCCCCTACGTCGTTGCGGGCGGGGTGCTCTGGGCACTGCAGGCGAGCCTGCTCGGCTACTTCGCCGGCCAGCTGATCCACGACAACTACCTGCTCGCCGTCACGGCCGGGATCGCGGCCTCGCTGGTGCTCGCCGTTTCGATCGAGTTCGCCCGGCACAGGTTCCTGGCCCGGCGCCGTCGCGGTCGCGAGGCGGACGCCCCCGAGACGGCTTAACGGCGCGAGCACGCCCGGGTCATCGGGCGTACACCGGTGGCGGGCAGGTGCTCACCTGACCACCCGAGGCTGCCCGCATGCCTACCTCACGCCGCCGCAAGGCCGTCGCCGCCGTCGCCTCCGGAGTCGCCGTCTCCGCCGTCGCGACCACCCTCTACTCGCCGGCCTCGGGCCTGGATCTGAATCTCGGGATCCTGCCGATCGACATCTCGCTGTCGCTGGGCGGCCGGCCGGACATCAAGGTCGCCGAGATCGGGCGCCTGACCGGGCTCGGCGCGGAGATCGTCGCCTACGACAAGAAGAACGACCACGCGTGGGTCACGGACGCACTCAAGAACGAGGTCGGCATCGTCGACCTGGCCGATCCCACTCACCCGACGCTGATCAAGACCGTCTCGCTCGCCCCCTACGGCTTCACCGTCACCTCGGTGGCCGTCTCCGGCAAGCACGTCGTGGTCGGCACCCGCCCCGCCCGCCCGGGTGTTCCCTCCGATGCCAGCGGCTCGTTCGCCCGTGGCACCGCGGTGCTGATGGACCTGGACGGCAACGTCACGGACACCGAGACCTGGCCGGCGAAGGCGACGCGAGCGCCCCCGGGGCGCTGACGGTGTACTCGGTCCGCCAGGGCTGAACCTCGGCCGGCTGGCCTTTGGCCCGCCGGCTGTTTGGCGGGGCGCCCACATCGGGCAGTGTGGATTGGGTACAGGTGGACCTCGCGCTGTGGAACGGTGTTCTATAGCGTGGGGGGCGCCCACCCCGCCCGTCCCCGGGAGCCGCTGTGACCACCACGCTGCGTCCGTACGACCCGATCGACCTGTCGTCCCTGACGTTCTGGCAGGGCCCGCCGGCCGACCGCGAGCCGGTCTTCGACCAGCTCCGCCGGGAACGCCCGCTCTCCTGGCACCGTCCGGCCGAGAGCGCCCTGCTACCGGAGCCGGACCCGGACGACCCCGGGTACTGGGCGCTGGTCACCCACGCCGACATCGTCGCGGTCAGCCGGGACTCCGACACCTGGAGCTCGGGGATGCAGTACGGCGGGGTGATGATGGAAAGCGTCCCCGAGGAGATCCTCGAGATGGCGCACTCGATCCTGTCGATGGACTCGCCCCGGCACACCACGCTGCGCAAGGTGATCGCTTCGGTCTTCACCCCGCGCCGGATCAAACTGATCGAGGATCAGATCAAGGCGCAGGCGGCGGCGATCGTCGACGACCTGGGTGAGCACGGCGAGGTCGACCTGGTCGAGGCCGTCTCGGCCCGGCTGCCGATGTGGACCATCTCGGAGATGATCGGCGTCCCCGAGGAGGAGCGCCGGGTCGTCACCGACGCGGCGAACGCGATGGTGTGCTGGAACGACCCTGACTTCCTCGGCGACAACGACCCGCTGCAGATGATGTTCGACTCGCTGCTGATCCTGCACGGGCGCGCCTACGACTTCTGCCAGGCCCGCGCCGCCCACCCCCAGGACGACTTGATCAGCGCACTGGTGACGGCGGAGGTCGACGGCGCCAAACTCACCTTCGAGGAGATCGCGGCGTTCTTCGTCCTGCTCTCGGTGGCCGGCAATGACACGACCCGCCAGACCACCAGTCACGGCGTGCTCGCCCTCGACCGCCACCCCGACCAGAAGAAGCTGCTGTTGGCCGACTTCGAGGGCCGGATCGGTCCGGCCGTCGAGGAGTTCGTCCGCTGGGGAACCCCGGTGCTGACCTTCCGCCGCACGGCGCACAAGGACACCGAGATCCGCGGGCAAGCCATCGCGGCCGGGGAGAAGGTCGTGATGTTCTACCACTCGGCCAACCGGGACGGGGCGGTCTTCACCGACCCCTACACCTTGGACATCACGCGCAATCCCAACCCGCACGTGGGCTTCGGCGGCGGCGGGGCGCACTTCTGCCTGGGCAGCAACGTCGCCCGCACCCAACTGCGCGCGATCTTCGATCAGCTGCTGCGCCGGCTGCCCGACCTTCAGGTGAGCGGCGAGCCGGAGTACCTGCCCGGCAACTTCATCAACGGGATCAAGCGCCTGTCCGTGCGGTACTGAGCGCCAGGCACACTGGTCCGGTGAGCGACGACGCCGGCGAGCTGACGGCCCTGGCCGTCCGGGCCTCGATGGACGGACTGGCTGGGCTGGCCGTGCTCGTGTTCGACCGGGACCTCAAGGTCCTCGACGTCTACGGCGGCGCCCTGGCCCGGCACGGCTACGACCCGGTCCGGATGGTCGGGCGCCCGGCGGGTGATGCTCTGGATGCCGCGGTCTGGCAGCCGCTGGCGGCGCTGTGCGAGCGCGCGCTGGCCGGGGAGACCTTCGCGGTCGACCGGATCGCGCAGGACGCCATCGCGGTCTACGCGGTCACGATCGCGCCGCTGGAGGTGGACGGGCAGATCGTCGGCGGCGCCATCACCGCGCACGAGGTCTCCGAACTGCGCCGGGTGCAGCGCGAGGAGGAGGAGCTGCGCCTGCAGTGGCAGCTCAGCTTCGACTCCACCCACCGCGGCATCATGCTCACCGATCCGGCGACGAACGTGATCCAGCGGGTGAACAGCGCCTTCGCCTTCGACCACGGCGGTCGGCCGGCAGACTTCGCCGGCCGGCCGCTGGCTGAGGTGTTCAGCCCGGCCGCGCAGGAACGCGTCGCGGAGTTCGCCGACTTCGTCAACCGCGACGGCTATCTGCGCTACGAGACCGAACACATCCGCCTCGACGGCTCGACCTTCCCGGTGGACACCGAGGTGGTCGCGGCCCGGGCCGAGGCCGGCCGGCTGCTCTACCGGGTCGCCTACGTCTCCGACATCACCGAGCAGAAGGCCCGCGAAGCTTCCGAGCGCCAGGCCGTCACGCTCTTCGCCACCGCGCTGGACAAGGCACCGATCGGGATGTGCTTGATCGGGCTGGACGGTCGCTTCCTGCGGGTGAACGAGGCGCTGTGTCGCCTCGCCGGGCGCTCGGAGGACGAGCTGCTCGACTTCACCTTCCAGGAGCTGACGCATCCCGACGATGTCCAGAAGGATCTGACGCTGTATCACGAATGCCTGCGCGCGCAGCGCGCCGGGTACGAGATCGACAAGCGCTACGTGCGTTCGGACGGCGAGGTGATCGAGGCCCGGCTCTCGGTTTCGCTGATCCGTGACGGCGCGGGTGTGCCGGTGCACTTCGTCTGCCAGATCGTCGACCTCACCGAGCGCAGCCGATTGGAGGAGCAACTCGAGGCCTCGATCCGGATCGCGCGTGACCTGCTCTCCGACGTCGGCGAGGACTCGCTGCGGCACATCGCCGGGGAAGCCGCCGCGATCAGCCGGGCCGATCGGGTGCTCGCGTTGCTGCCGACCCGCGATCCCGACCACCTGCAGGTGGCCGTCGCGGTCGGCGACGACGTCACCGCCCTCAGCGGCGCCTACGTCGACATGAACGGCACCCTCACCGGTCAGGTCGCCCGCAGCGGAGAAGCCCTGATGCTGGACGGGGAGACCGCGACGGCGGCCGCTGCGGTCGAGGTGCACTTCGCGCCGGCGGGTGGGATCGGCCCGAGCATGATCGTGCCGCTGCTCGCCGAGCACGGACCGCGCGGTGTGCTGGCGATCAGCCGCAATCCCGGTCGACCGGCTTTCGCGCCCGCGGACCTGGAGTTGGCCAAGGCCTTCGCCCAGCAGGCCGCCGTCGCGCTGGAGTTGGCCGACGCCCGCGAACTGGCCCAGCAGGTCGAACTGCTGGAGGACCGGGACCGGATTGCGCGTGACCTGCACGACCACGTCATCCAACGGCTCTTCGCGGCCGGGTTGACCATGCAGGCGATGGCGAGCGCCCTCGAACCGGCCCAGGCCGAGCGGCTGTCTCGCTGCATCGCGGACATCGACGAGACCATCACCCAGATCCGCTCGGCGATCTACGGCCTGCGTACTCCGCTGGGGCCGACGGTGAACTCCACCAGGGACCGCCTCCTCCAGGTGCTGGCCGACGTGACGCCGCTGCTGCCCTCGGCGCCGGTGGTGCAGTTCGCCGGCCCGCTGGATGTGATGCTGGCCGACGATCTGGTCGACGACCTGATCGCGGTGCTGCGCGAAGCCCTGACCAACGTGGCCCGGCACGCCCAAGCAGCCTCCGTGCGGGTCGGCATCACGGCCGGCATCGAGAACCGGACGCTGCGCGTCGAGGTGATCGATGACGGGGTCGGGTTGGGGGAGTCCGGGCGGCGCAGCGGGCTGGCGAATCTTCGCAAACGGGCCGAGGGTCGCGGCGGGTCGTTCGAGGTCGAATCGGCACCGGCCGGCGGCACCCGGGTGAGCTGGGTGGCCCCGATCCGGTAGCGGGGTGAGCGGGACCACAGCACCCGTTCGCGCTGCGTTCACAGCCGCGGCGCATGCTGGAGCCATGACCGACCTCGACGAGCGACCGCGCTTCGTGACCGTCGCCGGCCTGCACAACCTGCGCGATGTCGGCGGCTACGCCGTGGCCGGCGGTGGCACGACCCGCTGGGGCCAGCTGCTGCGCGGTGGTGCGCTGGACGAGCTGAACGCGGCGGCGCATGAGCCGATGACCGGGTTCGGGCTGCGCACGATCATCGATATGCGCGAGGACAAGGAACTGCGCGGCCTGCCCGACTCGGTGTTCCCCGCGGGCGTGACCAACCACCGCAGCCCGCTCTATCGCGGCCGGATCTCGATCGCCGGCATGGACAACCTGCCCGATATCTACACCGAGATCCTCACCGTGTGCGGCCCGGAGATCGCGGCCGTTCTGGAGTTGCTGGCCGCCCCCGGGGGTCTGCCCGCGGTGGTGCACTGCAGCGCCGGTAAGGACCGCACCGGCCTCGTGATCGGGCTGCTGCTCTCGGTGCTTGGCGTTGCGGACGAGGTCGTCGCCCAGGACTACGCCATCACCGAGACCGCCTACTCCGACCATGAGCGGGAGCGGATGATCCGCAAGGGCTTGGAGATGGGCGCCAACGCGGACCGCATCACCGAATTGATGGGCAGCCCGCCAGTGGTGATGCACACGATCCTGGACTGGCTGCGCGCCGAGTACGGCGGCGTCGAGGCCTACCTGCTCGCGGGTGGACTGCGCCCGCAGTCGCTCACCGCGCTGCGGGAGGCTCTGGTGGACCCGGCCGCCTGATCGGCCCGTGGGCTCACACGATGTCCTCATCGAGCACGTCGAGCAGCAGGGGCCGGGTGCCGGTGTGCACGAAGGCCCGGTCGTTGAACGCGGCGACGGCGTCCGCGAGGGACCGGTTGCGGGCCGTCAGCTCGCTGAGCTCCGCGCTGTCCCCGTGCATGCTCACAGCCTCGTCGGTGTAGTGGCGGATCAGCGAGATGAGCTGGATCGCCGAGGCCACGAGCTCCTGCGCGCTCTGCTCGGTGTACTGCTCGACGTTGTCCCAGACGTCGTCCATGCCGCCAGGCTAGGCCCCATGGTCACCCACACCGTGCACGCCAGCGTCCCGCCGCGGGTGGACTACGAACTCACCCGGCTCGGCCCTCGTCCGCCCGGGTTGGCCGATCGCCGCTCATGGATGCGCGAAACCGCGCGACACGCCGTTGCGGGCGGGTCCGCGGTGCCGTTGCGCTCATGGATGCGCAGAAATGGGGTGCTGAGGTGGCCAGGGGCGGGGTCGAACCGCCGACCTACCGCTTTTCAGGCGGTCGCTCGTACCAACTGAGCTACCTGGCCGGGTGGAACTGGACGAGTGTACCGGGCGGCTCGGACCACTCGGCCCGGCAGCTCAGTCCGGCCGCCGGGGCTGGGCCTTGAGCCAGATCGTGGCGGCCTCGACGCGGTTGGCGGCGCCGAGCTTGCGCAGGATCCGCTTCACGTGGGACTTGGCGGTGTCCTCGCTGATCACCAGACGGGCGGCGATCAGGGCGTTGGATGCGCCGTCGCCGAGCAGCGCGAGGACCTCCAGCTCACGCCGGGACAGGCCGTCGACGACGGCGGGCTCCGCGGTGGGCAGGATCGCGCTCGTCGCGCTGGTGGCCCCGGCGCCCTCCAGACCGGCGCTGACGAGTTCGACCTCGGCGTCGAGGTACTCCGCGACGACGGCTTCGGTGCGCTGCAGCAGCCGGCGCAGTTCCAGGCCCTGCGCGCGGAGACGGTCCGTCAGTTGGGCCCGCTCCACCGCGAAGCCGAAGCCCTCGGCGAAGGCCCAGAGCGAGTCGCGGTCGAACTCGTCAACCCGGCGCGGTTTGAGTCGGTGGTCGGCATGGATGAACCCGATCACCCGACCCTCCGGCATGATCGGCGCGGCCACGTAGGAGTGCGTGTCGTAGGCCGCGGCGAGCTCGGCGAACACCCGCGGGTTGCCCACCACCTGCTGGATCGCCATCGGCCGGCGCCGGCGGATCATCTCGGTCTCCAGCACCTGGGACGCGAGCTTGGCCGGGTGCTCCCGGCTGAACGCGAGCAGCCGCTCAGCGGCCTCGGGGTCCCCGTTCACCCAGAACGACTCGGCCAGCAGCTCCTTGCCGCGCACCCGGTAGAGCACGGCGCGGTCGAACCCGCACGCCTCGCAGGCAAAGCGCGGAGCGGCGGCGATCATCGCCTCCGCGGTAGGCATCCGGCGCAGCTGCGCAAGGGCGGTGTGCACCCGCGCCAGCACCTCGAGCCGCTCGCGCAGCTGGTCGTCGGTGGCCCGGTCGCGGCGCTCGTGTAGCTCGGCCAGGGCGCGGATGGCCTGCTGCAGCTCGGGGGTCGCGTCGACGGTGAGTGCGCCGATCCGCTCCTCCAGATCGGCCAGCTCGTCGTCGAGCGCAGCCCGGTTCTCCGAGGCCGGGCTGGCCGGCGGGTTGTCCGGCCACTCCGGTAGCACCCCGGCCAGGGGGTGGCGCACCAGCTCATCCGCGGTCACGTCGCCCACGCTAACGGCGCGAAGTCCACCGGCCTACGGCTCGAGCGGCGGGGCCTGCTCCGGGGTGGTGTAGGCGGGCAGGTCCGGGCTCGCCTGCCACGAGTGCCGCCCCAGCGCCTTCATCGCCCTGTACTTCGCGACGCCGTGCGCATTGCCCGCGTACCAGACCAGGTGCACCGAGACCGGGAACGCGGCGTTCCAGAACAGCTCCGGAATCGGGTCGCGCGGCATCGGGTCGGACATCTCGACGTCGGCGCACACGTAGCCCTCGCCGTCGCCGTAGGACATCCGCTGCAGGACCACCCCGTCGGCGTCGCAGATCGTGGTCTCGCCCAGCATCCGCGAGGGCCAGGACAGCCCGGGCACCAGCGGGGTCTCCATGGTGAACGGCCCGACGTGGCTCGGATGCACGGCCGGGACGCCGAGCATCCGGGCCATCCGCGGCGGGGTCTCGCGGCAGTACTGGGTGAGGAACTCCTCGTCGCGCTTGATGAACCAGGACCTGGTCGCGGCCCAGGTCGGGAACGACGGGAAGTGCATCCCGCCGGCCAGGAGCTTCACCCGGCCGACGAGGCGCTTCGCGGTGCGCACCCGGCCCCACTCGAAGCCGTTGGCGCAGCCGATCGGCCCGATCGAGGTGTTCATGACGCCGTCGTCGGTGCCGGCCGAGTAGTAGTTGTTCTCCCAGAACGAGGGCTGGTCCTTGTCGTGCAGATGGATACCGCCGTCGGGCTCGCACAGCGCGTAGGTGCCGCGGGTGTCGGTGCCCCGCACGGCGATAAACCCGCCGCCGACCAGGCAGCCGTGGTCCCGCGCCAGCAGCCGCAGCGTCTGCAGGGGCTCACCGAGCAGGGGTCGCGCGACCGAACGCATCCGCCGGTCGTAGGCGTTCGGGGAGGTCATCGCCTCGGGCAGGAAGATCGCGTCCGGCGAGTGCTCCTTCGCGGCGTTGGCCACCAGGTCCGCGCAGCGCGCGAGGTTGCCCGAGACGTCCCCGATCTGCAGCGCCGGCTGGATCGCCACCACGCGCGTCATGCCATCACCCGGTGCCGCGCCACGATCGCACCGGCGTCGATACCGGCCGGTAGACAACCCAGGACCCCGCCGGTGTCCTCCAGCTTGGACGCGCAGTACGCGTCCGCGACCAGTGCAGGCGCGAGGCGCACCAGCAACGAGGCCTGCAGCGCCCGAGCCATACGCCCCGTCAGTTCCCGGGCCCGGGCCTCGTCGACCCCGGCCGCGACCATGTCGCGCAGTTGCGCGACCGCGGTGTCCAGGCGCCGGTTCGCCCCGGCCGCCAGGTCGAGTTCGTCGAGGAAAGCGGTGACCGAGGCCGGCTCGCGCTGCATCGCGCGCAGCACGTCGAGGGCCTGGACGTTGCCGGAGCCCTCCCAGATCGACATCAGCGGCGCTTCGCGATAGCTCCGAGGCAGCCGCGACTCCTCGATGTAGCCGTAGCCGCCCTGGCACTCCAGCGCCTCGCCTGCGTGCAGGGGAGCGCGCTTGCAGATCCAGAACTTCAGCACCGGGCCGGCCAGACGGCGGAACGCGATCGCGGTGGCGTCCCCGTCGGCGGCGTCCTGGGTGGCGCGGGCGAGTCGCAGCGCCGACCAGGTCGCGGCCTCGGTCTCCAACGCCAGGTCGGCGAGCACCGCGGTCATCGCGGGCTGGTCGGCCAGCCGGCGTCCGAAGGCGGAGCGGTGCGAGGCCCAGTGGATCGCCTCGATCGTGCCGGTCCGCAGCACCGCGGTGGACCCGAGCACGCAGTCCTGGCGGGTGCCGCCGATCATCGCCATGATCGCCCGCACGCCGCGGCCGGGCTCGCCGACCAGGTGCGCCAGCGAGTTCTCGAAGCGCACCTCGGCGGTCGGGTTGGAGCGGTTGCCGAGCTTGTCCTTGAGGCGGTCTATGGTCCAGCCGTTCCCGCTTCCGTCCTCCAAGCGCCGCGGCACCAGCAGACAGCTCACGCCCTGGGCGGTCTGGGCGAGGACGAACAGCGCGTCGGACTGCACCGCGGAGACGAACCACTTCTCGCCGGTCACCCGGTAGTGCGAACCGTCCGGCACCGCCAGCGCGGTGTTGGCCCGCACGTCCGAACCGCCCTGCTTCTCCGTCAGCGCCATCCCGATGAGCGCGCCCTGCTTCTGCCCCGCGGGCAGCGAGCGGGTGTCGTAGACGCCGGAGGTGACCAGCGGCTCCCACTCGGCCACCGTCTCCGAGAGCCGCAGCGCCGGCACGCAGGCGTAGGTCATGGCGAGCGGGCAGGTGGAGCCGGCCTCGACCTGGGCGACGCCGATGAACTTCGCTGCCCGGGCGACCTGCGCGCCGGGGCCGGCGTCGCGCCAGACCGCACCGGAGACCCCGTGCTCGACCGCGAGGCGCATGATGTGGTGCCACGCCGGGTCGAAGCGGATCTCGTCGACCCGCGCCCCGGAGCGATCGTAGGGGACGTGCACCGGCGGGTTCTCATTCGCGGCGAACCCGGCCTCCAGACCCTCGGCGGAGCCCAGTGCGCTGCCGAGTTCCTTGCACTCGGCGAGGCGGTCGCCGGCGCCGAACGCGGCCATCGCCTCGACCAGCGCGGTGTCGTCGGCGATCACGTCGAAGTCCTGCAGCCGGGGCGGGGTGTTGGCGGTCGCCCGGTTGGACGCGTGCGGTGCGCTGATCGTGGTCATGCTGCGACCCAACCCCCGCGGGAGGGCGAAGGGAAGCGAGATGACCCCGAGTGGGGATCAGGTGCACCCTGAAGGGCGACGTTCTCCCCCTCGACCCGCCCTAGGTTCGACCTATGGAGATCACCCGGACCGAGTCCGTCGACGTCGTCATCGCCGGGGCGCGCTGCGCAGGCAGCGCCGCCGCGATCGGGTTCCGCCGGGCCGGCCGCTCGGTGCTCGCCGTCGACCGCTCCCGCTTCCCCTCCGACACCCTCTCCACCCACGTGAACTTCCCCTCCGCGGTCGCGGAGATCCAGGCGATCGGGGCGCTGGACCGCGTCCTCGCCTACGACCCGCCGCGCTGCTACCACGGGATGGTCGAGGCCGACGGTGCTCGCTGCCTGCAGAAGTTCGCCGCCGTGGACGGCATCGACTACGGCATCTGCCTGCCCCGTCCCGAGCTCGACATGGCGCTGGTCGAGACCGCCCGCGAGGCCGGCGCGGAGATCCGCGAGCACACCTCGCTGGAGAAGGTGCTCTGGAGCGGCGGGCGGGTGTCCGGGGTCGTGATCCGCGAGGACGACGGCAGCTACACCCAGGTCAACTGCAAGCTGCTGGTCGGCGCCGACGGCCGACGCTCGACGACGGCGAAGCTGGTCGGCGCCGAGCGGCCCTATCGCGGCTCGCGCAACGAACGCGGCTGCGCGTTCTGGTACATGGACGACCCGCAGGTCGGCACAGTCTGGCGGGAGCGGCTGATCCAGCTGCGCTCCGGCCCGACCCACGCGCTGATCTTTCCGACCCCGAACAACCGGGTGCTTTGTCTGTTCATGGGCCCGGCCGTCGACATCCCCAAGTTCCGGGCCGACCCGGAGGGCATGTGGGAGGCGATGCTCGAGGAGAACCCCGCGGTGCGGGTGCGCCTGGGTGGGGCGACGAACTTCACCAAGCTGCGCTCCACCGGCGACAACGTCGCGTTCTTCCGTCGCTCGAGTGGTCCGGGTTGGGCGCTGGCCGGCGACGCTGGGCACTTCAAGGACCCGATCATCGGCCAGGGCATCCGCGACGCCATCCGATTCGGCCGTCTCCTCGGCGAGGCCTGCGGGCCGGTGCTCGACGACCCGAACGCATGTGACGCCGCGTCACGTTCGGTCGAGGCGCGCCGGGACCGCGAGTGCAACGCGACCTACCACTGGGGCAACCGGGAGTCGCGGGCCTTTTCCGTCACCCCGCTGATCAAGGAGGCCCTGGCCGACCTTGACGGGTGCGACCCTCCACGGCTGCTGCACATGTTCGACCGGATCCAGGCCCCGCACCACGTGCTGAACCCGCTGCGCGGGGGGAAGTACGTCGCGAAGGCGATGCTGCAGCGCGGCGCAGACCGCAAGGCGGTGCTGCGCGAGGCCCTCACCGAGATAACCATCGACCGCGGCGCCTGGCGCGAGCAGCTGCGCCCGAAGTTCCGGTCCACCCGCATCACCCAGTCCGAGCGCGCGGACTACGACTGGCCGCCGAAGACCCCGAGCGATCCGGCCCGGGCCCGTCGCGCCGCTCCCGCGATCGCCGTCGAACCCGAGCTGCAGAGCGCGTTCGAACCCGAGAGCACGGTGACCGCATGAGCACCACCAAGCGGGTCGTCGCGGTCCAGTTGAAGGTCGCGATCGGCGACGTCGAGGCCAACCTGCGTCACATCGAGGACATCGTCGGACAGGCCATCCGTGAGCACTCCCCGGACATGGTGTTCCTGCCGGAGAGCGCGAACCACCCGAACATCCACGGCCGGGTGATGCGGCACGTGGTCGAGCCGATCAACGGCCCGACGCTGGCGACCTACCGCGCGCTGGCTCAGAAGCACGACTGCATCATCGGCGGCGGCTACCTGTCGATCCGCAATGGCGACGCCCGCGGCACCTACGCGGTCTGCGAGCCCGACGGCGCGATCTCCTTCCACGACAAGGACCAGCCGTCGATGTGGGAGAACAACAACTACACGCCCGGTCAGGATCTCGGCATCGCCGATACCGGCGCCGGTCCGATCGGGGTCGCCAACGGCTTCGAGTGGCTGCGGTCGCGGACCGCGGCGCGGCTGCGCGGCCGGGTCAAGCTGGTCGCCGGCGGCATGTGCTTCCCCTCGTTCCCGCAGTGGGGCGTGACGAAGAAGTGGTTCTGGGATCGCGAGCACGCGACGATGGTCGACCTTGCCCGCGAGACCCCGGGCCGGATGGCCCGGGTGGTCGGCGTCCCGTGCGTGCACCCCAGCCACGTCGGAGACGTCACGATGTCGACGCCGTTCGCCCCCGGGGTGCCGTGGCCGACGATCCTGCTCGGCGAAACCCAGATCGTCGACGCCAAGGGCACCTCACTCGCGCACCTGTCCTACGCCGACGGCGAGGGCTACATCTGCGCCGACGTGAACTGGGGCGACCCGGAGCCGACCTTCGATGTCCCCAACCGGTTCTGGATGCCGGTGCTGCCCTGGACGGTGCACGCCGTCTGGCACGCCTGCAACTCTTCCGGCCGCGCCCGCTACGCCATGGAACGCAGGCGCAAGCTGTTCCCCTGGCAGTACGACCCGGAGCTCGGGCGCGACCTGCCCGACCGCGTGCCGCCGGGGATGCTCGACTGACCGCCGCGGATCCTTCACGCCGGAGCCTGCACGGCTTGCGACACCTCGGTAGTGTGAAGCCGACATCCCATTCGAAAGTCCTGGGGCAGTTGTGGCGCCACGATCGCTTCAGCTGTAACGAATGGGATGTCTGCTTCACGGGAGCGGCGTCAGCACCGTCTCGATCTGAGACGGCCACGCTCCGGACCGCACTGTGTGCACCAGCCGACTCGCGACGTCCGTCCGCGAAGCCGTGCGGGTACGGTGCGCCGGTGACCACCGGGCGCACCATGGACCGCCGTCTGGTGGTGCTGTTCGCGGTCGCCTGCGGCGCGAGCGTCGCGAACCTCTACTACGCCCAGCCGCTGCTGGACCGGATTGCCCGCGACCTCGACGTCTCACCCGGCGCGGCGGGGCTCCTGGTGACGGCCTCGCAGATCGGCTACGCGCTCGGCCTGGTGACGATCGTCCCGCTGGGCGACCTGATTGCCCGTCACAAACTGGTCGGGCCGCTGATGGCGGCGTGCACCCTGGCGTTGCTCGGCGCCGCCGCGGCGCCCGGGTTGCCGGTGCTGCTGCTGGCGATCCTCGGCGTCGGCCTGACCGCGGTCGTCGCTCAGGTGCTGGTTCCGCTGGCCGGGGCGCTGGCCGCCGATCACGAACGCGGAACCGTGGTCGGCACCGTCATGAGCGGGCTGCTGATCGGCATCCTCGCCGCGCGCACCTTCGCCGGCCTGCTCGCCGCCGTCGCCGGCTGGCGGGCGGTCTACATCGCGGCGGCTGTGATGAGCGCGCTGCTCGGCGTCGTGCTGCACCGGATGCTTCCCCGCCTCGCGCCCGCCGATCCGGATCTGACCTACACGAGCTTGATCCGCTCGCTGTGGCCGCTGGTCCGCGACGAACCGGTGCTGCGCCGGCGGATGATCTACGGCGCGATCGGGATGGCCGGGTTCACCGTGGTGTGGACCTCGCTGGCCTTCCTGATGGCCGAGGACTACGGCAAAGGCGAGGCGGAGACCGGCCTGCTCGGCCTGGCCGGGCTGGTCGGTGCGGGCGCCGCGATGGGGGCCGGCCGGCTCGCGGACCGCGGCTGGGCGCACCGTGCGACCGGCACGTTCCTGCTCTGCGTGGTCGGCGGGTGGGGTCTGCTGTGGGCCGGCGGGGAGTCGATCGCCGCGCTGATCGCCGGCCTGGTGCTCGTCGACCTCGGGATGCAGGGCCAGCACATCACCAACCAGTCGATCCTCTATGCGCTCCGCCCGGAGGCCCGCAGCCGGCTCACCACGCTCTACATGACGGGCAACTTCGCCGTCGGTGCGATCGCCTCGGCCACCTCGGCCGTGGCCTGGAGTGCCGGCGGCTGGGACGCGGTCTGCCTGGTCGGCGGCGGGCTCGCGGTGCTCGGCTGCCTGGTCTGGCTCGACGAGCACGTCCGAGCCCGGCCGACGGTGCGCCGCTGACTCTGAGGTCCAATGGGGCGGTGTCCACCCCCGAGCGGAGCGTCGACCGCCGTCTGGTCCTGCTGCTGGCGGTGGGGGCCGGGGTCAGCGCGGCGAACATGTATTACGCCCAGCCGCTGCTGGACCGGATCGCCGACGACCTCGACGTCTCGGCCGGCACCGCCGGCCTGCTGGTCACCGCGTCCCAGATCGGCTTCGCGGTCGGGCTGGCGACGCTGGTCCCTCTTGGCGACCTGGTGGCCCGGCACAAGCTGATCGGCCCGGTGCTCGGGCTGTGCGCGCTCTTCCTGCTCGGCGCCGCCGCCTCCCCGGTCTTCCCGGTGCTGGCCCTCGCGCTGCTCGGGGTCGGGCTGACCGCGACCGTCGCGCAGATGCTGGTTCCGCTGGCCGGCACGCTCGCGGCCGACCACGACCGCGGCCGGGTTGTCGGCACCGTCATCAGCGGGCTGCTGCTCGGGGTCCTGCTGGCCCGCACGGTCGCCGGACTGTTGGCCGCGGTGGCCGGCTGGCGGATGGTGTTCGTGGCCGCGGCCGGGGTGGTGACGCTGCTGGCCCTCGTGCTCTACCGGACGCTGCCGCGACTGCCCGCGCTGAATCCCGACCTGACCTACCGGACGCTGCTGCACTCGATCGGTCCGCTGGTCCGCGAAGAGCCGGTGCTGCGGCGGCGGATGATCTACGGCGCTCTCGGGATGATCTCGTTCACCATCGTCTGGACCTCGCTGTCGTTCCTGATCGCCGAGGACTACAGCAAGGGCGAGGCCGAGACCGGCCTGCTCGGCCTGGCCGGCTTCGTCGGCGCCCTGGCCGCCCAGGGCGCCGGGCGCCTGGCCGACCGCGGCTGGCAGCACCGCTCCACGGGAGCGTTCCTGGCCTGCATGCTCATCGGCTGGGTGCTGCTCTGGTTCGGCGGCGACAGCATGCTCGCGCTCATCCTCGGCCTGGTGATCCTGGACTGGGGCATCCAGGGCCAGAACATCCTGAGCCAGTCCCTGATCTTCGCCCTGCGGGCCGAGGCCCGCAGCCGGATCACCACGGCCTACATGACCGGCATCTTCGTCTCCGGTGCGATCGCCTCGGCCGGTTCGGCTCTGGCCTGGTCCCTCGGCGGCTGGGACGCCGTCTCGGCGCTGGGCGTGGGCTTCGCGCTCGTCGGAGTGGTCCTGTGGGGCACCGAGCACTGGGCCCTGCGGCGCACCCCGAGAAAAACGAAGGCCGCGGACACGATGTCCACGGCCTCGGTCGAACTGGGCGGTCCCGACGGGATTTGAACCCGCGACCTTCACCTTGACAGGGTGACGAGCACTCCAAACTGCTCTACGGGACCTGGCTGTGTGGCCAAGTGTGGCACACACGGTGGTGCTGTCGTGCAGGTGTTCTTTGGTGCCTTGCGCGTGCCCCCAACGGGATTCGAACCCGTGCTGCCGCCTTGAAAGGGCGGTGTCCTGGGCCTCTAGACGATGAGGGCCTGTGGCGCGTAACCACGGTGCCGTGGAGGACCGCGTCAGCATAGGGGACGCCCTCGGCGACGGCCAAACTTGCGAAACGCCGCAGGTCAGGGGCCCTGGAACGCGTCGGCTTTCTGCTCGGCGGCCTTTCGTTCGAACTCCCCGGCCCGCTCCGGGGCGATCGTGCGGTTGATCTGCGCGGATGTCAGGCCCAGCCCGCCGATGGAGATGTCGTCCCAGGCCGCCAGCCGCTTGGTGGCCGCGTCGAAATAGAGCACCGAGCACTCGATCGGGGTCGGCGACTCCCCTTCCAGGGCCCGTAACCCGGCCCCGCCGGAGCTGCCCTGGATGAAGATCCGGGTCCCGTTCTCCAGCAGCTTGGTCGAGCGGGCGTGGGAGTGCCCGGCCAGGACGAGCGGCACCGCGCCGTCGAGCGGATAACCCATGGTCGGGTCGTGGATCACCGCGAGGTCGGGTTTCTGCCCGGCGCGGGTGAGCTGCCAGGCCAGGTCCCGGCCGAGGAAGGCCAGCTGCTCATTGGTCATCACCACGTTCGAACGGTCCGGGGTGAATCGGGGGTCGGACTCGCCGGCGATCCGTAGCCCGGCCACGTTGTGGCTCTCGCCCGCCTCGAGCACGACCGCGTTCGGCTGGGCGGCCACCGCCTCGGCGATGGCCTGGGAGTCGTGGTTGCCACGCACGAACACGTACGGGACGGACAGGTCGGCGATCTTGTCGACGAAGCGGCGCTCGGCCCTGCTGCCGTGGTCGCTGATGTCGCCGGCGTCGATGATCAGCGCAACCTTGAACTGCTCGCTGATCGACTTGATGACGTCCCACGCGGCCGGGTTGAGGTGGATGTCCGCGACGTGCAGCACCCGGATCGTCGAGGAGTCCGGCTCGTAGGCCGGCAGCGTCGAGGTGACGTCGTAGAGCTTGGAGACGTTGCCGACCAGCTTGGCCAGGCCCTGGCTGTAGTCGGTGAAGCTGGAGACGATGTCCTGCGCGTTGCCCACCACGCTCGGGGCGCTGACCAGCAGCCCGGTGTACTTCGGCTCCGCGACCGAGCGCGGGTTCCAGGTCGCGGCCGCGGTGCCGAGGGTGGCCATCACCGTCGCGGCCGCTGCAACCCCGACGAAGGCGACCCGGCGGAAGCGCCGGCGGTAGACCACCAGCGAAAGCAGCACCGCGCCGAGCACCGCGGACGCCGCCGAGCGGATCACCAGGCGGATGACTGCGTCCCGGGCGTCGGAGGAGATCCAGCTCTCCAGGCCCTCGAACGCGGCCGGGTCATCGAAGAGGGTGCGGGCGTCGTTCACGTTGAGCTGATCGACGGTGACGGTGACCCCGATCGGCCCGTCGTGGGTGTCCAGGGTCAGGGTGCCGAGCGGCCCGACGCGGATCTCGGTGTCGCCGGACCAGGACAGCCCGGCGTTCATGTGGGTGTTCACCGGGCCGACGGAAGTGGTCTCACGGCCGCCGACGAGCAGGCCCAGATACGCACCGATCAGGACGACCGCGACAAATCCGACCAACCGCCCGAGCTTGCGCACCGGCACCCGCCGCGGAAGGGTTCGGCGCAGCCCACGTCGCAGCACCTGCGCGGTGCTGGGTCGGCGTAGGCGGTCGAGCACGGCGCGCCCTCCTCGTGGCCCGGCAGGCAGCGACCTGCGGACCGGGGCCGCCCCCCAGCGGCCCGATCTTTGACGGTAGGCGAACTCACGTCGCGGCAGGCGGACAATGACCAAGTGCTGAACATCCCTCGCGACGAGTTCGAGGCGCTCGTCGCCGAAGCGCTCGATCTGATTCCGCCCGAGCTCACCGCGCTGATGGCGAACGTCGCGGTGTTCGTCGAGGACGACCCCCCGGCCGACGACCCGAACCTGCTGGGCGTCTACGACGGGGTGCCGCTCACGGAACGTGACGGGTGGTACTCAGGGGTCTTACCCGACCGCATCACGATCTACCGCAATCCCACCCTCGCCATCTGCGAGGAGCCCGAGGACGTGGTCGCGGAGGTGGAGATCACCGTCGTTCACGAGATCGCCCACCACTTCGGCATCGACGACAAGCGCCTGCACGACCTCGGCTACGACTGAACACCGGCACCGCCCTGCGTACGTCCGACCAGAGGTGGGCTATCGGACGCTGGCGGTCGGACGTCCGGGGGGCTACATCGACTCGACGAGCTCAGCGGCGCCGAAGGAGACGTCGAAGCGGTCGCACCAGATCGAGACGCTGCGCAGGACCGAGAGGTCGAGGCCGGCGGGGATGACGTAGTTCTGGGAGCCCTTGTTCCCCTTGAGGTTGGCGATCTTCGCGTGCTCGTTGTCGTCGAAGACGTGCCAGCCGGCCTTGCCCTCGATCACCGGGGCGTCGGAGAGCACAACCTTGAGGTCCGGGCCGTTGCTGGTGTCGAGGTTCTCCAGGCGCAGCACCCGGGATCCGTCGGCGAGCTGGAGAACGCGCACGGTGCCGGTGGTGCCGTGCTCGTGCGAGATGAACGTGCCGCGGGAGAGCTCCACGACGGCGGGGGCGGGGGTCGGCGTCGGGGCCAGCGTCGGAGCCGGCGTCCGCTCGGGCTCAGCCGCGGTGGTCGGCTCCCCGGCGGACTCTGCGGCAGGTTCCGCGCTCGGTTCCGCGCTCGGTTCCGCGCTCGGCTCTGCGCTCGGCTCTGCGCTCGGCTCTGCGCTCGGCTCTGCGCTCGGCTCTGCGCTCGGCTCTGCGCTCGGCTCCGTGGTCGGGGAGGGCGTCGGCTGCACCTGCTCCGCGACCACGGCAGTCGCGGCGGTGGGGAACGCCTCGACGACGGTCTTGTCGACCCAGAGCTTCCACGGCTCGAACGCCGCGAGGGCCACGGCCATCAGGACGACGCTCAGCGCGATGCCGGCCTGAATCAGGCGGTTGCGCAGCAGACGCTTCACACGGCTCATGGAAGTAGTGAACGCGCTCGCCCCTGCGAGCGCAGCCTCAGAGCGGCTTACGGAACTACTACAGGACGTCCGAGGCAGCGTGAGTGATAGCGCTCGACGCTTCGGACGTTGCGGCTCAGGTCGGGGCGAGCCAGGACCCGGTCGGGACGTTGCGCAGCACTCCGAAGGCGACGGTGGTCGCCAGTAGGGCCCAAAGCGCGATCGACGGGGCGGCCCATCGCAAGCGCGGCCGGCCGGTGACAGCGCGCCGCAGCCAGGCGACCCACGCCACAACCAGTGCGGGGATTGCCAACACCGTCAGCACGTTGCGATCGACCGCGGTGGCGACGTCCCCGTGCGCGAGCGCATGGACGGCGCGCAAGGAGCCGCAGCCAGGACACCACCAGGCGGTCACTGACAGGAACGGGCAACTCGGGTAGTGCCCGGACTGCTCCGGGTCCACAGTGGCGACGCCGGCGACCGCGGCCAGGCCTCCCACCAGCACCGCGAGGGGTGCCGCGAGGGGAGTGGGCCGGGAGGTCGCGATCAGACTCATGACTCGAAGCCGCCGAGGGAGAGCAGCAGGGCGGTGACGATGACACCCACGACCGCGGACACGATGGCGAACATCTTCGCCTTCTCCGAGGCTTCCTTGGCCCCGGCGAAGTCGCCGGCATTCCAGCGCGAGTTGACCTTGTTCGCGAAGACGATCGAGGCGACGCCCAACGGCAGGCAGCACAGGATCGTCGACAGGATCGCCCAGACCAGGTAGTTGTCGGGCTTCTCCCCGCCGTAGGTGCCGTACTGCGGGCCGGGTGGGCCCCACTGCTGGCCCGGCGGCGGACCCCACTGCTGGCCAGGCGGCGGCCCCCATTGACCGGGCGGCTGCTGTCCGTAGGGCGGTTGCTGCCCGTAGGGCGCCTGCCAGTGCGGCGGCACGTCCGGGATCTGCTCCTGCGGCGGGCCGATCTGCTCACCCGGCTGCGGGGCGGACCAGTACGGCGCCGGTTGGCCGGGCGCGAACGGGTCGTTCGGCTCGTTGGGCTCGTTGGGCTCGTTCGGCTCGGACGGATCCTTGGACTCGGTCATCGCACTTCCCCCAGCTCGACGTAGCGAGCCTAGTGCGGGCCCACAGAGGTAATACGAACGGCGGCCGCTCCAAGTTCATCGGATGCGGCAAGGTCCACCTCGGCGGAGAAACCCCAGTCGTGGTCGCCGTCCGGGTCGTCGAGGATCTGACGCACCGCCCAGGTTCCGGGCCTGCCCTCCGGGTCCTTGTCGATGATGAGCAGCGCCGGCCCGCGCGCGTCGGGCCCGGTCGCCGGTGGGCCGTACTCGGTGAAGTACGGCCCCAGCGCCGCCGCCCAGTCCCCGGCCGGCCAGCCGGCGTCGGCGTCCAGCGCCCCGAGCTCCGCCCACTGGTGCCGCGCGGCCAGGGTGACCCGACGGAACATCGCGTTGCGGACCAGCACGGTGAACGCCCGCGTGTTCGCGGTGACGCCCTTGGGCTCCCTCGGCGCCGCGGCGGCGGCCAGCGAGGCCCGGTCGTTGCCTTCGGCGAGGGCTTCCCATTCGTCGAGCAGGCTGGAGTCGGTCTGGCGGATCAGTTCGCCGAGCCACTCGATGAGGTCGGTGAGTTCCTCGGTCTTGATCTCGTCCGGCACGGTCTGGCGCAGCGCCTTGTAGGCGTCGCCGAGGTAGCGCAGCACGATGCCCTCGGACCGCGCGAGTGAGTAGTTCCCCACGAACTCCCCGAAGGTCATCGCCCGCTCGACCATGTCCCGCACCACGGTCTTGGGCGAGAGCGGGAACTCCGTGATCCACGGGTGGCCCTGCCGGTACATCTCGTACGCGGCCTCGAGTAGTTCCTCCAGCGGCTTGGGCCAGGTGATCTCCTCGAGCAGTTCCATGCGCTCGTCGTACTCGATGCCCTCGGACTTCATCGCGTTCACGGCCTCGCCCTTGGCCGCGTACTGCTGGGCCATCAGGACCGGGCGCGGGTCCTCCAGCGTCGCCTCCAGGATCGAGATGACGTCGAGGGCGAAGGTGTCCGATTCGGGGTCGAGCAGTTCGAAGGTGGCCAGCGCGAACGGCGAGAGCGGCTGGTTCAGCGCGAAGTTGGTCTGCAGTTCGACGCGCGGCACCACCCAGCGCCCGGTGTCGTCGGGCTGCGCGAGCTTGGCGACGACGCCGCCGGCGATCAGCTCGCGGTAGATCCGGATCGCCCGCAGGATCAGCTTGTTCTGCCGCGACCGGTCCTCGTGGTTCTCCCGCAGCAGGTGGCGCATGTGCTCGAAGCCGTCGCCGGGGCGGGCGATGACGTTGAGCAGCATCGAGTGCGAGACCCGCATCCGCGAGATCAGCGCCTCGGGCTCGGCGTTGACCAGTCGCTCGTAGGTCTCCTCGTTCCAGGACACCACCCCGTCGGGCGCCTTCACCTTCTGCACCCGCTTCAGCTTCAGCGGGTCGTCGCCGGCCTTGGCCACCCGGCGGGCGTTCTCGACCACGTGCTCCGGAGCCTGCACGACGCAGTAGCCGGTGGTGTCGTACCCGGCCCGGCCGGCCCGGCCCGCGATCTGGTGGAACTCGCGGGCCTTGAGGATCCGGGTGCGGTGCCCGTCGTACTTGGCCAGGCCGGTAAGCAGCACGGTGCGGATCGGGACGTTGATGCCGACGCCGAGGGTGTCGGTCCCGCAGACCACCTTGAGCAGGCCGGCCTGGGTGAGCTGTTCGACCAGGCGCCGGTACTTGGGCAGCATCCCGGCGTGGTGCACCCCGACGCCGTGGCGCACCAGCTTGGACAGCGTTGCGCCGAACCCGCGGGCGAAGCGGAAGTCCCCGATGGCCGCGGCGATCTGGTCCTTCTGCTCGCGGGTGCACAACGTCACCGACAGCA
Source organism: Sporichthya sp. (assembly GCF_013815995.1). Lineage (GTDB taxonomy): Bacteria > Actinomycetota > Actinomycetes > Sporichthyales > Sporichthyaceae > Sporichthya. Next base: position 22,088 of record NZ_JACDFE010000037.1, read on the forward strand.
GGGACTGCGCGCGATCGAGGGCGTCCTTCTGTGTGAAGTGCACGACGTAGACCGGCGCCTGTTGGGCCAGCAGAAGGTCTTCGATGGTCTCGTGCACCGGGGTGAGCGCCCAGGAGTAGAGCAGCGGAACGGGCCGGGTCGCGGAGCTGACCACCGCCGTCGGGCGTCCGGTGCGTGCAGTCAGATCCTCCTGAAAGCGCGTCACATCGCCGAGGGTGGCGGACATCAGCAGGAACTGCGCCTGCGGCAGCTCGAGGATCGGGACCTGCCAGGCCCAGCCGCGGTCGGGCTCGGCGTAGAAGTGGAACTCGTCCATGACGACCTGGCCGATCGCTGCCCCCGCGCCCTCGCGCAGCGCGATGTTGGCCAGCACCTCCGCGGTGCAGCACACGATCGGCGCGGTCGGGTTCACCGCGGCGTCGCCGGTGAGCATGCCGACCCGCTCGGCGCCGAAGATGTCGCACAGGGCGAAGAACTTCTCCGACACCAGCGCCTTGATCGGTGCGGAGTAGTAGGTGCGCTTGCCGGCCGCCAGGGCGGCGAAATGCGCGCCGGTGGCGACCAGGGACTTCCCCGATCCCGTCGGTGTGGTCAGGATGACGTTCGCTCCGGAGACCAGCTCGATCAGCGCCTCGGTCTGCGCCGGGTACGGCTCCAGCCCGGTCCCGGTGGCCCAGGTGGTGAACGCGTCGAAGATCGCGTCCGGATCCGGCTGAGGGGGAATCAGATCCGCCAGCGACCGCGTCACGCCCCGCTCACCCCCGCCTCAGTTCCCCGAAAGCGCAGCATGGCACCCGGCTTTGGCCTACGAGGGTGCCGTACTGCGCTTTCGGGGGTGAAGGCGAGGTGCTGCACTGCGCTTTCGGGGGTGAAGGCGAGGTGAGGCACTGCGCTTTCGGGGGAGCCGCCGCCGCAGCGCACCCCGCCCCGGTCAATTGAACTGCGCGGACTTGGGGACCTGCTGGTCGCGGCGCAGCGCGTCGAACAGCGCCTTCGAGCGCGTCGCGTCCCAGGTGATGACCGAGCCGACGCCGGCCTGGGTGTACTCCCGCCCGATCGGGACCGTGGTCGTGGTGCCCAGGCCCTTCGCGGCCCAGGCCAGGCGGACCAGGTCGATCAGGTGGTCCCCGTCGTCGACCGCGAGGGCGCCGACGCCCTTGCCGGCCACCGACCACATCCGGAACGGGTTGAGCAAGGTGCTGGGCGAGGTGACCTTGTCCATCAGTGAGCTGATCAGCTCGCGCTGGTTGCTCACCCGGTCCAGGTCGCCGCGGGTGGAGGCCCGGGAGCGGGCGACGCCGAGGGCCTCGGCGCCGTCGAGGGTCTGGCAGCCCTTCTTGATGTCCAGGCCGGCCTTGGGGTCCTTCTTCGCCTCGTCGATGCACATCCTCACTCCGCCGACGGCGTTGACGAGGTCGAAGAGCCCACCGAAGCCGATCTCGGCGTAGTGGTCGATGCGGATGTTCGTCAGGTCCTCGACGGTCTGGATCAGCAGCTGCGGCCCGCCGAAGGCGAAGGCGGCGTTCAGTCGATTCGGCGAGTACCCCGGGATCGGAACGTAGGAATCGCGCGGCATCGACACCAGCGTCGGCTTGCCGCCGGAGTCGGGGATGTGCAGCAGCATCATCGTGTCGGTGCGCTGCCCGGTCGCCCGCCCGGTTCTGAGCTTGGCCCGATCCTCGGCCGACAGGCCCTCGCGGCTGTCCGAGCCGACGATCAGCCAGTCGCTGCCGGGGGTCTTGGCCGGCCGGGTGTTGGCGGCCGGGAAGGCATCGATGCGCTCGAGCTTGGAGTCGGCGACGAAGTAGGTGATAAGCGGCAGCACCAGGAACAGGACGGCTGCGATCGCGACCGGCTTCTTCCAGCCGAACCGGCGGCGCTTGCGCTTGGTCGGGTCCGGCGGCGGCACGTCGCCGGTGGGCCGGCGCAGCGGGGCGGGTGGCCC
>NZ_JACDFE010000243.1 GCF_013815995.1 Sporichthya sp.
GACCCGGACCGCGACCCGCGCGGGGCCTTCCTCCAGTTCGGCCAGCCGCCAGGCCGGCGAGCACAGGTGCGCCCGCTCGAGCCGGAAACCCTCGGCGGCAGCCAGGACCGCGGCCACGGCCTCGTCGGCCTCGACCCACAGCCCGACCTCGTGCCCACCCAGCAGCAGGGCGTAGGTCTCCCCGGTGGCGATCAGGGCGACATCCGCGGTGAGCGCGGTGACGTCGGCGGCGCCGTCGTCCACGGAGAACAGGAACCGGCCGGGCAGGGTGGCCAGGAGCGGGTTGTCGATCAGGCCGTCGTCGATCCCCTCGACCAGGGCGCGGACATCAGGCCGGTCCGAGACCAGCCCGGTCAGCGGCGAGGCGACGATGTTGCGCACCCGTTCGTGGCTGTCGCTGGGCAGCAACCCGGCGGGTCGCAACCGCGCCGCGAGCTCCTGCTCCGCGCCCGGGCGCAGGCCCCGGACCTGTACGTTCGCCCGGCCGGTCAACTCGAGCACCCCAGTACCGAGGTCCGCGGCCGCGTCGGCGAGAACCAGCAGGCCGGCAGCGCTCAGCACGCCGCCTGGAGTGCGCACCCGAGCCAGGCCCCCGTCCTCGGCCTTCCACACCGAGAGCACGCCCGGGCAGGCGTCAGGTCCCGCCCGTCGGGCGGTCGGTGAGGGAGAGGGCACCCCGCGATCCTACGAACCCACCAGTGCTCAGCCCAAAGCACGGAATTCCCGACTCCGTCGGGCCACCGCCCGTATGCGAGAGTGGGCGCTGCAACGCGACGACCTGCGAGGAAGCCGGTGCGAGACCGGCGCCGTCCCGCGACTGTGACCCGGTTCACCGGGGAGCCAGACACTCCAGGCGTCGCCAGGACCGGCCCGGGGCGCGGACCCCGAGGGAGGACACCCGCCCATGGGCACGCACCTGCTGTTGTCGACGTCCGACACCGACCTTCTGTCGGCGCGAGGCTCCGGCGCCGACTACCGCCTGGCCAACCCGACCAAGCACGATCTCGCCGACGTGCTCGCGATGGTCGAGGGCACCGACCTGGTGCTCGTCCGGATGCTCGGCGGCTACCGCGACTGGCAGGACGGCTTCGACGCCCTGCGCGCGCAGGCCCTGGCGCCCGGCGGCGTCCCGCTGATGGTGCTCGGCGGCGAGTCGACCCCTGACGCCGACCTGATGGCCCTGTCCACCGTGCCCGCCGGGGTCGCCGCGGAGGCGCACGTCTACCTCGCCTACGGCGGCCCGGCGAACCTCGGCCAGCTGCACAACTTCCTGTCCGACACCGTGCTGCTCACCGGCGAGGGCTTCGCTCCCCCGGCCCAGCTGCCGGACTGGGGCCACCTGGACCGCGTGTCGTCCCACGAAAGCGCAGACCTACAGGCGGAAATCGCCGAATCGACCCGCACAACTGCGCTTTCGGCGGAAGGCACGCCGCAACCGCGAATCGGCATCCTCTACTACCGGGCGCACCACGTGGCCGGGAACACCGCGTTCGTCGAGGCGCTGTCGCAGGCGATCGAGGGGCACGGCGGGGTCGCGATGCCGATGTACTGCTCGTCGCTGCGGGTGCCCGACCCCGGGCTGCTGGCCGAGCTCGCGAAGGCCGACGCATTGGTGGTCACCGTGCTCGCCGCCGGCGGCCGGCGGCCGGCCGACGTGGGCGCCGGCGGGGACGACGAGGCCTGGGACGTCCAAGCCCTCGCGGCGCTCGACGTGCCGATCCTGCAGGGCCTGTGCCTGACCTCCTCACGGGAGACCTGGGCCGAATCCGACGACGGCCTTTCGCCGCTGGACACTGCGACCCAGATCGCGGTGCCGGAGTTCGACGGCCGGCTGATCACGGTGCCGTTCTCGTTCAAGGAGATCGACGCCGACGGCCTGCCGGTCTACGTCGCCGACCCGGAGCGCTGCGCCCGCGTTGCCGGCATCGCGGTCCGGCACGCGCGGCTGCGGCACATCGCACCGGCGCAGAAGAAGCTCGCGCTGATGCTCAGCGCCTACCCGACCAAGCACTCGCGCATCGGCAACGCTGTCGGCCTGGACACCCCGGCCAGCGTCATCGTGCTCCTGCACGCCGTGCGCGACGCCGGCTACGACGTCGGTCCACTCGACGGTGACGGCGCCCTCCCCGGCCTCGGTGCCCGCGACGGCGACGCCCTCATCCATGGCCTGATCGCCGCCGGCGGGCAGGACCCGAACTGGCTGACGGAGACTCAGCTCTCAGGCAACCCGGTCCGGATCTCCGCCGCCGCCTACCAGGCGCACTTCGCCACCCTGCCGGCCGAGCTGCGCGAGGCGATGGAGCAGCACTGGGGCCCGGCCCCCGGTGAGCTCTTCGTCGACCGCTCGCAGGACCCCGCCGGCGAGATCGTGCTCGCCTGCCTGACCGCGGGCAACCTCGCGGTGATGGTCCAGCCACCCCGCGGGTTCGGGGAGAACCCGGTCGCGATCTACCACGACCCCGACCTGCCGCCGTCGCACCACTACCTCGCCGCCTATCACTGGCTCGGCAGCAAGAACGCCGGATGCTTCGGCGCCGACGCGATGGTGCACGTCGGCAAGCACGGCAACCTGGAGTGGCTGCCGGGCAAGACGGCAGCGATGTCCGCGTCCTGCGGGACGGATGCCGCGATCGGCGACCTGCCGCTGATCTACCCGTTCCTGGTCAACGATCCGGGCGAGGGGACGCAGGCCAAGCGCCGCGCGCACGCCACCCTGGTCGACCACCTGGTGCCGCCGATGGCCCGCGCCGAGAGCTACGGCGACATCACGCGCCTGGAGCAACTGCTCGACGAGTACTCCAACATCGCGGCGATGGACCCGGCCAAGCTGCCGGCGATCCGCGCGCAGATCTGGACGCTGATCCAGGCCGCGAAGCTCGACCACGACCTCGGCCTCGAGGACCGCCCGCACGACGCCGAGTTCGACGACGTCATCCTGCACATCGACGGCTGGCTGTGCGAGATCAAGGACGTCCAGATCCGCGACGGCCTGCACATCCTCGGCCAGGTCCCGGCCGGCGAACCCCGCATCGACCTGGTCCTCGCCATGCTGAGGGCCCGTCAGATGTGGGGTGGTACCGTCGCCGCCCTGCCCGGTTTGCGCGAAGCCCTCGGCCTGGCCGAGGACGGCTCCGCGACGATGGCCGAGACCGACGCCGTCGAGGCCACCGCCCGAGCCCTGGTCGCCGCGATGGACGCCGCCGGCTGGGACCCCGCCGTCGCCGATGAGATCGTCGCCCCCCTTGTGGCGGACGTGCTGCGCTTCGCAGCGACGGAGATCGTGCCGCGCCTGAACAAGACCGGGGACGAGATCGCGCACGTGCTGCACGCCCTGGCCGGCGGGTACGTGCCGGCCGGGCCGAGCGGGTCGCCGCTGCGCGGCCTGATCAACGTGCTGCCGACCGGGCGCAACTTCTACTCCGTCGATCCCAAGGCCGTGCCGTCCCGGCTGGCCTACGCCACCGGTGCCTCGATGGCGGACTCGCTGCTCGAGCGCTACCGCCGCGAGAACGGCGAGTGGCCGCGCTCGGTGGGCCTGTCGGTCTGGGGCACCTCGGCGATGCGGACCTCCGGCGACGACATCGGCGAGGTGCTCGCCCTGCTCGGGGTGCGCCCGGTCTGGGACGAGGCCTCCCGCCGGGTCACCGGCCTGGAGGCGATCCCGCTGGACGAACTGGAGATCGAGGGCGAGCGCCGACCGCGCGTCGACGTCACCGTGCGCATCTCCGGCTTCTTCCGGGACGCCTTCCCGCACGTGGTCGCGATGCTGGACGACGCCGTTGCGCTGGTCGCCGGGCTCGACGAGTCGGCCGAGGACAACTACGTCCACGCCCATGTGGACGAGGACATCGCGGGGCACGGCGGCGAGTCCCCCGTGGCACGGCGCCGCGCCACCTTGCGGGTGTTCGGCTCCAAGCCCGGTGCTTACGGCGCCGGCCTGCTGCCCCTGATCGATTCGCGGAACTGGCGCGACGACGCCGACCTGGCCGAGGTCTATGCGGTCTGGGGTGGTTACGCCTACGGCCGCGACCTCGACGGGATGCCGGCGCGACCGGACATGGAGACCGCCTACAAGCGGATCGCGGTCGCGGCCAAGAACATCGACACCCGCGAGCACGACATCGCCGACTCCGACGACTACTTCCAGTACCACGGCGGCATGGTCGCCACCGTCCGCGCACTGACGGGCAAGAGCCCCGAGGCCTACATCGGCGACTCGACGAATCCGTCCGCGGTGCGCACCCGCACCCTGTCCGAGGAGACCGCGCGCATCTTCCGGGCCCGCGTGGTCAATCCGCGCTGGATCACCGCGATGCGCCGGCACGGCTACAAGGGCGCCTTCGAACTCGCCGCCACCGTCGACTACCTGTTCGGCTACGACGCCACCGCCGGGGTCGTGCAGGACTGGATGTATGAAAAACTGACGGAGGCTTACGTTCTCGATCCCGAGCAGCGCAAGTTCTTCGCCGAGTCCAACCCCTGGGCTCTGCACGGCATCACCGAACGTCTGCTCGAAGCGGCCGACCGCGGGATGTGGGCCGAGCCCGACCCGGAGACGCTGGCCGGACTGCGGCAGGCCTACCTGGAGACCGAGGGCGACCTCGAAGCGAGCACCTGACTCAGATCTCGAGCACCGCGTCCAGCGGCCGCGGCACGGCTCCCAGGCCCAAGGCCTCCACCAGCAGTCGCGCGTAGCGGGCCTTGCGCCCGGCGCGTACCCCGAGAAACCGGTGCAGTACCTCCTCGCTCGCCCAGCCCTGCTGGGCGGGCATCCCGGCCAGCAGTCGCAGCGACCGGAGCTCCCCTGCGCCTCGATGACGTCCTCCACCGCGGAAACGCCGAGAGCACGGATCAGCTCGTACTCCAGGTCCGGATCGCAGCCGAAGAAGCCGTCCGCAGCAACGCCGGCGCGGTCCAACGCGGAGCGCAGGTGTGAGGCCTCGGCGGCGTCGTAGAGCCCGCCGAGCCGAACCCCGGTCGGGGCATACCGCTGCAGGTGGGCGTAGGTGTTGGTGATCCCGCCCATGGCGACGACCTCGACGCCCTCGCCCGTGAGGTCGCGACCCCGGCGGGCAGCCAGGGTCGTCAGCGCGACCCGGTCGCTCTCGCCCTCGACCAGGACAATCACGCGCACCATCAGCGGACGGCGCGGCCCCGGACCCGGTCCAGGTCGCGGATCACGATGTCCGCGCCGGTGTTCTCCACCCAGCCGAGCTGGCGCAGCGACTGCAGCGCCTGGATCCTGCGGCGCAGCCGGGACGCCACATCGACCAGCAGGTAGCGCAAAGCATTCGGCGTCGCGTCGAGGAAGGTGTTGAACGCCGCGGTCGGGATGCAGGCCACTTCGATCGCACTCAGTGCGGTCAGGGCCGCGGACCGCTGCCCGCCGTCGACCGCGGAGACCTCGCCGAGCAGCGTGCGCGCCTCGACCACGTCGAGCACGACTTCACGGCTGTCCACCGAGGAGACCGAGACCTTCACCAGTCCCTTGAGCAAGATGAAGACCTCGTGCGACGGATCGCCCCCCAACGCCAGCGCGGTTCCGCTCGGAAAGCGACGGCGCACGCCCAACTCGAGTAGCGCGGCGTAGTCATCCGGCCCGAGCAAATCGAGAAATCCGCGCTCGATGTCGTCAATCATTCGACCGGCGTCGGCGACTTGTCCTGGTATTCCCCCCCATGGCCGGTCACCCTGTCATCGACTCGATCCGCCGTACGGGTGAAGAACCCATTCTGGGGTGCGGATCGGCGGGAGATGGGTACGACTACCCACGCAGGTTGGGTCGGCGACCGCAGCGACACCGGTGGTCCCGCGGACAGGATTCGTGTCGTACCGAACAGGGCCCGAAGGGGCAGCCCGCCACTCGAAGGAGACGCCGAGATGACCGCCACCCGCCAGCGCACCCGGATCGCAACCGCCCTCGCCACCACCCTCGGGCTGGGCATCCTGGGCCTGGCGGGTGCGGCTCCGGCCGGAGCCACCACCCCCGACGGCACCGGCACTCCGCAGGGCTGCGAGCAGGCCTGCACGGTCAGCGTCCCGCCCAGCCTGGACGCCGGCCTCTGGACCGCCAAGGACGGCGCTCCCCGCTACCGCGTCGACGGCATCGGGTTCTCCGAGGGCAAGGTCAAGGTCGTGGTGGCGACCAAGGGCGGCAAGACGCTGTGGACCCGCACGGTGCGGACCGGTTACGACGAGGGCCTGCCCGAGCCCACCTTCCACGTCGGCACCACGGTGCGCTGCGACCACCGCACCCGCTACGTCACCGCGCAGGACCTGAGCACCGGCGAATGGACGGAGGCGTACACACTCAACCCCTGCATCCTCTGACGCCCACTCTCTGACGCCCCGTCACCCCCCCCTCGGGCGCGTCAGAACCGGAGCGTCAGACCCCGGCGGGTCCCCCGGCCCGCCCCAGGGCTCGGGCGGTCCTCGGCCACTC
>NZ_JACDFE010000038.1 GCF_013815995.1 Sporichthya sp.
GGCTTGCCCCGTCCGCGCGGGCGGCCGCGGAACTCGCGCACGCGACCGGGCAGCGCACGGACACCCTGGCCAAGTGGCTGCACGACCGCTCCGACCCGCGCGGTCCCGGGACGGGCGCGGCGAATCGCTCGGCGTGGACCCGGCTCGATGACCGCACGGTGCTGATGGTGGACGAGGCCTCGATGGCCAGCACCCTGGACCTGGACCTGCTCATCAATGTTGCGGGCGCGCACGCGACCAAGGTCGTCCTGGTCGGTGACCCGGCCCAGATCGGGGTCATCAACGGCCCCGGCGGGATGCTCGCCACCCTGCACCAGGGCGGACACGGCATTGAACTGGCCACCATCCACCGGTTCACCCACGAATGGGAACGCCGCGCCTCGGTGGCGCTACGGGACGGGAACCCCGAGGTCCTGGCGACCTACCAGGCCGCGGGGCGCCTGCACCCGTGCCCCGACGCCGAGCAGGGGTTGGACGAGGTCTTCACCCGGTGGGCTGCCGCCCGGGCCGACGGACGGGACGCGCTGATGATGGCCCGGACCCGCACCGACGTGGACGCCCTCAACACCCGCGCCCGGAACGCCGCGCACCCGGGCGAAGCGGTCGGGGTCACGGGGGTGCGGATCGGGGAGCGGGACTGGGCGGCCGGGGATCTGCTGCGGGCCCGGCGCAATGACCGCCGGCTCACGATCGGGGATACCCACGTACGCAACGGTGACCGGTTCCGGGTCCTGGGTGCCGGGCCCACGGGTGGGCTGGTCGTGGAAGACCTGGGCGGGCGTGGCCGGCTCGAGCTGCCCGCCGCCTATGTCGCCCGGCATGCCGACTACGGCTGGGCCGCCACCATCGACGCCGCCCAAGGCGCGACCACGGACATCGGGGTGGTGCTGGTTCGCCCCGGCCTGGACCGCGAACACCTGTATGTGGCGATGACCCGCGGGCGGGAGGAGAACCACGCCTACATCACCCCGGACCGCACCACCGACCCCGAGCACCACGGCCCCCGCGCCCCGGAATCGGCCGATCGGCTCCCACCAGTCGAGGCGGCGCTGGACATCCTCGCGGCGGCGCTGGCCAACAGCGGCGCGCAGGACAGCGCGCACACCGCGCGGGAGGCGGCCAGGGCCAGGGCCGAGGAACAGGCCCGCGCCGACGCACGCACCGCAGACGTGAACGCCGCAGACGTGAACGGCGCAGGCGTCCACGCCGAGGCGGCGCGAACCTCGCGACGCACCCGGGCAGTCGAGATCCCCCAGGATCACCTCGACACCTCGGCCCGGTTGGCGGACGGCCAGGCCCGGATGGGCCAGCTCCGCGAATCCGAACACGGGATTCGTGAGCAGCTCCACGCGGCCCAAGCCGAGCTCGAGCAACTCCCGCGCTGGTCCCGGGGCCGCCGCCGCGACCTGGTCGCCACCCTCGCGGGCCACCGCAGCGCGATGGGGGCGATCTTCGATGAACGGGTCGGGCTCAACAGCGAGATCGAGGTGCTGAGCAGGCTCGAACGCCAGCAGACCCGCGCGCGGGCTGTGCCCGCGGCGCGCGAGGACAGCTACGAACCCGCAGAACGCCTGCGGGCCTCACTCACCCGCTCGACCGGCCGGCTCGCCTGGCCCCGCCCCGTCGAGCTCGCCCCTCCCTCTGCCCAGGCCGACCAGTACCGCGCGCGGCACCACGCGCGGGACGCCTATACGTTCAGAGACCGTGACGACGACCTCGGCCTCGGTCGTTGAACCGCCCCATTAGGCTGGCTCTATGACCAGCGCGCCGATGCCTGAGGATGCGTCGACGTCGGCGCTGCCGCCGTTGCCTATGGCCGGGGCCTCCCCGGGGGAGATCCGGGCCGCGTTGTATCCGCAGTACCGGGACGAGTTCGACCGGGCCTATCGCGCCGCCTTGGACGGGGCCGGCCGGTCCATGGACCTGTCCGGTGTGCTCGCGGTCCTGGAGAGCTGGCGGCTGCGCTCTTGGGTGACCCGCGATCCGGCCCAGCATCGTCACGTGATCCGGCGGGCCGCTGAGTTGCTGACCGGCGTGATGCCGCCGGAGGACGAACCGGTCGAGGTCACCGAGTCCCGGTTCTGAGTCGGCTTCGGTGTACGACCTCGATCATGATGCCTCGGTCCAAGAACAGATTGACGCCCTTCCACCCGAGGCGCTCGCCGCGTTCGCGGAGCTGCGGGTCGTGCTGGAGACCGCCCCCTGGAGCGGGAGCCCGTACCACTCGGAGGACCCGGATCGGCCCGTGCGAGCCCACGCGTTCGGCACCGCAGGGCTGGCCGTCTATCTGGTGATGGAGCGTCAGCGGCGGGTCCAGCTGGTCCTCGTGCTGTGGGTCGGCTGACCTCTGCGGCGGGGAGTCGGCTAGGACTGGCCGCGGGGCTTGCGGGACCTGGGCGGTGCGATGAAGTCGGCGTCGTTGAGCTTCTCCGCGACCAGACCGCGGACGCCGACCTGACGCAGATGGTCGAAGAAGGCCCCCATCTCCTCGGCGGTCGCGTCCAAGCGGTCCGCGTGCTCGTCGAGTAGCGCCAGGAGCATCTCCTTGCGGCGGTGGCGGTAGTCCCGCAACGTGGTGGCGGTCGGGGCGCCGAACACCCGCCCGAGGGTGGCGTCGTGCTCGGCGGGTTCGGCCATCCCGAGCTCCCGGAACCGGGCGTAGAGCTCCTCGACCTGGTCCTCGCGGCCCAGCGCGAGGGTGTAGAGCTCGTTGACGCGGTCCGAGGTGCCGGCCAGGCGGCGGGTGTCCTGTGGTGGGGGGAGGAAGAACCACAGCAGTGGGACGTCGAACGCGCACGCGAAGGCGAGGATCTCCTGGGCGTCGAACTCGCGGCGCTTGTCCCCGCGGTAGGAACGCTCGATCGCGGAAATGCTCGCCTGGGTCAGGCGCTGACCCAGGAACCGTTCCAGGGTGTCCGCGGCCTCGTCCTGGGTCAGCCCCCGCAGCTCCCGGGCGCGGCGGAAGTTGTAGGCGATGACCTCGTTGAGGTTCGCGGGCGGGTCCACGGGGGCGGTGGTTCGTTTGCGTCCGGGCATGTCCACCACGCTACATGTTCCACCGTCTATGTCGATAGTTGCGGGAGCGAGTAGCCTGCGGTATGCTCTGGGCATTGTGGGGGAACTAGGTGTAGAAACTATTGACCTCGGAGGGGCTCATCATGGAACTTCTGACCGTCGAACAGGCCGCGCAGCGGCTGGGGACCTCGGTGCGGTTCGTGCGTCGGCTACGGTCCGAGCGTCGGATCGCGGTGGTCAAGCTCGGCAAGCACGTGCGGATCGCCAGCGACGACCTTGACGCCTATATCGAGTCAGGGCGCCAGGAAGCACACCCCGACGCCTCCTGAGGAGGAACTGTGTCTGCGGAGAGCTTCGCCTCGACGTCCAGGGACCGCTGATGGCAGGCCGGCGACGTCACTTCGGCAGCGTGCGCAAGCTTCCCTCGGGGCGCTACCAGGTCCGGTACCTCGGCCCGAACGGGCTGCTCCGACCGGCACCGAACACCTTCGCACGCAAGGCGGACGCGGAACTCTGGCTGACCAAGGCTGAGGCCGACCTCGCGAGGGACGACTGGTTCGACCCCGCGGGCGGTCGGATCCCGCTGCGGGACTACGGCACGACGTGGCTGCAGGAGCGCACCGGGCTGAGCGAGACCACCCGCGAGCGCTACGCCAGTGCGCTGAGACTGCAGATCCTGCCGAACCTCGGGGCACTGAGCCTGCGCGAGATCCAGGACCCGACGGTGCGGAGATGGCGGAAGGGCTTGCTCGACGCCGGGACTGGCGAACCGTCTGTCGCGAAGGCGTACCGGCTGCTCCGGGCGATCCTCAACACCGCGGTCGACGACGGCCTCATCCGTCGTAACCCCTGCCGGATCAAGGGCGCGAGCGCCGAGGCGAGCCCGGAGCGTCCGATCCTGACGGTGGCCGAGGTCCTCACCGTCGCGGGGGTCATCCCCGCTCGGTTCCGCGCCCTGGTTCTGATGGCGACCTTCACCGGCCTGCGCTTCGGCGAGCTCGCCGCCTTGCGCCGTCTCGACATCGACACCATCAACGCGGTCGTCCACGTGCGCCGGGCGCAAGTGGAGCTCTCCGATGGCCGGCTGCTGATCAAGGCGCCCAAGACCGCCGCCGGGCTCCGTTCGGTGAGCATCCCCGAGGCGATCCTGCCCGACGTGGTCCAGCACCTGCGGCAGTACGCCGAGCGCGGCGTCGAAGGGCGAGTCTTCGTCGGCAGCCTCGGCGCCCCACTGCGCCGGCAGAACTTCCGTCGGATCTGGGTGAAGGCGATTTCCGATGCGGCATTGGGCCCGGTGCACTTCCACGACCTGCGGCACACCGGAAACACATTGGCGGCCGGAACCGGTGCCAGCCTGCGTGAGCTGATGGCCCGGATGGGCCACGCCAGCACCCGGGCTGCGCTGATCTATCAACACGCCACCGCAGAACGCGATCGGGTCATCGCCGACGCGCTCAGTGGGGTGATCGAAGCCCAGCGCCGGACCTCGGGCGACTGCGAGACCCCGAAGTTGACCGCTCCGGTCTCGGAGATCTGGCACGCCGATGGCACGACGGCGACGAGCGCCGGCGGAGGCCGGTCTGCGCGAGGGACGCTGACGGGCCCTGACCTGCGCTGCAGTAGCCTGTAGCCGCTCCCGGGGACGTAGCTCAATTGGCAGAGCACTGCCTTTGCAAGGCAGGGGTTGGGGGTTCGAGTCCCCCCGTCTCCACCCCGGTTCACCTGCAGGTTCGGGGTTATCCCCACCCGGACAAATTTCCGGACTGCGAGCCTGACTGCGACTTGCGGTCGCGGACATGGCCGCCGTTCCGCCTCGCCGACCCGAGGGCTCCCTGCGCAAGCGCGGGAGCTCCTGGCAGGCCTCGCTGTCCACCGGCACCGATCCGCTGACGGGGCGTCGGCGCTACGCGATCGAGACGCACCCGAGCCAGGCCGCGGCGCGCAAGGCGTTGAACCGGATGCGGGCCGACCGCGACCAGGACCGCATCGCCCGCACCAACGCGACGTTCTCGGTCGCGCTCGCGGAGTGGCTGCAGGTCCAGGAGCTGGAGGAGACCTCCCGCCGTTCCTACGAGGCGTACCTGCGCAACCACATCACCCCGGCGCTCGGAGAGCTCGCGCTGTCCAAGGTGACGCCCCGGGCCCTGGAGCGTTTCTACGCCGAGCTGCGCCGGTGCCGGGCGCGGTGTCGGGCGGGCGAGGTGCGCCGGGACCACCGCGTCGTCGGCGAGCACGAGTGCGACCTGGTCCGGCACAAGCGGCCGCCGGGCCGGCCGGCGATCGCCTCGCCCGCGCACTGCTGCTCCGATGCCGGGTGCGTGGTGGTGTCGTGCCCGCCGCACGAGTGCCGGCCGCTGGCGAACGCGACGATCAACCGGATCCACTTCATCATCAGCGGGGCGCTCTCGGCCGCGGTGCGGTGGGGCTGGATCGGATCTAACCCGGCGTCCGTTGCGAAGAAGCCCCGGGTGCCCGCGCCGCAGCCGAACCCGCCGACCTCCGAGCAGGCCGGGCGGATCCTGGCGGCGGCGTGGGCGGAGGGCGTCGAGTGGGGCACACTGGTGTGGCTGGTGATGGTGACCGGCCTGCGCCGCGGCGAGCTCGTCGCGTTGCGCTGGTCCGACGTCGACTTCGATACCGAGACCCTGCTCGTACGCCGAGGCGTGGTGAAGATCGGCGCTCGGGTCATCGAGAAGGACACCAAGACCCACCGGATGCGCCGCATCGCCCTGGACCGGGAGACGGTCAAGGTGCTGCAGGAGCACCGGGCTCGCTAGGGTTCCCTGGCCGCCGAGCTCGGGCTCGACGCAGGTGACGATGCGTTCCTGTTCTCGTACGAACCCGACTACTCGCGGCCTTATGACCCGAGCGGGGTCACGCACCGGTACTCGCGGATGTGCGCCGGCCTGCGCATCGACAGCCACCTGCACGCCCTAAGGCACTACTCCGCGACCGAGCTCCTCAGTGCGGGCAGTTATCCACAGGGTCGGGGCCGCATTCGTCAGCGGCTCTGGGGTCGAGCGGTGGGCCGTGTCTAGGCTTTTGATGTGTCCAGCGCTTCGCCGAAGAGGCAGCACTCCCACCGCTTCCGCTCGCTGGGGCGACATCCCTGGAGATCCGGGCCGCCCTGCGTCCCGAGTACCGCGACGCCTTCGACCGGTGCCCACCGCTTTGGCCTCGCTGGCGACGCGGAGTCGGTGGATCAGGAGACACGCGTACGTCGCCGAAGTTGTTGCGTTCGATATCCATTGACCTTGACTCAACAACTTCCGGTACAGTCTGAAGTTGTTGTGTTCAACTTATGTTGCCAAGAGCGCGACAAACTATGCGCCACCGATTTCGACCAAGGGGCTCAATTCATGGCACGCGGACGCCCTTCCCGACAGGCGATCTACGCCCGCCTGGAAGAGGCGATCAACGACCTGGACACGCGAATGGGTGGGCTCCCGAACCCTGCGGAGGCCGAGGAGATCTGGGACGAGCTGTGGCACCAGGAGGCGCACCACTCCACTGCCCTCGAAGGCAACACGCTGGTCCTCAACGAGGTCCGCAAGCTCCTCGATGAAGGACGGGCGGTGGGGTCGAAGGAACTGAAGGAGTACATGGAGGTCGTCGGCTACGGCGCTGCGGCCAAGTGGGTCTACGGACAGGCGCTGGAACCCGGGGGCTGGACCACGGGTGACCTGCTCAGCATCCAGGAGGTCCGGACAGTCCACTACGAGGCGATGACGCCGGTCTGGAACGTGGCGCCCCACTCGAATGCGACCCCGGCTGAGACGCCGGGAAATTGGCGAAAGCACGACATCCATCCGTTCCCTGAAGGGATGACGCCACCTCCGTTCCCCGAGGTCGACCACCGGATGACCGATTGGGTTAGGGGCGTGAACGAGCTCCGTGAGGAGAGCGAGGTTGCGCTTCCCGAGCGATTGGCGAAGGTCCACAACGACTTCGAGCGGATCCACCCCTACCTCGACGGCAACGGCCGCGCCGGCCGCCTGCTGCTGAACCTGATCCTGGTGAGGCTCGGTTACCCGCCGGCGATCGTGTTCAAGAACGAACGCACGAAGTACCTCGACGCGATGCGCAAAGCCGACAAGGGTGACTACGGGCCGCTGGGTGAGCTCATCGCCCGGGCGGTAACCAACAACCTCTACCGGTTCGTCGTCCCAGCCGTCGCCGGCCCGGCTCGTCTCGTGCCGTTGGCAAGCCTCATCGAAGCGAAGACGGGTGTCACGGCCACAGCCCTTCGAGCGGCGGCGGAACGTGGCCGGCTACGTGCCCAGAAGTCGGACAACGGAACCTGGCTGAGCTCGAAGAAGTGGGTCGAGGACTATCAGCGGGACAAGCACAAGCGCATCAACAATGCAGCGAAACCGGGGGCCTAACGTCGGCGCTGGTGCGCCCGCGGCGTCGGAGCTCGCGCATGTACTTCACGTACTTGACGTACCTACGTTCGCCGATCACCATCAATCCGTGACCCGCCACTTCCCGACGACCAGCGAGGCGCGAAGCCAGTTCCGGGCGCTGCTGGACAACGCTCAGGCGGGCCGGGTCGTCACGGTCCAACGCGAGGACGAGCGCTACGCGGTCCTCGACATCAAGCGGCTCCTCAGCAAGCTCATGCAGGCCCGTCCGTCCAGCGCGGTCGTCGTGGCCGAGGGCGGCGGTTGGGCGGCCCCACGTTGCCGGTTCCGGACGAGGAAGACCTCCCTCCGCTGCCTCGCGAGGGCGCGACGCCGGCGGAGATTCGGTCGGCCCTTCACCCCGAGTACCGGGCCGAATTTGACCGGGACTACCGGGCCGCGTTGGTCGTGGCCGGTCAGTCGCTGGACCTGTCCGCCGTCCACGAGGTCGTGGAGAGCTGGCGGAGGCGGTGT
This sequence comes from Sporichthya sp., assembly GCF_013815995.1. Classification (GTDB taxonomy): domain Bacteria; phylum Actinomycetota; class Actinomycetes; order Sporichthyales; family Sporichthyaceae; genus Sporichthya. The sequence continues at coordinate 7,893 of NZ_JACDFE010000038.1, forward strand.
TGGTTCACCCGCGATCGCGACTCTTACCGTGAGGCGATGCGCCGCGCCGCCGAGTTGCTCACCGGCGAGGCGCCGCCCGCCGACGAGCCTCTCGCCGTGACCGAGGCGCGCGTCCACTCACACTCCTGACGTGTACGCGGTCGGCCTGGCCAGCGCCGCCGTCGAGGCGCAGGTCGCAGCCTTGCCGGCCCTGGCGGGCTGATCGGCCGTCCTGCCTCTCGCAGGACGGCCACCCTCCGGTTGCACGTCAGTCCGCCGAACCTGAAAACATGACCGGATGAACGCTGACCCCGACGCTGGCCCCGCGCCGAGCGACTTCATCCGCGACCTGATCCGCGGCGACCTCGCGTCCGGGAAGTACGGCGACCGGGTGCAGACGCGCTTCCCGCCGGAGCCCAACGGCTACCTGCACATCGGGCACGCCAAGAGCATCTGCCTGAACTTCGGCATCGCTGCGGAGTTCGGCGGGGTCTGCAATCTGCGCTTCGATGACACCAACCCCGAGGCGGAGGATCACGAGTACGTCGAGGCGATCCTCGCCGACGTCGCCTGGCTCGGCTTCACCCCGGCCAACGTCTTCTACGCCTCGGACTACTTCGGCCAGATCTACGACTGGGCAGAAGTGCTGGTGGGCAAGGGTCTGGCCTATGTCGACGACCAGGACGGCGACACCATCCGGGCACAGCGCGGCGGCTTCGGCAAGCCGGGCATCGAGTCGCCTCACCGCAACCGCGACGTCGAGGAGAACCTAGCCCTGCTCCGAGGCATGCGCGACGGGGAGTTCGCCGACGGCTCGCGCGTCCTCCGCGCGAAGATCGACATGCAGGCGAGCGTCATGGCCCTGCGCGACCCGGTGCTCTACCGGATCCGCCGGGTCGCGCACGTCCGCACCGGGACCGACTGGATCGTCTACCCCACCTACGACTGGGCGCACGGGCAGTCGGACGCGATCGAGGGCGTGACCCACTCGATCTGCACGCTCGAGTTCACCGACCACCGGCCGCTCTACGACTGGTGCCTCGACCACCTCGACCTGCCGCGGGAGCGGCCCGAGCAGACCGAGTTCGCCCGGTTGGGGATGACGCACACCGTCATGTCCAAGCGTCACCTGCGCGCGCTCGTCGAGGACGGCACGGTCGACGGCTGGGACGACGCCCGGATGCCCACGCTGCAGGGCATGCGGCGCCGGGGGTATCCGGCCGCGGCGATCCGGGAGTTCGTGACGACGCTCGGGGTCGCGAAGACCAACACCACGACCGAGATCGAGTTTCTCGAGTCGTTCGTCCGGACCCACCACAACGCGCACGCGCTGCGCCGGATGGCTGTGCTCGAACCGCTGAAGCTCGTCATCACCAACTGGCCCGAGGGGCAGGTCGAGCACGTCGAGCTGGTCGAGAACCCGGAGGACCCGACGGCCGGCGTGCGCAGCGTGCCGTTCAGCGGCGAGCTCTGGATCGAGCAGGACGACTTCAAGCTCGACCCGCCGCCGAAGTACTTCCGGCTCGCGCCGGGCCGGGAGGTCCGGCTGCGCGGCGGCTACTTCGTCACGGCCACCGACGTGGTCACCGACTCCGGCGGGAACGTCACCGAGGTGCGCTGCACCTACGACCCGGCGACCCGCGGCGGATCCGCGCCGGACGGCCGGAAGGTCAAGGCCACCATGCACTGGGTGAGCGCCGCGCACGCCGTCGACGTCACGGTGCACCTGTACGAAAGGCTGTTCGTCGACCCCCGGCCCGGCAGCGACGGCACCGAGCCGACCGTGAACCCGGACTCGCGCCGCACGATCGTCGGGGCGAAGGCCGAGCCCGTCCTGGCCGACACCAAGCCCGGCGAGGTCGTGCAGTTCGAGCGGCTGGGCTACTTCGCCACGGACCCGGACACCCCCGGCACCTTCCACCGCACCGTGGGCCTCAAGGACGAGTGGGCGAACATCCAGAAGCGCAACGGCTGAGTGCCCTCCCCGCCGCCGCCGGCTCGGGCGGGGCCGGAGAGACAGAGTTGTGACGGCTCAGGCGCCGATCTGTTCCTGGACGAGCCCGCCATCGCGCGCCTCTCAATAGCGCCCAGCCCCTACCGATTTAAGGCCGCTCGAGCGGGTGAACGGGGAGTCAAACGCCGCACCAACGTCGTGGGGATCTTCCCCAACGACCCTTCCGTGCTGCGCCTGGTCACCGCCGTGCTGGTCGAGACCCACGACGAATGGGCCGTGGCTGAGCGCCGCTACCTCTCCGAGGAATCCATGGCCAAGATCGGCGAAGAAGTCCCCACCGTCGAGGAGGTGCCGCTGGCCATCACCGCCTGAGACACTTGCTGCCGTCGACGATCACGACAACGTCGGCCTACACCACTCCACGGGACTCGATCGCGATGCCATGCGGTCAGGAGGGTCTCGCCGCGACCGGTGGGTCCTGGGTTCCACGATGCGCAGTGATCCACTGGCGCGCTGGACAGCTTGCCGGACATGCAGCGTGCGGTTGTCGAGGTCGATGTCCGCCCACCTGAGCCCGAGGATCTCGCCCCGTCGCAAGCCGAGGGTCAGCGCCACCACGAAAACGCCGTCCAGGCGGTTGCCGGCAGCGGCCCCAATCGACGGAGGCGGACACGACACGACGACACGCCCTCGGGGGTACAGGTAGGGCCACCCAACGCCGATATTGCCGGCGGCATCCGTGGTGTGCGGAAGCCGAGGTAGCCACGTCCCCGCGGGGAGAGGAAACTCATGGCAAGCGTTGAGGACAAGCTCGTCAGGGCCGCTCGGCAGTTCATTGAGCCGGGAGAGGATGTCCAGACTGTGTTCGTCGCTCAGACGTTCTGGCCGCCTCTGTTCGCCCTCATCGGAATCTTCAGCATGCTGGGCGGCGGCTACCGACTAGTGGTTGTGACGTCGCAGCGGATCCTCGTCTTGAAGACGAACTGGTCCTCCTACCGCCACCCCAAGAGCGTGCTCGCGGAGCTACCGAGAAAGACTCGCCTGGGCCCGGTGTCCGGTCCGTTCGCGGCCATCGACGTCTTGGGTCAGCGCAATTACGTCGTAGCGGGCACGCGGAACAACGTCGCCGTGGCGGACTCCTTCGTCGGCGCGCACTAGACCGGTACCGGCCGGTCGGTTTGACGGCAACGCCGGCCCAAGTGAACCTTTCCTGCGCGACTCGGAATCCGATGGACGTGCGCTGGAGCAGTTCCGCCGTACCCTCGGCTCATGGCCGTCCCCGGACTTGAGGTCGACGTCCATCGCATCGCCGAGATCTGCCGCCGCTTTGGCGTCGCCGGCTCGACGTCTTCGGGTCGGTCAGCCGCGGCGAGGCGGCGCCGGACAGCGATGTCGACGTCCTCTACGAGCTCGCCCCTGGGGCCCGACTCGGTTGGGGCATCGAGGCCCTGGCCGACGAATTGTCCGAAGTGCTCGGCCGGCCGGTTGACCTCGTCTCGCGCAATGCCCTCGAACGGCTGAAGGCGAGCGTGCTGGCCGACGCTCGTGTCCTGTATGCGGCGTGAACTGCAGCTGATCGGACAAATGATCGAGGCGGCGGAGCGGGCCAGATCGCTCGACGGCGCAATCGACCTCATCGATCTCCAGATCGGCGCACGCACTCAGTGTTCCGCACCGGGCCTCCGCTGATCGTGACAGTCGTTGCCGCCTGCGCTGAGATCTGCGCGAGCAGGTTACGGCAAGTGGCGGTTGCCTCACTTGCGAAAAAGTGACTATCCGTCAGAATAAGCATAAATCGCCCGTTACAGTACCGCCGGCAGGGTCGCCCTGCGTCTTTAGGCCAAGGGCTCTCCACGCAGCGCGATCGGCGCTCGTGCCACCCGCAAGCGGACGCGACTGCACCCTGCGCCGCTGGCTCCAACCGAACGCGTTCGCGGGGTTCGGTGACCTTTCGTGTCGCGGGTCGACGACGTGAAGCGCCTCACGACGGGGCCGAAAGCTGAGAGCTGCGCACGGGCAAAATCGTGCCGGTGTGACCTCGCCGAAGCCGAGGCGGCCACCTCCGACCGCCGGGGCCGACGCCCGGATGGTGACGGTGTCGCCGTCCTCGAGGAAGGTGCGCGATGTTCCGTCCTTCAGCATGAGTGGTTCAGTGCCGTTCCAGGTCAATTCGATCAACGGCCCTCGCTGGCCCGGCTCCGGACCGGACACGGTGCGAGCGGGTGTTCGAGACCGACGGCTCCCCACTGCCGGGCGTCGAGTTGCGTACCGTCGCTCCCGACGGGAGTCTTGCCGGCAGGCCAGGTGCAGGGCGATGAGCTGCCACCAGTTGGGCAGTTGCACCGACACCACCTGACCGGGCTGCACACCGAGGTCGAGCAGCCCGGCGGCGATCCGATCGGCCCGGTCTGCCAACTCGGCCCGGGTGAGCACGTGCCGGGAGCCGGTGGACTGCACGTGGCCGATCACCGCCGGCTTGTCGGGTGCGGCGGCGACGGCTTCGTCGAGGTGGTCCAACAGCGTCCGGTCGAGCCAGTACCGGGCCATCGCGGCGCGGTAGGCCGCGTCGAAATCAGCGGTCAGCCTCGGCATCGTCGCCTCCCGGTGGTGATCTCAGCCGTCCAGCAGGGCCCGCACGCCGGCCAGACGGTGGTATTGCGTGAGGGCATCGGCGGCAGCCGGCACCACCACGAAGCCCTCCGCGCCGGCATCCCGCAACTCGGCCAGACCGTCGGCAACCCGGGCCTCGTGACCGACCAACACCCACCGCTCGAGCTTCTCGTAGCCCAGTCCGTACTGGCCCTTCGCGAACGCCGCTGCCTCCGCCCGCCCCGCGTCGACGTCGTCCGTGACGTGCGCGAACACCATCTGCAGCACCGTGCACCGCGGCCGGGCGTACTGCGCGGCGTACTCGTCGAGCTGGGTGCGCACCTCGGCCAATCGGCGCGCGGACAGCCACACCCCGAGCCACCCGTCGGCGACGCGGGCCGCGCGCCGCAGCCCGGCATCCGAACGCCCGCCGACGACAATTGGCGGTGGCACGTCCGGGAACGGCTCGAGTGCCGGCGAGCGGACCGGCAGCAGCGGTCCGGGATGGTCCACCGGTTTGCCGCGCAGCAACGCGGTGATGATCTCCAGCCCCTCGTCCAACCGGCGGCCACGTTCGGCGACCGGCACGCCGGCCGCCTCCCACTCCGCCGGGTTCTCCCCGCCGACACCGACGCCGAGCAGCAACCGATCCGGGGCCAGCTCGGCGACCGTGGCCACCTGCTTGGCGGTCCACACCGCATGACGCAACGGCAGCAGGAGCACCCCGGTGCCGAGCACCAGCCGATTGGTCCGCCCGGCCACCGCGGCGAGTGACGTGAGGGCGTCCAGCACCGGCGGGTGGAAGCTGAGATGGTCCCCGACCCAGCCGGAGTCGAACCCCAGCTCCTCGGCCAACACGGCACCGGCCAACAGCGGCGGCCGGCCCATGCGGAACGGGTCGAAGCTCGGCAGCATCACGCCGAAGCCGGTGTCCGAGGCCCTCAGCATCGCGCCACCTCGCACCCGCTCCAGTCGGTCCGGTTGACGCCCGACACACTAACTGCGCACCCGCTGCGCAGGACATGTGCACATGGAGAGCCGATGGACTTCACCTTCAGCCCGGAACAGGAAGACTTCCGACGCGAGCTGCGCGCGTTCGGGGAGAAGGTCCTCGCGCCGCACTATCGCGCCGACGATCTGGCCGGCGTGCTGCGCCCCGAGGTGGGCCCGGCGCTGGCCGGCGTGGGGTTGACCGGGCTGCGCATCCCCGACCGTTTCGGCGGTCAGGATGCCGACGCGGTCACCACGGGCATGGCCGCCTACGAGATCTCCCGCGCCGACTTCAACTCCTGCTACCTACTGCTGAACAGTGCGCTGGTCAGCGAGATCCTGCTGGCCGGTGGACGCGAGGAGCAGCTCGCGCGTTGGCTCCCGCCGATCGCGGCCGGCGAGACCCCGCCCGCGTTGTGCCTGACCGAGCCCGGCCAGGGCTCCGATGCCGCCCACCTCGAACTGCGTGCCGTAGCCGACGGCGACGGGTGGCGGCTTGTCGGTGAGAAGACCTCGGTCACCCTGGGCATGGCCGCCCCGGTGGCGACCGTGTTCGCCCGCACCGGCGGTTCCGGCGCCCGCGGGGTGTCCGCGTTCATGGTCGACCTGGACCCCGGCTACGTGGCCCGCACCCAACTGGACGACCTGGGCAGCCGGGCCATCGGCCGGGCCAGCCTGTACTTCGACGGCCTGCCGGTGGGGCGCGATCAGTTGATCGGTGCCGAGGGCGAGGGTTTCGTCCGGGTGATGCAGGGCTTCGATTACTCCCGCGCGGTGATCGGTCTGATGTGTCTGGGCGTTGCCTCCGCCGCGCTGGATGATGCCCTGGATTACGCCCGCACCCGCGAGGCGTTCGGCAAACCGATCGGCACCTTCCAGGGGCTCGCGTTCCCGCTCGTCGAGTGCGCCACGCACCTGCGGGCCGCGACGCATCTGTGTTTCGAGGCGCTGGCCCTCAAGGACGCCGGCCAGGATCCGGCGGTGCCGGCGAACATGGCGAAGTGGTGGGCGCCCAAGCTCAGCGTCGACATCATTCATCAGGCGTTGCTGACCTTCGGCCACGCCGGCTTCTCCACGGACAATCCGCAGGGCCAGCGGATGCGTGACGTCATCGGGCTGGAGATCGGCGACGGCACCGCGCAGATCGCCAAGCTCGTCGTCGCCCGCCATCTGCTGGGCCGCGACTTCGCTCCCTGACCCTCCGTCAGCGACCGGTGAACTTGGCCTTGCCCGGGCCGTTCTCCACGAACGAACGCATGCCGATCTTCGTGTCCTCGGTGGCGAACAGCGGGGCGAACACCATGCGCTCCACTGCCAGGCCCGCGGCCAGGTCCAACTCCAGCCCCTGGTCGACGGCCACCTTGGCGGCGCGCAGCGCCGCGGCGGGTCCACCGACGAAGGTGCCCGCCCAGGCCAACGCCTCGGTGTAGACCTCGGCCGCCGGCACAATCCACCAGACCCATGGCCAACGATTCCGGCGCGCCGACGAAGCGGCCGGAGAACAGCAGGTCCTTGGCCTTGGCCGGCCCGACCAGCCGCGGCAGCCGTTGGGTGCCGCCCGCGCCGGGGATGACGCCGAGCAACATCTCCGGCAACCCGAGCTGGGCATTCTCGGCGCACACCCGGAAGTCCGCGCACAGCGCCAGTTCGCACCCGCCGCCCAACGCGTACCCGGTGATCGCCGCGATGACCGGCTTGGGGATGTCCGCGACCGCGTTGAAGCAGGCGTGCAAGCGGACCGAGCGCTTCGCCATGTCCGTCGGGGAGATGTCGACCATCTCCTTGATGTCCGCCCCGGCCGCGAAGACCCGTTCGCCGCCGTAGATGACCACCGCCGCGACGTCGTCGCGTTCTGAGGCCTCCTGGGCGACCGCGCGGATCTCCTCCTGCATGGCGAAGTTCAGGGCGTTCATCTTGGGCCGGTCCAGGCGCATGGTGCCGATCCCGCCGTCGACCTCGAGGCGTATGAACCCCCCCATGCATACCCCCTGGGGATGAACAGGTCCACGCGGGTGAGCTCATTGGGCGCCACGACGACGTCCACATGGCCCTGAGCGTTGAAGACCGTGCGGGCCGTCGCGTTGAGGCGATGCTGGAGCAGGGTGCCGCCCTTGAGCAGGAACAACTGCCGACCACGTCGGCGTCGATGGCGCGTTGCACAGCACCGACCGCCACCGACGAAGCGATCAGCCAACCGAGCCGTCCACCTTTAGCCTCCTCGCCGAGTTGCCCTTCGGCTTGGGAGATCCAGGCGTTGAGGACATTCGTCGAGCTGGGTTGCTTCGCCTTGGGCTTCAGCGAGCGCAGCAGGGCGGCCAGGCGGGAACCGACGGGCTCATCGGTCATGACGAGCCTCCAGAGCCCCGGCCAGGGCCTCGCGTTCGGCGGTCTTCAGATAGCCCTGCGCGTGACCACGTTCGATGGCTTGGCGGAGCAGATACGTCGGCGTGCCGTAGGCAAGACATTGGGCGATCGCCGTCGCCGGGGTGACGGTTGGGATCTGCTGCCACCACCCGATCCGGTCAGGGGCTAGGTCCTCGTGGTGGACGACGTAGTCCGCCCCACCCGCACGCCGGAATCGGCTCTGCTTCCCGACCGTGACGTGGATTCGGTTCGGGTTGACGTCGCTGATGCCGCAGGCGTCCAGCGCCGTCTCGTGGGACAGGGCCGCCTCGGGCACCCGAGTCCACAACATGGCGAGCATGAGGTTGTCGTGTTCGCCCACCGGGTACTGCGGAAACCGGTAGACCCCGTGCGCGGCCCGCTCCAACGTGCCCCGGTGAACGAGCATTTGAAGTGCGTGCTTGCCCATGCCCATGCCCATGCCCGTGGCCTCAAGGGTGACGCGGCGAACCTGATCACCGTCAAGGCCACCGGTGGAGCGGTCGACGCGGCGGAGCTGCCGGCGGCGGCCGGTTCGGTGGGAATTCCCGAGACTTTCAAGAAGACCGATCTGGCCAGCCCGTCCAGCGAAGGAGCGGTCCAGTGACGCGCAGTCCGAAGGAGATGCAGATCAGCGAGGCTGAGCTGCGCGCGATGACCGCGGAGATGGTCGAGATGCACCACGCCACGTTCCCGCAGATGCGGGCCCGGCTGGCCGAACTCGGGTCGAGCCTGCGGCGAAGTGAACCGTCGGCGGAGCTGCGCGCCGGCCGCCGCCGCTTCCTGACCACAACCGGCGGGCTCGTGGTCGGCGGCCTGGTGCTCGCCGCTTGCGGTGACGACAAGGAGGACGCCGCGACCCCGGCCACCACCCCGCAAGCCGGCTCCGGCACCAGTGACTCGGGGCAGGACAGCGGCCAGGGTGACGGTGGCGCCGACTCCCAGGCGCTGATGCTCAACGCCAGCCTGGAGAACCTCGCCGTGTTCGCCTACGGCGCGGCCCTGGAGGCGGCACCCAAGGGCATGTTCGGCAAGACCGTGCCCAAGGCGGTGGCGGAGTTCGCGACCCACGCCAAGATGCAGCACTCCGACCACGCCGACGCCTTCAACGCCGCCCTCACCGGCGCCGGCGGCACGGCGTACGCCGTGCCTTCAACGCCGCCCTCACCGGCGCCGGCGGCACGGCGTACGCCGACCCAACGCCCGGGCTCACGCCTACGGTCAAGGCGCTGTTCGCCAAGGTCGACTCGGTGCCAAAGTTGGCCATGCTGGCGTTGACGCTGGAGAACACCGCGGCTGCGACGTACACCAAGCAGATGGGCGAACTGACCAGCAAGGAAGCGCTCTCCGCCGTCGCCACCATTGCCCCGGTCGAGCGCCAGCACGCCGCGATCCTGTCCTACGTGCTCGGGGACTATCCGGTGCCGGACACGTTCGTGAAGTTCGCCAAGAGCGACACCTCACTCGGCGCGCAGACACCCAGCGCGCTGACAGCGGGCTGAGCAATTGGTGCGCGGCACGCCTGCCGCGGATCGTCCTGTCCGTCGTCCCCGTGCCGCCCTCGAAGGGCGGCGGCGGAAACGGCCCAGATCGGGCATGAATCGTGAGCTTCGGGGTCCGGGACCGCGTCAGCACCGAGCACCTGCCCTGGCCAACCGCCCGGCCGCCCGGCCCCCATCAGTTCGAGGTCCGCTCTCGACGCCGAAGGGGAGACGAGCGCACGCGGCTTGTGCCACGCCCGCGCCCGGCCCACGCCACGGGTGAGGCCGAGGTCGTCGACACGAAATTGCCGGTCTCACGGGCACTCGGCGCTACCAGCACCGGGTGGCTTCCGCACGAGACTCAGATGCTGAGATGCGGGCGCCGCCGGGTGCGCACGGAGGCGAGGACTTCACCGCGGACGGCGGCAACCGCCCCGGTGTCGGCGAGGCCGACACAAGAGCTGAAAAGTTGTCGCAAGTGGCCGGTCGTACAACGCACCAAACGCCAGCCCCTCCCCGCCCACGGAGGCACTGAGGAGCTCGTCGACCGTCCTGATTTCCTTGAATCGGCGCAGGGGCCCGGGAGGAACCGGCTACCAACGGCCGGGCCCTGCCGACGGGGGACAATTCGGCGTGCCACGAAACCTGCTCCGCTCTTGCCCGCCCTCAATCTTGCGTCGACCCCCTACCCTGGCGACCTTCATGAGCAGCGCGGGCTTCAAGCCGCGGCGTGAGGTCACAGGTCACGCCGAAGGGCCGGAGTCGACGACGCCCGATGAGTAATAACGACCAGGGCGAGTGCTGCCGCAGCACCGATGGATTCGGCCCAGACGCTCAGCGTCTTGTCGTCGTACCAGAACGGCTCGTACATGTTCGGCAGCGGGCCGAATTCCCCGACATTGACGTAGCGGTAGAGGAGCACCGCGAACGCTCCGCCACTGAGCACGGCGAACGCGACCAACGCTACGATGCGACCACGAGCCAGGAGCACCAGGACAGCCGCGCCAATCGCCAGTGCGCCCTCGATCCGGAACAGGGCACCCTGGCTGATGGATTCCTTCGTGCCGTCATAGAAGTGGGCCAGATGGAAATGCGCAGCGGCGTTGATCACCAACCCGGCGATGACCACCAGACGTAAACCGATGTCGGGGGGCGAAAGGCGGGGGACTCCTGGCGCGACGGTCAGAAGCCGACGAACGTCCATCACGACGCCTTCACGGTGAGATTGCCCTTCATGTACTGGTGGATATCGCAGATATAGGGATACTCGCCGGGCTCCGTGGGCGCGGTGATCGACCCGCGCTGGTTGCCGGCCAGATTGCCGGTGTCAAAGCTCCTGTCTTCGGCGGTCGCCGTGTGCGGCGCGGTGTCCTGGTTGTTGACCATGACCACCGCCCCTGGGGCGACGGTGAGCGTCGCCGGGCTGAACACGAAGTTCTTGATCACGATCGTGTTGGTGGGAACCTCCGGCGACTGCCCGTCCGCAGCGGGAGCGGCACCGGAGGCCCCCGGCGGTCCGTCCCCACACGCGGCAAGCGCGCCCAAGGCGATGACACCGCCGGCGCCAAACAGAAACGACCGTCGTGACGTCATCTCGCCTCCTCGACTCCGGGGTATTGAATCCGATGTCAACGATTCCTCCCCAGCTGTCCTTCGAACGCGGCCGCGACGGGGCGTCCTTCCCCACCGGCCCGGACCCGGGGCGGGCGAGGACCTAGGAGATGCGGCTCGCGTTCGGAGGAGATCCCGCTACCCGGCCGCCGCCCTCTCACTCAGAAGGAATTTTGCGGCAGACGGGAGCCGAAGTTACACCGATCGCCCAGCGTGTGACCGAGCCGGGCGTTGGCGAGTTCGTAGTCGTGCCGCAGGGGGAACTGCTCGGGCCGGGCCGGGGCGGCGTGCGGCGCACCCAGGCCACCTTGCCGGCCGTCGGCCGAGCTCGCTGGGCTAATACCTGACCTTCCGTGACCTGCAGCAGGGGGTACGAGCCGTCTCCGCGTTCCAGAATCGCCCCAGGAGGACCGATGCCACGGAGTACGCCACCGTGCATCTGTCCGGGAGCGGGAGCCCCTCGACCGGTCAGGTCCTGACTCTGGAGCAGCGGGTAGCCGCGCTCGAGGGCGTCCTCGAGCACCTCCGACATGACCTTGTTGGCAGCCTCCGGGACGCGGAGGAGCGCGCGAACAAAACCGCAGCAGCGATCGCGCTGGACGTCCGCCGGCAGGTCGAGGAGCAGGTCGCGGCCGTCGCCGCCCTCGCCGTGACCAACGTCGGTCGCGGCCGGAGGGCCTACCTCGGCCCCGCCCTGTTCGTGACAGGTCTGCTCACTCAAACGCTCTCGAGCGGCCTCCAGATCGCCGCGTAGACTGAATTGTCCGTGGGTGACTACCTAACCAATCCAAGCTTGTGGATCTCGAGAAATCTCCGCGAGCGCCCCGGAGTCCTCGGTGAACGTGCATGGCCAGATGGTTGCCAAGGCGGTTGCCAACGGGCCGGACTGGGGCGGACGCCCTCGCATTCGCTGACACCGGGAGAAGCAGGTCGGCCAACGCGATGGACCTCCACGGACATGCCGCGGCGATTTTGCAAGGCAGGGGTTGGGGGTTCGAGTCCCCCCGTCTCCACCACGGTTCACCCCCCGATCGTCGGATCGCGCCACGGCAGCTCCTGGCGGAGCATCAGATCAGACGCGGACCCGGCGAGGCGGCAGTACTGGCCGACCGTCCGACCTTTAGGGAAAGACCAGCAGGGTGTCGAGTGCTAGGAGGGCGGTGTCGTCCGGCGCCCCGCTGATAAGGCCGAACGTCAACGCCTGCAGCGTGGTCATCCGGCCGGAGCGCACCAGGAACCAGGCGACCGGGTCGGCGGTGATCACGCTGTCCACCGGAGCACCCGGCTCGTCCAGCGCAGCGGCACCGTCAACGAACCGCACCACCAGACTGGTGAGGCCGGTGAGGTTGATCTGGCAGGCCACGTTGAGGCCGCGGCTCGGCTCGTCGCGGACGGCGAGGCGCAGCGCCGGCAGCATCCCGGCCAAGTTCAGCGCGACGTGGTTCCGGTCGATCGGCCACGGCCGCCCGAGCGCGCCTGCGACGTCGAAGCCGTGCAGGATCGGCTCGCCGAGCAGGATGCCCGCCATGTCCGCGACGGTCACCTCGTTGCCCCAGTACATCGCGATGCGCTGATCGGCGGCGCGCCGGGAGAGGTCGTCGACGAACCGGCCGGAGGCGTCGACGACCAGCTTCGCCAGCTGGGCCGGGTCGGTCTCGGGGACGTCGGCGAGCAGTCCCTCCGAGTACGCGGCCAAGGCGGTGCGAAACCAGTCACCGTCGTGCAGGCACCGCTCGCGGCCGGCCCAATGGCCGGGCTCGGGCAGCCTCGGCGGGTTTCCGCGGGCCATCTCGGTGTAGACCCCGCAGAAGGTCACCAGGTGGGCGGCGACGTCACGGACCGTCCATGTCGATCCGGGCACTGGGATGTCGGTGCGATCCAGGGTGAGGATCAGGTCGGCGAACTGGGCGGTGGCGGCCTCGTGGCCCTTGAGGCTGGCGTCACGGCGGGTGGTCAGGTCCATGGTGTCTCCTTCCCTACGTCCGGCCTCGCCGGCCGGGGCTGCGTTCAGGATGGGCGTTACCGCATGCGTGATTCCTGCGCCACCCGTGCGCCGGTGGCGGCGGCCGCTCACCTCGGGCAATGATCGCCGCAGCAGGGCCGCCGACCCCGAAGGGAGACCCCGAGTGGGGACCGACTTCGAGGTCCGCCTCCTCGGCCCCGTCGAGGTCACTTCGGCCGGCCGACCGCTGCCGATCGGCAGCGCCAAGCAGCAGACGCTGCTGGCCGTCCTCGCCCTGCAGGTCAACCAGGTCGTCCCGCTGGATGTCCTGGTCGACGAGCTGTGGGGTGAGGAGGCACCCCCGAGTGCTCCGACAACCGCACAGAGCCTGGTGTCGCGACTGCGCGGAGCCCTCCGGGCCACCGGTGCCGCCATCGAAGGCCGTCATCCCGGATACGCCCTGGTGGTCGATCCGGCCTGTGTGGACTCCCGCCGGTTCGAGGACCTCGCCGCGCAGGGGCACGCACTCGCCGCACGGGACGCCGACCGGGCATCCGAGAGGTTGCGGGCCGCGTTGGCCTGCTGGCGTGGTCCGGCGCTGGCGGGTCTGGACGCCGGGGCATTCGGCTCGGCGGAGGTGGCCCGGCTGGAGCAGGCGCGGCTCGCCGTCACCGAGGCGCTCGCGCAGGCCGACCTGGACCGTGGCGACGCCGGCGCGGCACTGGCCGTCCTCGAGCCCCACGTCCGCGAGCATCCACTCCGCGAGGGGGCCGCGGCCGTCCTGATGACCGCCCTGTACCGCCTCGGTCGTCAGGCGGACGCGCTGGCGGCCTACCAGGGACTGCACCGCTCGCTGACGACGGACCTCGGTGTGGAGCCGACCCCTGACCTGGTGGCGCTGCAGGGTCGGATCCTGCGCCACGAGATGGCCCCTGCCCCGCCGCGGGCACCGACCCACACCGAACTGACGAACCGTCAGGTAAGTATCGTCGGCGGGCAGTCACCGGATCCCCTCGACCCGGCGCACGCTCCGAGGCTCCCCGACCCGGTGACGACCTTCGTCGGCCGGCACGCGGAATTGGCGGAGCTGGCCGTCGCGCGACGGTCGGCCCGCCTCGTCAGCGTCGTGGGCCTGGGTGGAGCCGGCAAGACCCGGCTCGCGCTTGCCCTCGCAGCGGCCACCGACGACGACGAGTTCCCCGACGGGGTGTGGCTGGCCGACCTGACCCCGATGACCGATCCGGAGCTGCTCGCCGGCGAGGTCACGGCCGCCCTCGGTCTCCAACTCGGCGGTGCCCCGGACGCCGGCCCGGCCGCGACGGCCGCACTCTGCCGCTACTTGTCCGGACGCCGGATGTTGCTGATCCTCGACAACTGCGAGCAGGTCCTCGCCGGGGCGGCGGCGCTCGCCCACGAGATCCTCCGCCGCTGCCCCAAGGTGCAGGTGCTGGCCACCAGCCGCGAGGTGCTCGATGTCCCCGGCGAGGTGGTGTTCCGGATCCCGCCGCTCTCGCTCCCGGCCGACCCGGACGACGCCGAGGCGGTCGCCCATTCCGACGCCGTCCGGCTGTTCTGCGAGCGGGCGGCAGCGACCGGCAGCGGGTTCGGGCTCTCCGAACGCAACTCCGCCGCGATCGCCCGGATCTGTACCCGTCTTGACGGCATCCCGCTGGCCCTGGAGCTGGCCGCCGCCCGCGTGCCGGTGCTCGGGGCCCACGCCCTCGCCGATGCGTTGGACGACCGTTTCGCGCTGCTCACCGGCGGGTCCCGGTTGGCACCCGCGCGCCACCAGACCCTGCGCGCAGCGATGGACTGGAGCTACGAACTGCTGGCGCCTGCGGAGGCGTCGCTGCTGACGCGCCTGTCGGTGTTCCCGGCCCCCTTCGACCTTGCCGCTGCGGCTGCCGTGGGCGCGCCACGCGCCACGGAGATCGAAGTGCTTGATCTGCTGGCCGGCCTCGTCGGCAAGTCCCTGGTGGTTCCGGTCGTTGGCGCGGACCCGACGCCTCGCTACCGGCTGCCAGAAACCGTCCGGGAGTACGGCACCGGACTGCTCGACGAGGCGGGTCTGGCCGAAGCGGGCCGGGCACACCGCGATCACTACCTCCGCCGAGTCCCCGGCTTCCCCGCCAGCGCCGAGGACTCGATCGAGGGAATGCGGGCCGTCGCCGCCGACCTCGAGCACCTGCATGCCGCGCTTCATGCGTCGCTGGACACCGGGGAGGTCGACCAGGCGCTGCGGCTCATCGGCTGGCTGCGCACCTTCTGGCACTGGTCCGGCCGGTGGGCACCCTTGCCGTGGCTGGAGCGCTGCGTGGCGATGGCCGAGCGCGACAGTCCCGACCTCTCCGTCGCGCTGACCCTGCTTTCGATCGCCCTCGACCAGTCCCACCGGCCGGACCCCGGACGCAGCGCCGCCCTGCACGCCGAGGCGACGGCAGTAGCGACCCGCCTGGGCGAACCGGCCGCGCTCGCCTACGCCGACTTCATCCAGGGCTTCCTGCGCACCGCCCGTGGCGAGTTCGAGCCGGGCCGGGCCCTGCTGGTGCAGGGGAAGACGCTGATTGAAGAGGTCGCCGTCGAGAACCCGGACTCGGCGATGGTGGCAGCGATCCGCGGGTGGTGCGAGTACGTCCTCGGGACGAACGCCATCGCCGCCGGCGACCCCAGCGATGCGGTCCGATGGTTCGAGGCGGCCAGGGAAGCGGGACGGGGTGGTGCCACCGTCCTCACCGCGCATTCACTCGCCGCGCTCGCCCCGCTGGCCGCCGCGGCAGGCGACCCGGACCGGGCCCGGGGCCTGGCCGCCCAAGCCGAACAGCTCAGCACCGCGCTCCCGCTGCCGGCCACGCACGCACTCGTGCTCATCCGATGCGCCGAGGCCCTGCTGGCCGGCGACGCGGCGGCCCGCCAAGGTGGCGGCCGGCCGGTTGCTGGACCTGCTGGGCCGCCTCGGCTCGGCCGCCTTCGTCGCCGACGCTCTGGAAGCCGCCGCGCTGCTGATCGCCGGGCCGCGAGACCCGGGCCACCCCCCGGAGCGCCCACACGACGCCAGTGCCCGGTCAGCCGCCGGCGTGTTGGCTGCGGCGGGCGCGCTGCGGGAG
>NZ_JACDFE010000244.1 GCF_013815995.1 Sporichthya sp.
GCCGTCGCTCAACGGATAAAAGGTACCCCGGGGATAACAGGCTGATCTTGCCCAAGAGTCCATATCGACGGCATGGTTTGGCACCTCGATGTCGGCTCGTCGCATCCTGGGGCTGGAGTAGGTCCCAAGGGTTGGGCTGTTCGCCCATTAAAGCGGTACGCGAGCTGGGTTTAGAACGTCGTGAGACAGTTCGGTCCCTATCCGCTGTGCGCGCAGGAGACTTGAGAAGGGCTGTCCCTAGTACGAGAGGACCGGGACGGACGAACCTCTGGTGTGCCAGTTGTTCCGCCAGGAGCACGGCTGGTTAGCTACGTTCGGAAGGGATAACCGCTGAAAGCATCTAAGCGGGAAGCTCGCTTCAAGATGAGGTCTCCCACAGGGTTAACCTGGTAAGGCCCCCAGCTAGACGACTGGGTTGATAGGCCGGACGTGGACGCACGGTAACGTGTGAAGCTGACCGGTACTAATAGGCCGAGGACTTGACCACTCACTCTTCTCTCGCCGGCAACGGCGTTGAGATCCTGAGAATTTATGCTACGCGTCCACTGTGCGGTTCCCGAGATACGGTCGGGGGCTCCGTTTTCGAACGAGAGCCGGCCTGATATCTCAATAGAGTTTCGGCGGTCATAGCGAAGGGGAAACGCCCGGCTCCATTCCGAACCCGGAAGCTAAGCCCTTCAGCGCCGATGGTACTGCACTGGTTACGGTGTGGGAGAGTAGGACGCCGCCGGACATTCTTTCGATAAGGGCCACCCTGATGGGGTGGCCCTTATCGCTTAACGGGAGAATGTCGCGCATCAAAAGAGGAGCAATTGTGACGACGAATGACGGTCCGTCCCGCGGAGGGGGCGGGCAACGCCCTGCGTCCCGCGGCGCAGGCTCTCCTCGTGGTGCCGGCAAGCCCGCTGGGTCCGCGCCTCGTGGCGCGGGTGGCAAGCCGCCTGTCTCGGGCGGGCCTCGGAGCGGTGGTGGAAAGCCCCCTGTCTCCGGCACACCCCGCAGCGGTGGCAAGCCGCCTGTCTCGGGCGGGCCCCGGAGCGGTGGTGGAAAGCCCCCTGTCTCCGGCCCACCCCGCAGCGGTGGAAAGCCCCCTGTCGCCGGTGGACCCCGTGCGGGAGCGGAGCGCTCAACCGGGTCGAGTGCGGCACGCGCTGCCGGGGGAAGGCCCCCTGCTTCGGGCGCCTCGCGTGGCGAGCGCCCGCCCGCCGCTGGTGCGTCCCGCGGGAGTGGGAGTCGGCCTGCCGCGACGGGTGCACCCCGTGGCAGTGGGGGACGACCTCCTGCCTCTGGTGCCTCCCGTGGCGCGGGCGGAAGGCCTGCGAGCTCCGATGCGCCCCGCGGAACCGGTGGTCGGGCGCCTGGTGCCGGCGCGGATCGCGGTACCCAGGGGAACCACCGCCCCCGATCGGATTCGGCGTCGGATTCACGGCCCGATTCGCGGCCGGATTCACGATCAGGTTCGCGGCCTGATTCGCGGTCGAATGCGCGACCCGATTCGCGGCCCAATTCGCGGCCGGATCGACCGGCGACGGCTCCGCCTCGCGCGCCGGCCATTGACAAGGACGTCACGGGGTTCGAACTCGACAAGGACGTCCGTCGTGAGCTGACCACGCTGCGGGCCGAAGCGGCCGAGTCCGCCGGAATGCACCTGGTGATGGTGGCCCGACTGCTCGACGAGGACCCGGAGGGCGCGTACGCGCATGCCGAGGCGGCGCGACGTCACGGGCCGCGGGTCGCAGTGATTCGGGAGGCGCTCGGTATTGCGGCGTATCACGCCGGGAAGTACTCGGAGGCGCTCGCGGAATTCCGGGCCGCCCGGCGGATCTCGGGCAACCAGGAGCACTGGCCGACGATGGCCGACTGCGAACGCGCGCTCGGGCACCCGGAGAAGGCGCTGCAGATGGCCGCGGCGCCGGAGGTCGCACAGCTGACGCGCGCGGCCAGGGTCGAGATGCGGATCGTCGCGGCGGGCGCGCGCGCTGATCTCGGCCAGCTCGACGCTGCCGTGGTCACGCTGCAGAGCCCGGAACTCAACGACAGCAAGCCGTCGGAATGGTCGGCCCGGCTGCGCTTCGCGTACGCCGCCGCCCTGGAGGCGGTTGGCCGGCACGACGAGGCGCGGACCTGGTTCGAGCGGGCCGCTGCGGCCGACCCGGATGGCCTGACCGACGCGGCCGAGCGGCTTGCTGAGCTCGACGGCGTGGTCTTCCTCCTGGACGAAGAGTCCGACGAGGTTGACGAGTCGGCAGGGATGGCCGAGCCGGCCGCGGGCGAGGTGGAACACCCTGCGGGAGAGATGCAACGGCCTGTTGCTGCGATAGCCGAGGCGGCCACGGACGTGGACCCGCCTGTTTCCGAGATGGACAGCCCTCTGGCCGAGCTGAATGAGCCGGTTGCCGAGGTCGATGAGGCGGCCGTGAGAGTCGAGCCCGCGCTGGCGATCGACCAGGCGGCGGCGATGTTCAGCGAGCCCACGAGCGCGCCCGACCGGGTGGCCGCGGTGTCCCGCGCGCCGGCCGTGGAGTTCAGCCAGACAGCCCTGATGTTCGACGAGCCCCCCGGGGAGTCCGACCCGCCCGCCCGGGCGGACCGGTGACGGCGCCGGCGGTCCCGCTCGCGGCGGGTAGCGCGACTGCCCTGGTCGACCGGTACGACGCCGGGCTGCTCGACCTCGACGGCGTTGTCTACATCGGTCCCAATCCGGTCCCGCACGCCGCCGAGAGTCTCGCGCTGGCGCGGGCCCGGGGGATGCGACTGGCTTTCGTCACCAACAACGCCTCGCGGACACCCAAGGCAGTGGCCGAGCACCTGACCGAGCTGGGCGTGGCCGCGGATGCCTCCGAGGTCGCGACCTCGGCGCAGGCCGCCGCCCGGCTTGTCGCCGGACTGGTGGCGCCCGGGTCCGCGGTGCTGGTGGTCGGCGGCGACGCGCTGGAGGAGGCGCTGATCGAGCGCGGGCTGCGTCCGGTCCACTCGGCCGACGACGGCCCGAGTGCGGTCGTGCAGGGCTACCACCCCAGCGTGGGGTGGGTGCAGCTCGCCGAGGGCACGTTCGCCGTGCGGGCGGGCCTGCCCTGGGTGGCCAGCAACACCGACCTGACGATCCCCACCCCGCGCGGCATCGGGCCCGGGAACGGGACGTTGGTCAACGTCATCCGGCAGGCCAGCGGTGCCGAGCCGTTGGTGGCCGGCAAGCCGGAACTGGCCCTGCACCGCGAGTCGATCGACCGGGTGGCCGCGGAGCGGCCGCTGATCATCGGCGACCGGTTGGACACCGACATCGAGGGCGCGGTTCGGGCCGGCGCAGCGAGCCTGCTGGTGCTGACCGGCGTGACCGGGCCGGCCGAGCTGCTGGCGGCGCCGCCGTCGTGCCGGCCCACCTACCTGGCCGCCGACCTGCGTGGCCTGCTCACTGCGCCTGCCGATGTCGTGCTCGATGGTGGGGAGGCCGCCCTGGGTGGCTGGACGGCACGGGTGCAGGCCGGCCGGTTGCGGCTGAGCGGCGGCGGCGACGCGGTCGACGCGCTCCGGGTGGCTTGTGTGGCCACCTGGGGTTACCCCGGCGAGGTCGACACCCGCGAGGTCGTCGTCCGCCTGGCCGCACGACACGCGTCGTAGCCCATGATCGCGGCCGTCGCCTTCGCCTGGACCACGCTCGTGCTCGTTCGCGACGGCAGCGCTTCGCTGGCTGAGCAGCGCCTGTTCGGCGTGGCCACCTGGCTGCTGCTGATCGCGTTGTTGGACCGCGAGAGCCCGTTGGTCCGCGCGCAGGTGGCCGTGGTGGTCGCCATTGCGACGGCGGTCGAATACACCTTCTCGCCGTTGCTCGGGGTGTACACCTACCGCTTCGACAACGTGCCGGCGTACGTGCCACCGGGGCACGGCCTGGTCTATCTGTGCGCGCTGGCGATCGGCCGGGCGGGCTGGGTGCACCGGCACCGGATCGGGCTGCGGACCGCGGTGGTCACCGCCGGCGGGGTCTACGCGGGCTGGGGGCTGGTGCTCGCCGAACGCACCGACGTGCTCGGTGCGTTCTGGTTCGCCTGCCTGGTCGGCTTTCTCTACCTCGGCCGGTCACAGACGCTTTATCTCGGCGCGTTCGCGATCGTCACCTACCTCGAGCTGGTCGGTACCTGGGCCGGGACGTGGGCGTGGTCGACGCACGACCCGACCGGTGTGATCCCGATCGGTAACCCGCCCAGTGGAGCGGCCGGCGGCTACGGCTGGTTCGACCTGGCCGCGCTCTATGCGGCGCCGGTGCTGCTGTCCGGCTGCAGGAGGGCCAGGGCCGCGCTGTGCAGCAATCCGTTGCTGGCCAGGGCGCTGCCGCCGTCCGGGCCGGGCCTGCCGGTCAGGTCGGTGAACACCCCGCCCGCCTCGGCCACGATCAGTGCCAGTGGCGCCAAATCGTGCAGTGCGACCTCGGGTTCGGCGGCGACGTCGACGGTCCCCTCGGCCAGCAGCACGTAGGACCAGAAGTCACCGAAAGCGCGGGTTCGCCAGCAGCGGCGGGTCAGGTCCAGGAATCCGGGCAGCAGCCCGCGCTCCTCCCAGCCGGACAGGCTGGAGTAGGACAGCGAGGCGTCGGTCAGTGTCGGCACCGCCGAGACCCGGCAGGCGACCGGATCGTCGGATCCGGTACGCGCCCAGGCTCCGCCGCCCGCCGAGGCCCACCAGCGGCGGCCCAGCGCGGGCGCGGAGACAACGCCGACGATGACGTTCGGCCCGTCCATCAGCGCGATCAGGCTCGCCCACACCGGCACGCCGCGGACGTAGTTCTTCGTGCCGTCGATCGGGTCGATCACCCAGCGGCGGGCTGAACTGCCGGAAGCTCCGGTATCGGCGAACTCCTCGCCGTGGATCGCGTCATGTGGGCGGGCCGCGGCCAGCAGTTCCCGCAGCCGGCTCTCGGTGTCCCGGTCGGCGTCGGTGACCGGGGAGAGGTCGGGCTTCGCCTCGATCCGCAGGTCGAGGGCGCGGAAACGGGCCGTGGTGATCGCGTCCGCCGCGTCGGCCAGGGCCAACGCCAGCACCATATCCTCGTGGAGCTCACTCATTCCCGAAACGCTAACGGCTCGCTGAACCAAACCCTCCTGGGGTCGTATCCGAATCCAGGACCCGCTGTACATCCACCGGGGAGCGCACATGTTCGACACCTTCATGGGACTGCCGCTCCATGTGCTCGTCCTGCACGTCACCGTGGTGCTGATTCCACTCGGCGCGATGGCGACGGCCGCCGTTTTCTGCCGGCCGGCCTGGCGCCGGGCGTACGGCCGCGTGATGGTGGCGGTCAGCCTCGGCCTGCTGGTCCTGGCGTTCGTCACGGTGCAGGCCGGTCAGCAGCTGCAGAACAGGTTCCGGCGCATCGGTGACACCAACGTGCCGAGGGACGACCATGAGGCCTTCGGGCGCGCGCTGCTCTGGATCGTGCTCGCGCTCGCCGTGGCGACCGTGCTGGCCGCCCTGGCGGACCGGCAGGGGGCGCCGGCGGCTGCGGGCCTGGGCCTTGGCGTGATCGTCGCCGGCTTGGCGGTGGCCTCGATCGTGTTGACCGTGATCGCCGGGCACACCGGCTCGAAGTCGCACTGGGAGGAGTTCGTCGACGGCACCAACGCCGCCTCCGCAGGCCAGGGCTGACGGACCATCAACTCCTGACGCTCCATCAGTCCCCGGGTTCCTCCGCGCGCTGGGGCACCGCCAGCAGTCGGCGTAACGAGGCCAGCCGGGCCGGATCGGCGTGCCCGGCCGCGACATAGGCGTCGAGCCCGCACTCCTCCTCGTCGTGACTGCAGCTGCGCGGGCAGTCGGCAATCCCGGGCAGCAGGTCGGTGAACGCCTGCAGCACCCGGTCCGGCGTGACGTGCGCGAGGCCGAAGCTGCGGACGCCGGGGGTGTCGATCACCCAGCCACCGCCGGGCAGCTCGAGGGCGATGGCCGAGCTCGAGGTGTGCCGGCCGCGGCCGGTCACGGCATTCACCACACCGACCTCGCGGTCGGTGCCCGGCACCAGGATGTTCACCAGCGTCGACTTCCCGACCCCGGAGGTCCCGACCAGCACGCTGACCCGGCCGTCGAGGCGCGCGCGCAGCGCCGCCGGGTCCTCGTCCCGCCGGGTCACCACGTGCGCGACCCCCAACGCGGCATAGAGCGCGAGCACCTCGTCCGCCGACGCGAGGTCGGACTTGGTCAGGCACAGCAGCGGGGTGAGGCCGGCGTCGTAGGCCGCGACCAGGCAGCGGTCGATCAACCGGGGCTGCGTGGCCGGCTCGGCCAGGGCCGCGACGATGACCAGTTGCTCGGCGTTGGCGACCAGCACGCGCTCGACCGGGTCGTCGTCGTCGGCGGTCCGTCGCAGCACCGAGGTGCGCGGGTGCAGGCGCACGATCCGGGCCAGCG
>NZ_JACDFE010000245.1 GCF_013815995.1 Sporichthya sp.
GGCCAAGGGTGTCGTGGAGCCCAAGGAGATGGCCGACATCGACCCGGCGGCGGCGGCGCTGCCCGGCGTGACCCTCGTCGACCTGGAGTCCCTCGCCGACGCCGACCCCGACGGTGGTGTGCCCGCAGAGGTCGAGGCGGTCCGGCGGATCGTGGCCGGCGAGGTCGCGGCCTTCGCCGCCGGTCAGCGCGCGAGTCAGATCGCCCCCACCGTGGTCGCTCTGCGCACCATGGCCGATGAGGTGGTGGCCGCGGAGATGCTGCGGCTGGAGGGCAAGTTGCCCGACCTCGAGGCCAAGCAGCGCGAGGAGATCGCCAAGTCCGTCAAGCGCGTCGTCGACAAGCTCATGCACGGTCCGACCGTGCGGGTGAAGGAACTGGCCAGCGGCCCGGACGGCGAGACCTACGCCACCGCGCTGCGCGAGCTGTTCAACCTCGACCGCAGTGCGGTCGAGGCGGTCATCCGCGCCGACCTCACCGATGACGTGATGGGCGATCTGCGCTCCGAGGGGGAGCGGTGACAGTTCCCTCCGTGCTCAGGATGGGCACCAGGGGCAGCGCGCTCGCGATGGCACAGTCCACGGCGATCGCGGCCCAGGTCACTGAACTGACGGGCCGTCAGGTCGAGCTGGTCACGATCACCACGGCCGGCGACGTCAGCACCGAACCGCTGGCCTCGATGGGCGGCGTGGGTGTTTTCGTGAACGCCCTGCGCGAGGCGCTCCTCGCCGGCGAGGTCGACTTCGCGGTGCACTCGCTCAAGGACCTGCCGACCGCCGATGCCTCCGGTCTGGTGATCGCCGCGATCCCGCAGCGGGCGGATCCGCGGGACGCCCTGGTCGCCCGTGACGGACTCGTGCTGGGCGAACTGCCGACCGGTTCCCGGGTCGGCACCGGCTCACCACGCCGCGCTGCGCAGCTGCACGCGCTCGGGCTCGGCCTGGAGGTCGTCGGGGTGCGCGGCAACGTCGACACCCGTCTCAAGCTGGTCGCCTCCGGCGAGCTGGACGCAGTGATCCTGGCCCGTGCCGGCCTGGTCCGGCTCGGCCGCGCCGACGAGATCACCGAAACCCTGGACCCGATCCAGATGCTGCCTGCACCTGGGCAGGGGGCGCTCGCGGTGGAATGCCGTGACCCCGACACCGACTCCGCGGCGGCCGATGTGTTCGCCGCGCTGCGTGGCCTCGACGACCCGTGGACCAGGGCCGTCGTCACCGCGGAACGAAGCCTGCTCGCCACCCTTGAAGCCGGTTGCTCGGCGCCCGTCGGGGCGCTCGGGGAAGCGATCGAGGGTGATCCCGAGACGGGCGAAGAGGACGAGCTGTATTTGCGGGCGACGGTGCTCGCAACCGACGGAACTGACGCTGTGCGGCAGTCCACGACCGGCCCCCTCGTCGAGGCGGAGGTGCTCGGCCGCAAGCTCGCGGCCGAGATGCTCGCCGACGGGGCCGACTTGTTGATGCAGGAGGAGTCGGCATGAGCCCGACGCGCAAGACGACCTCGACCGGCGCCGCCACGGCTGCGACCACTCCCGCCGCTCCGGCCGGCAAGCCGGCGGCGAAGAGTGCGACCAGCACGAAGGCGCCCGCGAAGACCCAGGCCGCCAAGGCGCCGGCAGAACCGGCGCGCCGCGTGACCGGGTCCGTCGCGTTCGTGGGCATCGGGCCGGGTGACCCCGGCCTGTTCACGCTGCGCGCGCTTGAGCTCCTGCGCGACGCCGAGGTCGTGGTCCTCTCCGAGAGTGGCCGCGAGCAGTTGCTCGCGCACTGCCCGGCCGCCGTGACCGTGGCCGACGGTGCCTTCGACGCCGAGGGTGTTCCGCTGGCCCCGGCGGCCCGCGCCAAGGTGATCACCACCGCCGCCAAGAGCGGCAAGCGCGTGGTCCGCCTCGTCGACGGCGACGGCGGCCTCACCGGGCACGTGGCCGAGGAGGCCGCCGCTTGCGTCAAGGCCGGCCTGGCGTTCCAGCTGGTGCCCGGCGTCTCGCCGGTGACCGCGGTCCCGGCCTTCGCCGGCGTCCCGCTGACCAGCCGCAGCGTGCGCGAGGTCCGCGTCGTCGATGTGACCGACAGCAAGATCGACTGGGCTTCCGTCGCCAGCAAGGACGCCACCCTCGTGCTGTCCGGCACCACCGAGCGGGCGCTGGTCGCCGGCGCGGTGGCCAAGCTGATCGAGGCCGGCCTGGACCCGGCCACCCCGGTGATCACCACCTGGGCCGGCACCACCACCGAGCAGCGCACCGTCGCCGGCACGCTGGTCGACATCGCTGCTGCGCTGCCGTCCGGAACGCTCTGCCCGAGTGCGGTCACCGTGGTCGGCGAGGTCGTCGACCTGCGCGAGACGCTGTCCTGGTTCGAGACCCGGCCGCTGTTCGGCTGGCGGGTGCTCGTGCCGCGCACCAAGGAGCAGTCCGGCGCCCTGTCCGTGCGGCTGCGTTCCTACGGGGCGGTGCCGGAGGAGGTCCCGACCATCTCGGTCGAGCCGCCGCGGACGCCGCAGCAGATGGAGCGGGCCATCAAGGGCCTGGTCACCGGACGCTACGAGTGGGTCGCCTTCACCTCGCGCAACGCCGTGAAGGCGGTGCGGGAGAAGTTCGAGGAGTACGGCTTGGACGCCCGCGCGTTCTCCGGCATCAAGGTGGCCGCGGTCGGCGAGCAGACCGCGGGCGACCTCGCCGCCTGGGGCATCCGCGCCGACCTGGTCCCGTCCGGGGAGCAGTCCGCCCGCGGGCTGCTGGAGGACTGGCCGCCGTACGACGAGGTCTTCGATCCGATCAACCGCGTGTTCCTGCCGCGCGCGGACATCGCCACCGACGTCCTTGTCGCCGGCCTGGTGAACCTGGGCTGGGAGGTAGACGACGTCACCGCCTACCGGACCGTCCGCGCGGCCCCGCCGCCCGCGCCGGTGCGCGAGGCGATCAAGGGCGGCGGCTTCGACGCGGTGGTCTTCACCTCGTCCTCGACCGTGCGCAACCTGGTCGGGATCGCCGGCAAGCCGCACACCTCGACGATCATCGCCTGCATCGGCCCGGCCACCGCGGCCGAGGCCACCGAGCACGGCCTGCGGGTCGACGTGCTGGCGGCCACCCCGTCCGCCCGTGAGCTCGCCGACGCCCTCGCCAACTTCGGTGCGGCCCGTCGCGCGGCCGCCGCGGAGAACGGCGAGTCGGTGCTGCGGCCGTCGGAGAAGCGCACCTCCGCGCGTCGCCGGCGGTAGCAGCGCGCCAAGACTGCGCCGATAGTGGAGTTGAGCACGCCTTTCCGGATCCGGAACGGTGTTCAACTCCACTATCGGGAGAGTTCGAGCACGGCGAAAGGGGATCCAGGTGGCTGACTTCGCCGTCCGGCCTCGTCGTCTGCGGCGCACACCTGCCATCCGGCGGCTGGTCGCCGAGACGACGGTGGCGCCGCGGCAGTTGATCCTGCCGATGTTCGTTTTGGAAGGCGCTGCCGAACCGGTGCCGATCGCCAGCATGCCCGGCGTGGTCCAGCATTCGCTGGACTCGCTGCGCAAGGCGGCGGTGGACGCGGTCGAGGCCGGCGTCGGCGGGCTGATGCTCTTCGGGGTCCCGCTGGCGAAGGATGCGTCCGGTTCGGGCCTCGACGCCGACGACGGCATTCTCAACAAGGCGTTGCGTGAACTGAGCGCCGAGGTCGGCGACGCCACCGTCCTGATGGCCGACCTGTGCCTGGACGAGTTCACCGACCACGGCCACTGCGGGGTTCTCGCCGCGGACGGCTCGGTGGACAACGACGCCACGTTGGCCCGGTACGCCGCCGGCGCGCTGGCCCAGGTCCGCGCCGGCGCGCACGTGCTGGGCCCGTCCGGAATGATGGACGGTCAGATCGGCATGATCCGGCGGGCGCTCGATGCCGAGGGCTACACCGACACCGTGCTGCTGGCCTACGCGGCCAAGTACGCCTCCGCCTTCTACGGCCCGTTCCGCGACGCGGTGCAGTCCTCGCTGGTGGGGCACCGCAAGAGCTACCAGCAGGATCCGCGCAACGGCCGGGAGGCGCTGCGCGAGGTGGCGCTGGACATCGCCGAGGGGGCGGACATCGTGATGGTCAAGCCGGCCCTGGGCTACCTGGACGTGGTCCGGCAGGTCCGCGACGCCGTCGACGTGCCGGTGGCGGCCTACCAGGTCTCCGGGGAGTACTCGATGGTCGAGGCGGCGGCCGCGGCCGGCTACCTGGACCGGGAGCGGGTCATCGACGAGACGCTGGGTTCGATCCGGCGGGCCGGGGCCGACATCGTGCTCACCTACTGGGCCGTCGAGGCGGCCCGGCGCCTGCGCTGAGTCTGCGCTGAGCGCGTGTCACCCGTTGGCTCAAAATTCCAGGCTCGCCTCGTCAACCTCGGGCGAGGGTGGGGCGTCTTGTTGGTGCTGGCCCGGGGAGGGCCGCCGACGGACACCGGTCCGGCGACGACTCAAGGGGAAGAAACAGGCCATGAGCATCTCGAAGAAGTCCCGTACCCGCGCCCTGATCAGCGCCGCCGTCGTCGGCGTCGCTCTGACCGGGGTTGCCGTCACTTCGGCCAGCGCGAACCACACCGGCACGTTCGTGCCGAAGAGCGACCTGCCGCAGGCCTCGCAGTACACGCCGTGGACGGCCCAGGCGCCCAAGGCCGGCCTGCCGAAGCCGATGTACACCTGCATCAAGGGGATCCTCCCGGCGGGCAAGTCCTCGTACCAGACGTTCTCCGGTGACCTGGCCGCCGAGGTCCGCGAGATCATCACCGTCGCCAAGAACAAGACCGAGGCGAAGGCGCTGGCCGCCAAGCTGCGCAGCGCGATCGCCAACTGTGACGACAAGCTCGACGACGTCACCGACATCGACCGGATCGGCCGGTTCAAGACCGCGGACGGCCTGACCCTGGACGCCGTCTACACCGCGCCGGAGGGTTCGGAGTACAACTTTCAGCTCTTCGCCGTCGGGCGAGACGGCAGGGCCGTGGTCGTGACCACGTTCTCCGACATGGGCCAGGAGGACGACGCCCCGATCGCGGCGTTCACCACCACGGCCAAGCGGGCGCTGCAGAAGGCTTTCTGACCCTCCGGCAGATAGCCGCAGCTACTGCGAAACAGCGCCCCGGGGCCCCAACCCCCGGGGCGCTTTCGCGCGTCCACAACGGATGTCATCCGCAGCCTTTTAGACGGTGGGGATGAAATCCGGCACGAGCGCCTTCAGGCGCCCGCGTAGGGAGTCCTTGACCGCCTCGGTGATGGCGGCGGTGATCAGGCGCTGCACCTCGTTCGGGTCCTCGAGTTCGCCGAGCAGCGTGCGCAGGTCGAGGTCGGTGACCGCGCGGCGCAGGACGTCGTCGGTCCTCAGGGCGGAGTTGACCACGCCGTCGGGCAGGGCTTGGATCAGCCGCTTCACGAACGAGTTCAGGTTCGCCTCGGCCAGCGCCTCGTCGGCCAGTTCGGACGCCGGCGGCAGTTGATTCTCGGCCTTCATCCGGTCGACGGCGCCCAGCAGTCCGCCGCGCAGGGCGTCGATCTCCGGGTCGGCGAAATCGGTGGCGAGGCCGAGGTTGATCACCAGGGTCTCCCGGCTGAGGCCGAGCCGGCAGGCCGCTCCGTCCAGCCCGTAGAGCACGAGCAGTTCGCCGAGGGCGTCGATCGAGGTGGTCGAGGCGGCCGTCACCACGCGGGGCGTGCAAGGGTCCTCGACCTCGACCGGCGCGAAGTCCCCGCCGCCGTTGGCGGTTTGGACGCCGAGCACCCCGGCGACCAGGGCGACCGAGAGGGCCGGCAGCAGCAGCGCCCGGTTGTTCACGGCGACGCTCCGGTCGTTGCGGATGACATCCGTTGTGAAGGGGGGCGGCGGGGGACCGGGATCAGCGGCAGCAGGGCGAGCAGCGCCAGGCCGGAGGCGATCAGGAACGAGTCCCGGAAGGCCCGGGTGGCGGCCCGCTCGAGCTGGGAGTCCAGGGCGACCTCCAGGCGCTGCGCCTCCACGCGTTCGGTGTCGCTCAGCTTCAGCTCGGCGAAGGCCGGGTGCAGATCGGGCACCCGGCCGTTCTCGTCGGCCAGTCGCTCACCGAGCCCGCGGGCCAGCGCGATCTTGTCGTCGGGCAGCAGCCGGGCGTCCAGCACCAGGCCGGTGATCGCCTCGGTGGCCGGGCCCTGGGCCTCGCGCAGGTCGGCGGTGAAGACGGGGGTGAGCAGAGCCAGGCCGAGCACGACCCCGGCGTGCCGGGCCCCGATCGTCCAGCCGCCGTGCAGAGCCCGCGGGAAACGGTCGCGCAGGGCGGCGTAGGTCAGGGAGTCGACGGTCAGCCCGAGGCCGAGACCGATCAGGGCCTGCGGGGCGATGGTCCAGGCCAGGTTCGCCGAGGGCGGGAGCGCGAGCGCCACCAGCCCGCCCGCGATCAGCACGCACC
>NZ_JACDFE010000039.1 GCF_013815995.1 Sporichthya sp.
GTTCCGGTGGCCGGCCTGGCCGGCGCCGTCCTGCCCGGGTGTGAGTGCGCGTCAGTTCCGGTCGCTGCCTCCCTGATCCGCCGCGGGATCCCGCCGGCGGCGGCGCTGGCCTTCCTCCTCTCCGCGCCTGCGATCAATCCGGTGGTGATGGTGTCCACCGCGGTCGCGTTCCCCGGCATGCCGGAGATGGTCGCGGCCCGATTCCTCGCCTCGCTGCTCACCGCGGTGGTGGTGGGCTGGCTCTGGCTGCGCTTCGGCCGGATGTCCTGGATGCGGCCGGCGCCCCGGCCGGAGCCCGCACCCGGCGCCGGCCGGGCGGCGGTGTTCCGCACCAGCGTGGCGCACGACCTCACCCATGCCGGGGGATTCCTGGTGATCGGCGGACTGACCGCGGCCACGCTGAACGTCGCGGTGCCGCGCTCGGCCCTGGACTCCCTCGGCGGCGATCTGCTGGTCTCGGTCCTGGTGCTGGCTGTGCTCGCCGTCGCCCTCGCGGTCTGCTCGGAGGCCGACGCCTTCGTCGCCGCGTCCCTGACCGCGTTCCCGCTCACCGCGCGACTGGCCTTCCTGGTCGTCGGCCCCGCGGTCGACGTCAAGCTGATCGCGCTGCAGAGCGGGACCTTCGGTCGCCGCTTCGTGGTGTGGTTCGCGCCGGTGACGTTCGCGGTCGCGGTCGCGGCCAGCCTGCTGATCGGGGCGGTGCTGCTGTGACCCGCGCCTATCAGTCGGTGCTGCTGCTGGTCGTCGGCGTCGCGCTCGGCTCGATCACGGTCGACGGCCGCTACCTGAACTACCTCAAGCCTGCGATGCACGTGCCGTTGCTGCTGGCCGCGCTCGCCTTCATCGTGATCGGCATCGCCGATCTCCTCGCCCTCCGCCGGGCGCCCGTCGCTGCGGATGACATCCGTTGTGACCACGACGAGCACCAGCTCCCCCGCGCGGGCTGGCTGCTCGTCCTCCCGGTGCTGGCGATCGGATTCGTCGCCCCGCCGCCGCTGGGTTCGTGGGCCGCCGAGCGCGACCCCGGCACCGTCGCAGAGCCGGATTCCAGCGACTTCGCCGCGCTGCCGGCCGGGGACCCGGCGCGTATCCCGCTGAGTGAGTACGGCGTCCGCGCGGTCTGGGACGACGGCCGCACGCTGGCCGGCCGGACGGTGGAGATGATCGGTTTCGCCAGCCCGCGCAAGGGCGGCGGCTGGTACCTGACGCGGATGACGCTGACCTGCTGCGCCGCCGATGCGCTGGCCACCAAGGTCGAGGTCCGCGGCGCGGTCGCTCCGTCCAGCGACTCCTGGGTGCGGGTGGTCGGGCGGTACGTGGCCAGCGACGCGGCGAATCCCTCGCTCGCGGTGCCGGTCGTTGAGGCCGTGGAGGTCAGCCCGGTCGACGAGCCCGCGAATCCCTACGAATGACGGCGCACGGGTCCTCGCCTGGGCACGGCCACGGGCACTCCCACGGGAACGCCGCCGATGCACCGGCGGCACCGGCGGGCAGCGGCCGCCTGCTCGCGCTGCTGCTGGTCCCGGCGGCGCTCGCCGCCCTGATTGCGATGGTCGTGCTCTGGCCGGGCGAACAGCGATCGACCAACACCCAGGGGCTCGACCAGGACCTGGCCCGGGGAACGGTCACCGCGATCCACCCGGGCGACTGCGGCCCCGGCCCGACCGCCTGCCCGCAGGCCGACGTGCGCATTACCGGCGGCCCGGGCGAAGGGCAGACCGTCTCGGTCCCGGCACCGGCCGGGATCGGTGCCCCCACGCTGGCCGGCGGAGACAAGATCGTCATGGTCTACGGGCCGGATGCCCCGCCAGGGTCGCAGTACCAGGTCATCGATTTTCAGCGCGGCTCCCCGCTCCTGCTGCTGGCGCTGCTGTTCGTGGCCGTCGTGATCATCGCCGGACGGTGGCAGGGACTGGCCGCGCTCGGCGGCCTGATCGTCAGCTTCGCGGTGCTCGTGCTGTTCGTCCTCCCGGCGATCCTGAACGGCTCCTCGCCGCTGCTGGTCGCGGTGGCCGGCTCCGCGGTGATCATGTTCGCCGTGCTCTACCTGACCCACGGGGTCAACGTCTGGACCTCGGTCGCCGTGCTGGGCACTCTCGGGGCGTTGCTGCTCACCGGGGTACTCGGTCTGGTGTTCACCAACGCGGCCCACTTCACCGGGCTGGCGAGCGAGAACGCCGGGATGATCAGCGCGTCCTATCCGGACGTGGACGTCCGTGGGCTGCTGTTGGCCGGCATCATCATCGGCTCACTCGGCGTGCTGGACGATGTGACGGTCACTCAGGCGGTGACGGTGGCCGAGCTGCACCGCGCCGATCCGGCGATGCCGCGGACCGCGCTCTTCGCCGCGGCCAACCGGGTGGGCCGGGCGCACATCGCCTCGACCGTGAACACCCTGGTGCTCGCCTACGCCGGAGCCTCGCTGCCGCTGCTGCTGCTCTTCACCGCCGGCGGCCGCTCGACCGCGGACCTGCTCACCAGCGAGGTGGTCGCGACCGAGGTGGTGCGTACCGCGGTCGGCAGCATCGGGATCCTGGCCGCGGTCCCGCTCACGACGTGGCTGGCTGTGGCCGTGCTGCCCAGCCCTGCCGCGTCCGCTGGATCCCGATCACGCGGCAGACGGCGTAAATTCCGAACGACAGCGTGGTCACGTAGGGGCTGATCGGGACCTCGCTGCCCAGGGCGAGCAGGATCCCGCCGCCCATCGAGACCGTCGAGAACGTGACCGAGAGCAGGGTGATGTTCCGGGCGGACGCACTGACCTGCATCGCGGCGGCGGCCGGCGTGCAGAGCAGGGCGAGCACCAGGAGCGCGCCGATGATCTGGATCGCCGCGGCGATGGTCAGGCCGAGCAGCAGCATGAACACGATGGAGAGCGCCCGCACGTTGATCCCCCGGGCGACCGCCACGTCCGGGTCGACGCTGGCGAAGGTCAAAGGCCGCCAGATCAACGCCATCACCGCGGCGACCACGCCACAGATGCACAGCAGCGCGCCCATCTTGGTGTCCTCGACGGCGATGATCTGCCCGGTGAGCAGCCCGAACTTGTTGGCCGCGCGGCCTTCGTAGAGGGCGAGGAAGAGCACGCCGAGCCCGAGCCCGAACGGCATCAGCACACCGACCAGGGAGTTGCGGTCGCGGGCGCGGGTGCCGAGCGCACCCACCAGGAGGGCGGCGATCAGCGAGCCCGCGATCGAGCCGAGCACGACGCTGGTGCCCAGCAGCAGCGCGCCCGCGGCGCCGGCGAAGGACAGTTCGCTGATCCCGTGCACCGCGAAGGGCAGGTCGCGGGTCATCACGAACGGGGAGAGGAGCCCGGCGACCAGTGCGACCGCGATCCCGGCGATCAGGGAGTTCCGCGCGAGCTCGAACAGCGAGCCGTAGTCGTCGAAGTTGATGACGCGCGACCAGTCGGCGCCGGCAGCAACCATCTCCGCGCTCCACCCGACGAATCGATAATGATAACCGTTGTCAACAAGGTACCAGCGGGACGGGTTGGGGAGATCGGGGGCCGACCGCGGCGGTATTGATTGACCCTTGCGGGTTGTGGAACTACGTTCTACAGAAGCCCGGTCCGATGATTTCGCCGAGGCGGAGCCGTCTGCAGGGATGAGGGCGGCGGACGCGGCGGGACGGTCGGAGGCGGGATGGAACAGCGGCAGGTCAATCGCTGGCTGATCCTTGTCGTCCTCTGCCTGGCCGTGTTCTGCGTGATGGTCGCGACGATGATCGTGAACATCCTGCTGCCGACGTTGAACCGCGAGTTGGACGCCTCCACCAAGGACCTGCTCTGGATCGTCGACGCGTTCAACCTGGTCTTCGCCGCGTTCGTGCTCGCCGCCGGGTCGCTCTCGGACCGGTTCGGGCGCAAGGGCGCCCTGATGACCGGCTTGGTGATCTACATCGTCGCCTCCGCGCTGTCGGCGTTCGCGCTCAACCCGGAGATGCTCATCCTCTGGCGCGCGGTCGCCGGTCTCGGTGCTGCCGTGGTCTTCCCGACCACGCTCTCGATCATCTCCAACGTCTTCCCGAACCGCCGCGAACGCGCGCAGGCGATCGGGATGTGGGGCGCGGCCTCCGGCGCGTCGGTCGCGGTCGGGCCGATCATCGGCGGCGCGCTGGTCGAGGGCACCGAGTGGGGCGCGGCGTTCCTGTTCTGCGCCGTGGTCGCCACCATCACTCTGGGGCTGACGGCGCTGTACGTCCCGACCAGCCGGGACCCGTCGGTGCCGCGGCTCGACTACGTGGGCCTGGTGCTCTCGACCGCGGCGCTCGGCGCCTTGGTCTACGCGATCATCCAGGCGCCCGACCGAGGTTGGGGATCTCCGGCCAGCCTCGGCGACTTCGGGGCCGCGACCTGCCTGCTGGTCGCCTTCGCGATCTGGGAGAGCCACGTCGAGCAGCCGATGCTCGACGTCCGCCTGTTCGCCAACCTGCGCTTCACCGCGGCCTCCGGCGCGGTCACGTTCTCCTTCTTCGCGTTGTTCGGCTTCATCTTCCTGATCACCCAGTACGCCCAGTTCGTGCTCGGCTGGGGCGTGCTGGAGGCCGGCCTGCGGCAGGTCCCGGTGGCGATAGCGGTGGCCGGTGCCTCGCTGGTCGGCACCCCGCTCGCGGTCCGGCTGGGCACCAAGCTGGTGGTCTGCGCCGGTTCCCTGTTCCTGGTCGGCGGCTTCTACTGGGTCTCCACCTGCACCGAGACCACCACCTACCCGACGATCGTCGGCCAGATGATGACCATCGGCATCGGGATGGGCCTGACCAGCGCCCCCGCGACCGAGGCGATCATGGGCGTCGTCCCGGCCGCGAAGGCCGGCATCGGATCGGCCGTCAACGACGCGACCCGCGAACTCGGCGGCACGCTCGGCGTCGCGGTGATCGGCAGTGTCGCGCTCTCGACCTACCGCAGCAGCCTCGGGGACGACATCACGAACCCGGCCGTCCTGGAGCCCGCGCGCGAGTCCGTCGGCGCCGCGTTCGCCGTTGCCGAGCAGACCGGCGAGCCCAGCATCGTCGGCTTCGCCCAACAGGCCTTCATCGACGGCCTGCAGCTCGGCTGCTGGGTCGCCGCCGGCGTCTGCCTCGTCGGCTTCCTCCTCGCCGCCATCTACCTCCCCTCCCACCCCCTGGCGGAGGTGGGGCTGGAGCCCCCGCCGCCTGCGGACGCGATCGCCGAACCTGAGGCTCTGGTGTGTGCGGAGTGCGGCTCCCCCATCCCCGCCCCCACGACCCCCCTTACGTCAGCGAGAACGGTGGCTATAGCAAC
The DNA here is from genome assembly GCF_013815995.1 of Sporichthya sp. GTDB lineage: Bacteria > Actinomycetota > Actinomycetes > Sporichthyales > Sporichthyaceae > Sporichthya. The sequence continues at coordinate 5,267 of NZ_JACDFE010000039.1, forward strand.
CGCTTTCGCTGACGCAAGCGATTAGACCTGGCGGTCGCGGCCTTCCCAGTAGGGCTTGCGCAGCACGGTCTTGAGGATCTTGCCGGTGCCGTTGCGGGGGAGTTCGTCGAGGACGTCGACGGTGCGCGGGGCCTTGAAGTGGGCGAGGCGCTCGCGGGCGTAGGCGATGACGGCGTCGGGGTCGACGGTGGCGCCGGGCTTGGCGACGACGACGGCCTTCACGGACTCGCCCCACCTGTCGTCGGGGACGCCGATGACCGCGACCTCGAGCAGGTCCGGGTGCTCGGAGAGCACGCGCTCGACCTCGGGGGAGTACACGTTCTCCCCGCCGGTGATGATCATGTCCTTCACCCGGTCGGAGATGAACAGGAAGCTCTCGGAGTCCAGGTGCCCGACGTCGCCGGTGCGCATCCAGCCGTCGGCGGTGATCGCCTCGGCGGTGGCCTCGGGCTTGTTCAGGTAGCCGGCCATCACCGTGCCGCCGCGGATCCACACCTCACCCGAGGTGCCCGCCGCCACCGGCTCCAGCGTCGAGGGATCGACGATCTGGACCTCGGACCCCAGCATCGCCCGGCCGGCGGCGCTGAGTCGTTCCGGGTGCGCCGGGTCGCGGTGCGCCTCGTCCTCCAGGGCGACGACGGCCCCGGCCAGCTCGGTCATCCCATACACCTGCAGGAAGCGTGCGTTCGGCCAGGCCTCGAGCGAGCCCCGCATCACCGGGGCCGGCATCGGAGCCGCGCCGTAGGAGAGCAGCTTGACGGTGGCGAGCGCGTTGCGCCCGACCTCGCCGGCCTGCAGCAGTGCCGCGAAGATCGCCGGCACGAAGAACGCGTGGGTCGCACCGACGAGGCCGGGGAACAGGTGCTCGGGCGTCGCCTCGCGGGTGAGGGTGATCGGCGTTCCGACGTACACGCACATCACGCCGGGGCAGGTGCCGCCGACGTGGAAGAGCGGCATCGCGAGCAGGTAGCGGTCCTCGTGGCTCGTATTGAAGACCGGGTCCAGACCGGCTGAGTGCGCGTTGAGGTTGGCATGAGTGAGCATCGCGCCCTTGGGGAAGCCGGTGGTTCCCGAGGTGTAGAGGATCAGCGCGGGATCCGACGGCTCCGCGCCGGCCAACGGGGTCGGGTCCGCGCCGGCGAGCAGCGCTTCGTACTGGTCCTCGAAGCCGCCGTCGGAGCCCACCACGACGACCTCGCGGACGGCGGGCAGCGAGCCGCGGATCGACTCGAGCACCTTGGCGAACTCGGCCCCGACGAACACGATCTCGGCGCCGGAGTCGGCGAGGACGTAGGTGACCTCCTCGGGCGAGAGGCGCCAGTTCGCGATCGCGTGGGCCGCGCCGACCGCGCTGGCCGCCATCGTCACATCGAGGCAGGCCGGGGAATTCTTGTCGTAGGTGGCGACGACCGTGCCGCGCCCGATGCCGAGTCCGCCCAGTGCGCCGGCCAACCGCTCCAGGCGGTCGTTCCACTGTCCCCAGGTCCAGTTCTGCCCGCCGAAGCGCAGCGCGGGGGAGTCCGGCAGTTCGGTCGCCCAGTGCACGAGGCGATCGGAGATCAGGCGCGGCGCGGGAGCGGTCATCAGGGCGATCCTTCGGTGGCCGAAACGGGACTGGGCGCTATCGTGCTCGGCGCGATCCGCTACGGCAACGGAGGAGGACGGGAAATAGTCCCCGGTTACGGCCATAGTTGGCCCGTCGGGGCCATGGCAGGGTCGGGGGATGGACCTGGTCAACAACCGGAAGATCCTGCTGCGCGAGCACCCGGCGGCTGAGCCGGACGACTCCTGCTTCGAGATCGTCACCGACCGCGTCCCGCGGGTCGGACCCGGCCAGGCCGTGGTGCGGGTCCGGTACCTGTCGGTGGACCCGGCCCAGCGGATCTGGATGAACCCCGGCGGCGCCTACGGCTTCGAGGCCACGCCCGGCCTGCCGATGCTCAGCCTCGGTGTGGGCGAGGTGGTGGACTCCCGCAACCCGCGCTACCCGCTCGGCGCCTGGGTCGGCGGCAAGCTGTGCTGGCAGCAGTACGCCGTCCTCACCGAGGCCGACGAGACCTGGGTGCTGCCGGAAGAAGCGGATCCAGTGCTCTCCCTCGGTGTGCTCGGCATGAACGGGCAGACCGCGTACTGGGGCTTGTTCGACATCGGCAAGCCGGTGCCGGGGGAGACCGTGCTGATCTCCGCGGCCGCCGGTGCCACCGGCTCGCTCGCCGGACAGCTGGCCAGAATCGCCGGGTGCCGGGTGGTCGGTCTGGCCGGCACCGCGGCCAAACGCGACTGGCTGCTGGAGTTGGGCTTCGACGCGGCGCTGGACTACCGCTCACCGGATCTGGCGAAGCTGCTCGACGAGGCCTGCCCGGACGGTGTGAACGTCTTCTTCGACAACACCGGCGGGCCGGCGCTCGACCTGGCGCTGACCCGGCTGGCGCTCGGTGGCCGGGTCGTGCTGTGCGGCGCGATCGCGAGCTACAACGACAACGGCAAGCCGGTCGGTCCGGCGGCGTACCGGATGCTCATCCGGCAGCGCGGGGTGATGCAGGGGTTCATCGTGATGGACTACGCCGACCGCTACGGCGAGGCCCTGACCAAGCTCGTGGGCTGGGTCGCGGACGGCAGTCTTAAGCACCGCGAGGACGTTGTCCATGGTCTGGACAACGCCCCCGAGGCGTTACGTCGGGTGCTCCGCGGCGACAACGAAGGAAAGATGGTCGTCGCGCTCTGACGTAGCGTCAGGTTCAGCGGTGGGCGAAGTGCTTCTTCTTGCGCTTCGGCGCGATGGCCTCGGCGACGCCGATCAGCAGGAAGGCGGCAACCACGGCGCAGATGAAGCCGAGCATGTCGAGCTCCATGATGTCGCCGGTGCCGATCGCAGCTGCGATCGAGCCACCGATGACCGAGCCGACCAGACCCAGGGCGAGGGTGGCGAGGAAGCCAAGGTTCTGCTTACCGGGCTTGATCAGGCGAGCGAGCAGGCCTATCACCAGGCCGGCAACGATGAAACCGATCACGTCGATCCTCCGAACTCAGGCCCCGGTCGGGGCGATGCCGGTGGTATTCCCAGTGCGCCAGCGGTCCACGCGTCACCGTGCGGAGATCCAGATCACGCGACGTAGCAGATTCGTCCCACCGTCTTCCCGTCGGCGAGGCGTTGGAGGGCGTCCGGCACCTGCTCCAGACCGATCCGCTCGCTGATCAGTGGCCGGATCGCGCCGTCGGCCACCAGTTTGTCCAGCTCCGCATGGCAGGCGAAGAGGGCGGCCGGGTTCTTCTCGCGGTACAGCCCCCAGTGCAGGCCCACGATGGAGTAGTTCTTGATCAGCGCGTGATTCAACGCCGCGGTGGGGATCGTGCCGCCGGCGAACCCGATCACCAGGATGCGGCCCTCGAAGGCGATGCACTTGGTGGAGCCGTTGTAGGCATCACCGCCGACCGGGTCGTAGACGACGTCGGCGCCGCGGCCCTCGGTGAACTCCTTGACCACCGAGACGAAGTTCTCCGTGTGCCGGTCGATCACCAGGTCGGCGCCCAGGTCGTGCGCGTAGGCGGCCTTGGCCGGTCCGCCCACCACGCCGATGACGGTGGCCCCGGCGGCCTTGCCGAGCTGGATCGCCGCGCTGCCGACCCCGCCCGCGGCGGCGTGGACCAACAGGGTCTCGCCGGGCTGCAGCTGCGTCCGCTTGTGCAGGGCGAACCAGCCGGTCTGGTAGGCGATCATGAACGCCGAGGCCTCGGCGTCATCGAGGCTCGGCGGCGCCGGGAAGACCAGATCGCCGGGGAGCACCGCGTAGTCGGCGAAGCCGCCGTGCCGGCGGATCGGCATCCCCATCACCCGGTCACCGACCGCGACGCCGGTGACGCCCTCGCCCAGGGCAGTCACCTCGCCGCAGACCTCGACGCCCGGCGTGAACGGCAGCTCGGGCTTCTCCTGGTACTCGCCCCGGCACATCAGGACGTCGGGGAAGTTGGCTGCCGTCGCGAGTGTCCGCACGATCACCTGCCCGGGAGCAGGAGCGGGAATTGCGGTTTCCGCGAGACGAAGGACGGCGGTGGGTTCGCCGAGTTCAGTGACCTGCCAAGCGCGCATGGCCCGCAGTCTCGCACCGATGGAAGTCTGCCCGGAGCACGTGGCAGGGTCGTCGCCATGGACTGGACACCGGACCCCGCGGCGCTCAAAGGCCGCATCGCCGTCGTGGCCGGCGCCACCGTGATCTGCACCGCTGGATGCGGTCGGAGCTCATGCTGGAGGTGTTCTCCACCACAGAACAGACCTGGAAGGACGCGGTGGGAACGACCGCGCCGGGTTTCGCCGACTCCGAGTCCACCCGTTTCGTCGGTCGAGCGGTCGCGGCGGATTCCCAGCGTGCCCGCTGGAATCAGGCCTCCGTCACGTCCGCTCACCTGGCCCGGGAGTTCGGGTTCACCGACCTCGACGGCACCCGACCTGATTGCTGGGCCGCGTTGGAGGGCGACGGCTGAGACGGCCGAGCCAGGTTTCGGTCTTGCTACCGACCGGGTAGTTGCGACCTCTGAGCTCGGTGCCTACAAGGAGGTCAAGGCCGTGCCCTGCACGATGGGCCCCCGTCAGGTAGTGCTTCCTGCTGACACGACCGCCCCACGCGCCGCCCGGAAATTTCTGGCCGAGGCCTGTTGTGGTTCTCACGTGGCCGAGGTGGTCGAGGAAGCTCAGTTGTTGGTCTCCGAACTGGTGACCAACGCCGTCAGGTACGGCGCCCCGCCGATCGAGTTGCAAGTGTGCTGTGCCGGCGAGGACCAACTCCACATCCGGGTGCGCGACTCCGACCCGGGAACGCCGCAGCCGCGCGACGCCGACGCGGACGCCGAAGGCGGTCGCGGCCTGCTGCTGGTGGACGTCGTCAGCGACGACTGGGGGCACGAAGATGACGCCGACGGCAAGGCGGTCTGGTTCACGCTGAAAGTGTGAGCAGGCACCCGGCGAGGCGGTGAATGCAGCCGCCTCCTTCGGGCAGTTGGGTGAACAACGTTCGCCGATCCGAAGGACTCCACCATGAGTGTGCTCGCCCTCCCTTTCACCGCGCTGCGCACCGGCCGCAAGCTGGCAGGTCACCTGACGTTGCCGGCGCTCGCCGGGGCAGCCGCATTGATCTACCGCACGGTGCGACGGTCAACGACGGGGCCCGCGAGCGCATCCACCACGGGCCCGGTCGCGGTTCCCTCGACACCGACCGCCGCGCGGACGAGCGCGCCCAGGAAAAGCGCTGCGCCGGCCGAGCGCGAACTGGTCGTCGACCCGATTCCGCTCGCCGAGGCCGCTGTCGACCTCGACGTCGAGGTGACGCTGCCCTCCGAGCTGCCGATCCGTTCTTACGACGCACTGGCCGCCAAGGATGCAGCCCACGCCATCCGGGAGCTCACCGAGGCCGAAGAGGTCCGCACGGTGCTGGCCTTCGAGGAGGAGAACTCCAAGCGCAGCACTGTGCTGACTGCGGCTCGCGCGCACCTGGCGGGTCTGGCCGTCCAGAGCTGACGCGGGAACGGTGCAGACGTTCCTGCCCTAACGTCGACCCATGGCCCACGATGCGCTGAACGAGGTCGCCGCCGAGCTGTACGGGTTGCCCGCGGCGGAGTTCACCGCCGCGCGCAACGCCGCGGCCAAGGCGGCGAAGACGGCCGGCGAGCGCGACCTCGCGGCGAGCATCACCGCGCTGGCGCGTCCGTCCACCTCGGCCTGGGTCGTCAACCACCTGGTCCGTCACCACCCGGCCGACGTCGAGGCCCTGCTCGAACTGGGGGCGGACATGCGCGCGGCCGAGCACGCCCGCGACGCCGACCGCATCCGGTCGCTGAGCCGGGAACGCAATCTGCGGGTGCCGGCGCTGACCCGGCAGGCCCGGGCGTTGTCCGAGGAACTGGGTCAGGCGGTGAGCGATGCCGTCGCGCTGGAGATCGAGAGCACGCTGACCGCAGCCCTGGCCACCGAAGACTTCGGCATCGCGGTGCGCAGTGGGCAACTGACCAAGGCGCTGGTGTGGGCCGGCTTCGGCGAGATGCCGGCGCTGGCCACCCTGGTCGCAGTCCCGTCGCCGTCTCCGAAAGCGCCGGCGAAGGCACCGGCGACGGCACCGCCGAAGGGTAAGAAGGGCGACGACGTCGCGGCTGCCGAGGCGGCCGAAGCCGAGGCGAAGGCCGCCGAGCAGCAGGCGGCGGCGGAGCGGCTCGAACGTGACCGGGCGGAAGCTGCGGAGGCCGCCGAAGAGGCGCAGGCCCGGGTCGAGGAGTTGACGGCGGTCGCCGCAGACCTCACCCAGCAGTTGGACTGGGCGAGGAAGCAGGTGATCGAAGCTGAGAAGGACGCCAAGGCGGCTGCTCGGCGCGTCAAGGTGCTGTCGGTCTAGGACATCTGGCCGCGGTACTCCGCGATCAGCAGCGCGAGGTCGTCGTTGAGCCGTGATCCGCCGGCGTTCTGTCGCAGCGAGGTCAGCACGGCGTCGAGCACGCCGACGTGGTCGCGGTCCAACGCAGGACGCAGCAGCTCGATGAAGTCCAGGAACCTGCGGTCGGCGTCGCGGGTCTCGATCGCGCCGTCGGTGTAGAGCAGCAGACGGTCACCGGGACGGAGCTGCCCGCTCTCCAGCACCGGGTCCGCGCCCAGCCCGAGCGGCAACGAGAACTCGGTGCCGACCTCGTTGATCTGATCACCCGTCAGCATCAGGGCCGGCGGATGCCCGCAGGAGGCCACCGAGAAGGTGCCATCGTCGTGGATCTCGGCGAGCAGGGCGGTGACGAAGTCCTCCTCGCCCAGGTGCGGGCGTAGCCGTTGGTCCAGCCGACCGGCGATCGCGGGTAGGTTGGCCAGGTCGGCGGCGACCGCCCGGAACTCCCCGAGCACGATGGTGGCCACCCGGACCGCGCTCAGTCCCTTGCCGCGGACATCTCCGATCAGCATCCGCACCGACCCGGGTCGCGGGACCACCTCGTAAAAGTCTCCGCCCACCTGGGCCTCTGCGGCCGCGCCCACATAGCGGGCGGCCAGCGCCACCGGCCCGATCAGCGCCGGTGGCGGGGCGAGGATGGCTCGCTGCGCTGCGTCGGCCACCCGGCGGACGTCGGCCAGCTCACCGGCCTTGTCCCGATACGCGGACGCCGAACGCAACGCGGCCCCCACCCGGCGCGCGATGTCCTGCGCGAACGGGACGTCGGCGGCCACGTACTTCCGGCTCGGCTCGGAGTAGACGAGGGTGAGGACGCCGGTCAGCTCCTCCTGATGAACCAACGGCACGACCAGTGCGCTGGCCGCCCCCAGGCCCCGCAGCAGCGCCCCGTGACCGGACTCGACGGCCGCCGCCTCGATCATTTCCGGCGTCACCGGGTCGAGCAGTTCCGGCCGGCCGGTGCGCAGCACCCGTCCGGCGCCGACGTCGGTATTGGGCCGCACCGGGTAGCGCCGCATGATCTCGTGCCCCAGCTTCGTGCGCTCGGGATCGACATGGGTGATCGCGACCAGCCGCAGGGCGCCTTCGTCCATCAACTGCAGGGAGCACCAGTCGGCGAACCGAGGGATCATCAGTTTCGGGATCGCGTCCAGGGTCCCTTCGTAGTCCAGCGTGCCGGACAGCACGATCGAGGCGTCGGCGATGAACGCGAGCCGCTCGTTGGCGGCGGCCAGCTTCGCGTTGGCCTCGGCCGCCCGCTCGGTGCTGATCGCGCGTTCGAGCGCCTGGGCGACGGTGTCGGCGAGCGTGGTGACGATGTCGGTATGGCTCTGCTCGTCCATTCCCACGATGGGGAAGGTCAGAGTGAGCACGCCGATGCACTCGGCCCCCACGATCAAGGGCGCGCTGTGCAGGGCCACGTCGTCGGGGAAGGTCTCCGCCGCGTCCGGATAGCGTCCGGCCAGGGCGGCACGTCCACGCACGGCCAAGGGCTTGCGCGAGCGGGCGACCTCGGCGGCGGGCCGGTCCGCGGTCAACGGGATCGGGTCGTCGCCGCCCGCCCAGGGCTCGTCCAGCGACGCCGGCGTCACCGGCGCCAAGGCGTCGCCCTGCAGCAGGTAGACCCGGGCGGACAGCGCATCCAGGTGCCGCGCGGCGCTGCCGGCGAGCGCGCTCGCGGTGTCCGAGACGGTCCGGGCCTGGCTCAGTTCGCCGGTGACCTGCTGCAGTCGGCTCAAGCGGTCGGAGACGTCGCGCATCGAGGACAGCCGTTCCACCTCGGCCGCCAGGGCCTGCGGAAAACTCGGCACCACCGGCAGTGAACCACCGGCGGCCAGCGCGCGGAGCCGGTCGACCAGGCCCTGGACGTACCACTGCCGGAACACCCGGTGCGCGGGTGCGGACTCCAGGGTCAGCAGCGCAGCGGAACGGGCGTAGGCGTCGACCTTGTCCAGCGCGGCCAGGTAGCGCTCACCCGCGGCGGCCGCCGAGACCGGGAGGGTGAGCACCAGCTCGGTCTCCAGGTCGCCCCGCCCCGCTGCGGCGACAGCCTGGCGTTTGATCTCGTTGCGCGCGACGGCGAAGTCCTGCGCCATCGTCTCGATCAGCGTCGCGAGCTCCGGTGGCGGCTGGTTCTCCACCGTCGCGGCGCCCGAGGTGACGAGGTGGAATTCGCGGAGCACGTTGTCCACGTGGCCCTTCGCCGCCAACAGCAGGTCGGTGGGAACCGACCCCAGGCGCACCGTGAAGACCGGCTCGTCCGTCGGGTGCAGGCCGGGGCGCTCGAGGTGGGTCAGGTCGAGCTCGGGGAGACCCGCTCCTGGCGGCCCGGCGCTCACCTCGGCCCAGATCGTCTTACGCCCACCGGCCAGCGGCTCGACGCCCCAGCCCGCGGTGGTCGCGGTGACCAGAGCCAGTCCGCGGCCGGTCATCGAGTGCGGGTTGAGCGGCGGAGCGATCGGCAGGTCACGTCCGCCGTCCTCCACCTCGATCCGCGCGCCACCGTCGGTGCGGAAGATGCGGACCACGATCGGGGCCTTGGCGTGGAGCACGGCGTTGGTCACCAGCTCGGTGACGACGAGCTCCGCGGTGCTGACGGTGTCCTCGGGCGCGTCGGCGAGCACCTCCGCCACGAATCGCCGGGCCCGCGGGGCGGCGTCCGGCTCGGCGGCGAGCATCAGCTCGCGCGCAGGGACCACTTGACCTCCTCGCAGCGTCCCGTCGCTTCGGGCCATTCTGCCTCGGCGGGCCGGTCGTGGGGTTGATCCGACGCGGCGGGCGGGCGAGACTGCCGGGGAGGTCGAGCTGGCGGCCGTCCTCGCTCAAACCGGTGTGAGGAACCGCGAATCGTGCCCTGAGTGAGCGGAGAGGTCATCTCCAACTCGATGGTCGAGCGTGATCTCGCCGCAGTGGACTGGGCCGGGACGCCGCTGGGTCCGCGCGCCGACTGGCCGCAGAGCCTGCGCATCTCCGTGCGCACGATGCTGGGCTCGCGCTTCGCGATGTGGATGGCCTGGGGGCCCGAGCTCACGTTCTTCTGCAACGACGCCTACCGCCAGGACACTCTCGGGTCCAAGTACCCCTGGGCGTTGGGCCGCCCCGCGCGGGAGGTCTGGGCGGAGATCTGGCCGGAGATCGGCTCGCGCATCGACAGGGTGATCCGCACCGGTGAGGCGACCTGGGACGAGGGCCTGCGCCTCTACCTGGAACGCCCGGGCTACCCGGAGGAGACCTACCACACGTTCTCCTACAGTCCGCTGGCCGACGACGAGGACTCGGTCACCGGGATGCTCTGCGTGGTCAGCGAGGAGACCGATCGGGTGATCTCGGCGCGGCGGATGGCGACGTTGCGCGAGCTCGGCGCCGCGGTCTCCGCGCTGCTCACCCCCTCCGAGATCTACGCCGCGGCCTGTGACCAGCTGGGCCGCAACCGCTCGGATTTCCCGTTCGCGCTGTTCTACGTCACCGCCGGAGAACGCAAGGCGGACCCGCCGCAGGCGTTGCTGGCCTGCGCCGTGGGCCTCGACGCCGAGCATCCGGCGGCGCCGCCGCGGTTGGAGATCGGGGCCGAGGCCTGTTGGCCGCTGCCGGCGCTGGGCCCGTCCGTGGTCGAGCTCGCAGATCGCTTCGTCGACCTGCCGGCCGGCGACCAGCCGGAGCCACCGACCCACGCGATGGTGCTTCCGCTGGTGGCTCAACCGGGCGCGGCGCCGGTGGCGTGGCTGGTGGCCGGACTCAACCGCTACCGGCCGCTGGACGAGGCCTACCGGGGTTTTCTCGAACTGACCTCCCGTCAGGTTGTCGCGGCGGTCGCGGCGGCATCGGCCTACGAACACGAGCGGCACCGGGCCGAACAGTTGGCCGAACTCGACCGCGCCAAGACGGCGTTCTTCACCAACGTCAGTCACGAACTGCGCACGCCGCTGACCTTGATCCTGGGGCCGGTGGCGGACGCCCTCGCGGACCGCGAGCATCCGCTCGCCCTCCGGCAGCAGGCCCGTATGGAAGTGGCTCAGCGCAGCGCGCACCGGCTCCTCGGCCTGGTCAACACGCTGCTGGACTTCTCCCGGCTCGAGGCCGGCCGAGTGGAACCGGACCTGGAGCCGGTCGACCTCGCCCGGCACACCGCCGATCTGGTCGGCATGTTCGAGTCGGTGACCGAGCAGGCGGGCCTGACCCTGCGGATGGACGTCCCCGCGGTGTCGGCGCCGGTCTGCATGGACCGGGACCTGTGGACCAAGATCGTGCTGAACCTGTTGTCGAACGCGGTGAAGTTCACCTTCGCCGGCGGCATCTGGGTCGAGTTGCGCCTGCCCGGGCCGGAGACCTCGGACGGCACCGCCGAGCTGACGGTGAGGGACACCGGAATCGGGATCGATCCCGCCGATCAGGAGCACCTGTTCGAACGTTTCCAGCGGGTCAAGGGCGCTCGTTCGCGTTCCCACGAAGGCTCGGGTATCGGGTTGGCGCTCGTGTCCGAGTTGGCCGCCCTGCTCGGCGGTGGGGTCGGCGTCGAGAGTGCGGTGGGGGTCGGAAGCGCCTTCACCGTTCGCGTGCCGGCCCCGCGGGTCCCGGGCACGTTGCCGGCGCAGGCGGAACCCGGGCTCGAGGTCCGGCATTCCCTCGACGAGGCGGCCCGCTGGGTGGGTGAGGCCGAGGCCTCGGACCTCATCGGCAGCCTGCCCGGGCCGGCCGACGGCGAACGGCCGTGCGTGCTGGTCGTCGAGGACAATGCTGACCTGCGCAGCTACCTCGCCTCGCTGTTGGTCGGCAGCTACCGCGTCGAGCTCGCCGTCGACGGCGCCGACGCGCTGCGCCGGATCGAGCAGCAGCTACCCGACCTGGTGCTCACCGACGTGATGATGCCCAACGTCGACGGCTTCGAGCTGCTCGCGGCGTTGCGTGCCGCGCCGCGGACGGCGGGGTTACCGGTGATCATGCTGTCCGCGCGGGGCGGTGAGGACGGGGTCCACGAGGGCCTGGAGTCCGGAGCCGACGACTACCTCACCAAGCCGTTCACGGCCCGGGAGCTGTTGGCCCGGGTGCGGACCAACGTGGAGCTCGACCGCGCCCGGCGGGCCCGTGCGAAGCTGGAGGAGAGCCGGACGCTGCTGGACCAGACGCAACGCCTGGCGCGGGTCGCGTCCTGGGAGATCGACGTCGCCACCGGCGGAATGACCACCTCGCCCGAGTTCGGCCGCATGCTCCGGATGACGCCGCACCAGCTGGCGACGCTCGACCTGGACAGTGCCCTGGACACCCTGCTGCACGCGTCGGACCGGCAGCGGGTAGCCGACGCACTGACTGCCGGCCTGGATGGCGCGCCCATCGCCTACGACGCGTGGTTCCGCACCGGCGACGGCGGCGAGGTCATGATGGAGATCGTCGGCGAGGCCATCCGGGACGCCGAGGGCAACGCGATCACCTTGCGCGGATCGATCCAGGACGTGGGCGAGCGGCGTTGCGCCGAGCAGCAGGCCATCATCGATGTGGCGGCCCGTCAGGTCGCCGTGCGTGAGCACCAGATTGCCGAAGAGCTGCAGGCGAGCCTGCTGCCCGGGCTCGATTTCGACCCTGACCACCTCAACGTCGCCAGCTTCTACCAGGCCGGTGTCGAGGGCACCCAGGTCGGCGGCGACTGGTACGACGTGATCGAGCTCGGCGCCGGGCGCACCGCGCTGGTCATCGGCGACGTCATGGGCCGCGGCGTGCGGGCGGCCGCCGTGATGGGTCAGCTACGGGCCGCCATCCGCGCCTACGCCCGACTCGACCTGCCCCCGGCCGACGTACTCGAGCTCTGCGACGGCGCCGTCCGCGAACTCGGCGAGGACCAGATCGTCACCACCGTCTACGCCGTCTTCGATCCGGTGGAGCACACCCTGACCTTCGCCAACGCGGGGCACCTGCCTCCGCTGCTCATCGCGGCCGACGGGTCGGTGCGCCGGCTCACCGCGAGCGCCGGGGCACCGCTGGGCAGTGGCCCGCTGACGATCAGCGAGGAGACGGTGGCGATGACTCCCGGGATGACCCTCGTCCTCTACACCGACGGACTCGTGGAGCGGCGCGACCGCGACATCGACGCCGGCATTTCCCTGCTGGCGACCGAGGCGGCCGCCTCGACCGACGACCTGGCCGACCTGCCCGCCTCCCTGGTCGCGCGCATGCTGCCCGAGGGGCAGGACGACGACGTGGCGGTGCTGCTGGCCCGGATTCCGCTTGACGGGCTGGTGGTCCCCAGCGTGCGGTTCGCCGCCGGCGACACGGCGCGCGCGGTCGCCTCGGCGCGCCACTGGGCACGTCGGATCCTGACGGGCTGGGACGTGGGCGACGACCGGAGCGCGGACGCCGAGCTGCTGATCGGCGAACTCATCACCAACGCCCTCACGCACGGCACCGCCCCGGTGGAGCTAAGGCTGCGCCACACCCGCGACGCGCTGATGATCGAGGTGAGCGACGAGGCCCAGTTCCTGCCGCGCCGGTTGCGGCCGGCGGTCGACGACGAGCACGGCCGCGGCCTGATGCTGGTCGCCAACCTGGCCCAGCGCTGGGGGGTGCGACCGACATCGGCCGGGAAGGCGGTGTGGTGCGTGCTCGCCCTGAACCCGGCGGCGCGTCGTTAGGTTCTGACGCTCCGTCATCCGAGCGGGAAGTCTGATTCCCCGGCCCGGGTGCGGACCACCTCTCCGGCCACCTCGGACAGCTTGCGATTCGTCGTGTTGGACAACGTGCGCAGATAGTCGAACGCCTTGCCCTCGTCGACCCGGAGCCGAACCATCAGCATGCCCTTGGCCTGCTCGATCACGCCGCGGTTGCGCATCGCGGTCCGCAGACCATCCAGCTCGGCCTGCAACTCCGCCAGCTGGGCGTGGAGCCCGTCGATCGACGGCTCCGCGGTTTCCCGGTCGGTATCGGCGCGCGCGCCGAGATCCTGCAACGAGCGCGCGACCTGGTCGAGGTGCTCATGGACGCGTCGCAGGCGGACATCCTCGTGCTCCCGGGTGTCGCCGGGCCGGGGGGCGGCTGCGCCGATTCCGTAGTCGTTCGCGGGCATCGATCTCGGCCTCCGTCCAGGGGGGCGTCGTGGCGGGCGTGTTGTGCACCCGACCCCTACCCCACCCGTGGCGCGGGATGCGCAGGGACGGAATGCCGCCCCGCGCGGCAGCGTTGTGCGGGCCATGCCCGCTGACCTGCCCGCTGACATCCCGGACCAGGACCCCACCCGGGTCCTCGTGATCACCGCCCACCCGGACGACGTCGACTACGGCGTCGGCGGAACCATCGCCGGCTGGACCGCAGCCGGGATCGAGGTCGCCTACTGCATCGTCACCGACGGCGACGCCGGCGGGAGCGACGCCTCGCTCACGCGCGCGGAGGTGGGAGCGCTGCGCCGCGAGGAGCAGCGCAAGGCCGCCGCGGTGCTCGGTGTCAGCGAGGTCGACTTCCTGGGTTACCCGGACGGCCGGGTGACCGTGACCCTGGAACTGCGCCGTGACCTGGCGCGCGCGATCCGCCGGTTCCGGCCCACCCGGGTCGTGATCCAGTCGCCGACCCGGGACCTGCGCAGCATGTACGGCAGCCACCCCGACCACACCGCCGCCGGGGAGGCGGCCATGTGCGCGGTCTACCCCGACGCGCGCAACGAGTTCGCCCACCCCGAGCTCCTGCGGGACGAGGGCCTGGCTCCGCACGCCGTCGCCGAGACCTGGGTGATGGCGCCCATGGGCGACGGTGACCGCCACGTCGACATCACCGACACCGTCGACCGCAAGGTCGCGGCGTTGCTGGCTCATGTCTCGCAGACCGCGCACATGGACAAGCTGGAGGAGATGATGCGCGGCTGGGGCGCGCGTCAGGCCCAGGCCGGCGGGCTGCCGGAAGGCCGCCTTGCGGAGAGCTTCCTGGTACTCGACACCCGCTGACCTGCCGCAAACTCCCGCGTCGGGTCAGCGCCGGGTGTCGATGAGGATGCGGTCGGCGAGCGTTGTCGCGGTCGCGGGATCGCCGACACCGACCGCGGCAAGCACCGCATGGGTCTCGGTGCGGTTCAGGCCCTCGACGTGGCGCAGGGCGTAGGCGGCCCGGGCGGCCGGCAGCAGAAAGGTCAGGTCGGGCTCCGCGGTCACACTCGCCCGAGGACGTCCGGCGAGCACCGCGCGGCGCCGGCCGGTGGCCAGCGTCCGGCGGACGACCCGCTCGCGCAGGACCGGGTAGGCCGCGACCGGGCTGACCTCGCTCGAGACGAACGCGCGGTCGACCGCGACGTGCGCGATCAGGGTCCGCCCGCGGCGGCCCAGGCTCGGGCTGAGGATCGAGTAGGCGAGCTTCTGCAGGCGGACGCGGGCGTCTGCCTGAGGAATGTTCAGGGTCGTTCCGGCTGGTTCTCCGGACATGAGAACGTCGTCCGTTCTTCCGGGGGTGCAGCGGTACCGCGTCGGCGGATCGCGGTCCGCCCACTCTGTCAGCGCCTACGGCACGCGGTCATCGGTCGCTCGACCAAAGAGGTGCTAAAAGCTTTCGATCAAGTGACGGATCGGGCGCGGAGGGGTCACCGATTTGGAGTAGTTCCAGAAGAGGCCTGACGCTCAGTCACTTTTTGGTGGTCGGGCCGGGTCGGTCCGGGCCGGGCTTGCCGATGACCTTGGACTTGAGGGTGTCCAGTCGTTCCTTGTTCTTGGGGTCGGCCATCTGCTTGCGGACCTGCTCCTGGGCCTTGGCCAGGCGTTCCTTGTTCTTGGGGTCCGCCATCTGCTTGCGGACCTCCTCGTTGGCCCGCTTCATCGCCTTGCGCCCCGTCGGGGACGCGAGCAGCTTGGCTACGCGGATGATCGGTGTCGGCACGGTGACCCCTTTCGACGCGGTAGTCGGGCGCTACCCCGAGTTTAGCGAGCGGTCACGGCCGCGGGTCGCGGCGGAGTGGGTGCTCCGGTGGGACCTCGACCAGCACGATCCGCATCCCGTCGGGGTCGGCGATCCAGCATTCGATCAGTCCCCAGGGCTCCTGCACCGGTGGGCGCAAGATCGTGACCCCCGCCGCGGCCAGGCGGTCGTGCTGCTTCTGCACGTTCCGGACCTGGATCCACAGCGCCACCGCCGCGTTCGGGCCGTCCTGGGACTGCCCGGACACTTCCAGCAGGCCGTTGCCCAGGTGGAAGACCACGCCCGGGTGGTCCGGGGGGCCGAACTCCCGGTACACGGCCAGCCCGAGGCTCTCCTCGTAGAAGTGCCGTGAACGGGGGTGGTCGCTGGGGTGCAGGAGCATGCGGCTTCCGAGGACGTCCATGGGCCCGATTCTTCCCGGTCGAAGAATTCGGACGAACCCACCCATCCGGGACGGCGCGGCGGACGAATTAGGTGCCAGGCCTACTCCCGGAGGTTCCGCATGCCTACGCACCCGTTCATCACCCGCGCCGCGGTCGGCGCGGCGGTCGCCGCCACGGCCGCGCTCGTAACCCTCGGCGCACCCGCCGCCGACGCCGCCGTTGGCGTCGTGGTCTGGACCGGCCCGAGCGGGGATACCCCGATCCCGTTCCCGGCCGACGACCAGTGCTTCGCCACCCCCGGCGCGACCGGTGCCCACAACTACTCGATCGCGGACGCCTTTGTCTTCACCGACGCGAGCTGCACCACCGGCCAGGAGGCCGGCAGCTTCAGCGCCTTCAAGGACTTCGATGGCGCCTTCGAGTCGGTCCGGGTGCGCACTCCCGCGAGCTGATGTCGCGTCAGAACGGAAGCGGCCCCGGACCGGTGTGAGGGGACCGGGTCCGGGGCCGTTCGCCCGGAGTTGCGCGGAGCGTGGGTACTAGACGCCGAGCAGCTTCTTCTCGCTCGGGCGCAGGTAGACGAACCAGGTGACCGCGAAGCAGAGGCCGTAGAAGATCAGGAAGCTCAGGTAGGCCGCGTCGCCGTTGCCGTTGCGCATGAACGACTCGCGGAAGGCGATGTTCACCAGCACACCACCGAAGGCACCGACTGCGCCGGCGATGCCGATCAGGGCGCCGGACATCCGACGGGCGTGCCGGTCGGCGGCCGCCGAGTCCGTGCCGGCCGCGACCGCGCTCTGCGCCTTGGCGCGGAAGATCATCGGGATCATCTTGTAGGTCGAGCCGTTGCCGATGCCCGAGGTGATGAACAGGCCGACGAAGCCGAACAAGAACATCGTCAGCGAGTCCTGCGTGGAGGCGACGTAGACGATGGCCGCGAAGCTGGCCATGCCGACGAAGTTCCAGAAGGTCACCAGGGCGCCGCCGAGCTTGTCGGCGAGCATGCCGCCGATCGGCCGGGCGATCGAGCCGATCAGCGCCCCGATGAAGGTGATCTCGGCGGCATCGCGCGGGGTCGGGAAGTCCGCCGGGAACTGGGTGAGCAGCACCTGGCCGAAGGCGAAGCCGAAGCCGATGAACGAGCCGAAGGTGCCGATGTAGAGGAAGGACATGATCCAGGTCTGCGAGTCCTTGCAGACCTCCCGCATCGCGCCCTTCTCGTTCGTGGCGTGAGTGATGTTGTCCATGTACATCGCGGAGAACAGCGCCGAGAGCACGATGAACGGGATGTAGATCCCGACCACCATCTTCGGGTGGCCGACGCCCGCGGTGGCCAGGATGATCAGGCCGACGATCTGGATCGTGGCGACGCCCAGGTTGCCGCCCGCGGCGTTGAGGCCGAGCGCGCGGCCCTTGAGGCGGGCCGGGTAGAACACGTTGATGTTCGCCATCGAGGAGGCGAAGTTGCCGCCACCGACGCCGGCGACCGCGGCGAGGATGAGCAGCGTCGAGTATTCGATGCCGGGCTCGAGCAGGAAGAAGGTGAGGATCGTCGGCACCAGCAGCACGCCGGCGGAGAAGATCGTCCAGTTCCGACCGCCGAACTTGGCGACCGCGAACGTGTAGGGCAGGCGCAGGAACGATCCGGCCGCGGCTGCGACCGAGACGATCGTGAACTTCTCGGCCGGCGTGATGCCGTAGGCCGGGCCGAGGAAGAGCACGAGGGTGGACCACATCGTCCACACCGAGAACCCGATGTGCTCGGAGAAGATCGAGAAGATCAGGTTGCGCCGGGCGACCTTCTTGCCCTTGCTCTCCCAGAACTCCACGTCCTCAGGGCGCCAGTCGTCGATCCAGTGCGGGCGCTCGGTGGTGGCGGGGGCCTCGGGGGCGGCCCAGGGGGACTCAGCAGCGATCGTCATGGGGGTCTCCTGATGCGGTGCGGCGACCCCAGCAGAGTCCGGCACGGTTGTTGCCGGTCTGTGTGTGCTGTGTTAACCGAAACGCACTTCGTGCCGCACCCGGAGACCCTCAGCCCGTGAGAACGAGCGTGTGCGAGCGTGAGTGCCGCGCAGAAAATTAGTGGGCGTGAGGTGAATCACCCTGGTCGACCAGGCGCTTGCGGGAGGCCTCGATCTCCTTCTCGGCGGCGACCCGGTCCACCCAGCTGGCGCCCTCGACGGACTTGCCGGGCTCGAGGTCCTTGTAGACCTCGAAGAAGTGCTGGATCTCGAGGCGGTCGAACTCCGGCAGGTGGTGGATGTCGCGGATGTGCTCGACGCGCGGGTCGTTCGCCGGTACGCAGAGCACCTTGTCGTCCCCGCCCTTCTCATCCGTCATCCGGAACATGCCGATCGCGCGGCACAGGATGAGGCAGCCGGGGAAGGTCGGCTCGTCCACCAGCACGAGCGCGTCCAGCGGGTCGCCGTCCTCGCCGAGGGTGTTCTCCACGAAGCCGTAGTCGGCCGGGTAGCGGGTCGAGGTGAACAGCATCCGGTCCAGCCGGATCCGGCCGCTGACGTGATCGACCTCGTACTTGTTCCGGTGGCCCTTGGGGATCTCGATGGTGACGTCGAACTGCAGGGGGCTCGTCATCGCGGGGCGTCGCTTCCGTCGGGATCGGCTCGGGCGCCTCGATAATCTCTCAGCGGTCTTGATCAAGGCCGATCGGGTGGGAGGCCAAGGTGCGGATTCCGGTGCGCTCGCGGCTCGTCGCGGTTGCCGCGGTGCTGGCTCTGGCGCCCAGCGCCGTGTCCGCCGCCGTCTCCTCAGCTGAGGTCACGCCGGGCCCCACACCCCTGCACGGCGTGCCTCAGGTGCTGGCCCCGGTCGACCCGGCGACGGGGACCGGCCCCACCGCCGCCGGCCTCGGGGCCGCCC
>NZ_JACDFE010000382.1 GCF_013815995.1 Sporichthya sp.
CCGCAACCTGGCGCTGCTCGACGCGGCCGGCCCGGGCGGGCGGCGGTCCTCCCGCGCAGGCCGGGTCGACGATGCGTTGGCCCGCGTCGGTCTCGGCGGCGTCGACAACCGACCGGTCAAGGCCTACTCGCTCGGCATGCGACAACGCCTCGGGCTCGCCGCAGCGCTGCTGGTGCCGCGTCGCCTGCTCGTGCTGGACGAACCCACGAACGGTCTGGACCCCGGTGGCATTCAGGAGGTGCGCGCGCTACTGGCCGAACTCAACGCCGCCGGCACCACGGTGTTCATGTCCTCGCACCTGCTGGCCGAGATCGAAGCGACCTGCGACCGGGTCGGCATCCTCGACCGTGGGCGGTTGCTCGTGGAGGACTCCCTCGAGGCCCTGAGGACCGCCACCGGGTTGGTGCTGGTGGACACCCCCGACACCGAGCGGGCCCTCACCCTGCTCGACGGCCGGGCGAGTGGGCGCGGCGGGGACCGCCTCGCGGTCCGCGCCGACGATCCGGCCGAGCTCACCGCGTATCTGGTGGGGCACGGGCTGCGGATTCACGGCGTCCTGGTCGAGCGCCGCACCTTGGAGAACGTCGTCCTCGACATGGTCGGCTCCGGCAGCGACCGGGTGGATCGGCCGGACCGATCAGTGGGGGGCATCCGATGATCCGGGTCGAGCTGATCAAAATGCTCCGCCGGCCCCGGACCTGGGTGAGCGTGGCGCTGTTGTGTCTGCTGCCCACCGTGGTTGCGATCTTCGTCTCTGTGCGGGACATCGGCCCCCGTCCGGGCGAAGGTCCCGCGTTCCTGTCCGCGGTGCTGAACAACGGTGCGCTCTACCCGGCCGCGGCGTTGGCGATCGTGCTCCCGATCTTCCTGCCGGTCTCCGTCGCGCTGATGGCCGGCGAGGCCATCGCGGGGGAGGCCAACGCCGGAACGCTGCGCTACCTGCTGATCCGTCCGGTGAGCCGGACGCGCCTGCTCGTCGCCAAGCTGGTCGCGGTCATCGTCTTCGTACTCGGCGCCGTCGTGATCGTCGCACTGGTGTCCCTGGTCGTCGGGATCGGCCTGCTGGGCAACGAGCGCGGCTCGGTGGTCTCCGTCTCCGGAGCTGAACTGACGCCCACTCAGGTGGCGGTGCGGATGCTGCTGGCCGTCGGCTTCATCGGCATCTCCATGGTCGGGGTCGCCGCGATCGCGCTGTTCCTGTCCACGGTCAGCGACTCACCGTCCGGCGCGGCGTTGGGTGCACTCGCAGGTCTCGTCGGAAGCCAGATCCTGGTCTCGCTGCAGGCGTCCTCGCCGGTGGCGCCGTACCTGCCGACGCGGTACTGGCTGGCGTGGATCGATCTGTTCCGCGATCCGATCCTCTGGCGTGAGCTCGAGCGGGGCTTGGCGATCCAGGTCGTCTACGCCGGGGTGTTCCTCGCCCTCGCGTGGGCAAACCTGTCCTCGAAGGACATCGCGAACTAGGCGCACACGCTTGCTGTCGGTGCGGTCAGCGCGCCGCCGGCGAGCGCGCCCTCCACGATCCGGACGACGGCCCGGTCGACCGGCAGCCCTCCGTGACCGACGCCGGCGGCCGGGCAGAGGTCCTGCAACTGCAGGTTGAGCGCCCCGGTCAGGCGCGCCGACTCCGGCGGGGTCACGGTGGAATCGTTCGCGGTCCAGATCGACAGCCAGGCGGGGTGGTCGGTGGCCGCGGAACCGTCCGGTCCGAGGCTCCGCAGCAGCTCGCTGTCCGGCACCAGTTGCCGGCAGGCCACCGGGCAGAGCCCGGGGAAGACTGCGGCGCCGGTCGAGGCGAGTGTGGTGCCGTGGAACGGTGAGCCGAGGGTGATGATGCGTCGCGCCCGCGTCGCGCCCTCATGCTGCTGGGCCCACAGGAGGGCGACCACGCCCCCGGCGGAGTAGCCGATGACATCGACCGAGGGCGCGCCGCCGCGGAGGGCGTCAGCCACGGCCTGCTCGACCGCCGCGACCTGAGTGCGAAGGTCCTCGGTGTTCTGCTCCGGCCCGGGCACGACCTCGGCCGGCCGGCCGTCCGCGCGCAGCCGCGCAGCCAGGGCCTTGAGGTTCGAACTGGGTGCGCCGTATCCGGACACCAGGACCACCGGGCCGGGCCGGTCCTGGGCCACGGC
>NZ_JACDFE010000040.1 GCF_013815995.1 Sporichthya sp.
CCTACCACCGACGCCGCCGCCAAGCCGCGCTCGGCCGATTGACCCCCATCGAATACGAACTCATCATGACCACACCGGGCCATCAGGCCGCCTGACCCAACCTGTCACCAGTCCGTGCAGCAGACCCAAGTGCCCGGACGGTGTTGCTACGCGGTCCAGACGCGCGGGAAGAGTTCGCAATCGATCGGATCGCCGGGGGCGAGATCAGGTCTCGGGACGTGCCCGGTCAGGGCAGTGTTCGCCGCTGCAGATGTTGCGCGCGGGGCGTAGCGAACGTCGTCGCCGGTGTACATCGTGGCCAGCCCGCGGCGACGCCGAATGGCGACATTGGGCGGGGAGCCGTGCACCGTCCGCGGGTGATGCAGCAGCACATCGCCCGGCTCGCACACCCCGATCAACCAGTCGTGCCGGTCGTACTGCGCCGCGAAGTCGGGCAGGGGCTCGAACTCCTCGGCGCCGTCGTACGTCGAAGCCACGGGGTTGGTCTGGTCGAAGCTGCGGGCGCGATACACCGGCCCACGGTGCGAGCCCTTGAGGTACTGCACGGCTCCGTTGTCGACGTCCACGGAGTCCAACGGCACCCAGAACCGGATGATCTGCGTCCCGCTGAGCGGCATGTACGGAAGGTCTTGGTGGAAGGGCGTCACCTTGGTGGCGCCCTTCTCCCGGGCGAAGATCTGGTCGAGGTAGAAGTTCAGCCGGGTCGTCTCGGGCAATACCTGGCGAGCGAGTTCGACGAGCGGGCCCTGCCCGCCCCAAGCCTTGATCACCGGATCGAACATCGAGGAGTAGAGCAAGCTGAAGAAGCGCGGGCCGTCGCCTGCGGCGAAGTCGACCGCGGGCATTCCGCTGGCCACCATCAGCCGATCAACCGCGGCACTGAGGGCCTCGACCCACTCGAGCGGGATGACGCCCCGGACGACCGCGGCACCGTCGCGCTCGTACTCAGTCCGTTCGTCGACGCTGAGCTCACGGACCAGCCGGGCAACAGGAATCGGGATGTCGGTAGTGGACATGGCACGCTCCGAGGCGCGGCAAGGAAGTTCAACCATCCTGGGCGACAACTGTGATCCTGTCCACCGTCGCCCGGCACACCGGCCTGCCGATGAGACGGGGCGACCCTGCGGGCCATCCCAAGTGACGGAAGTTCAGCGACTACACATTGAACCTGAACTCCACGACGTCGCCGTCGCGCATCACGTAGTCCTTACCCTCGATGCGGACCTGGCCGCGGGACTTGGCCTCGTTCATCGAGCCCGCCGCCATCAGGTCCTCGAAGCCGACGACCTCGGCCTTGATGAAGCCGCGCTGGAAATCGGAGTGGATGACGCCGGCGGCCTCGGGGGCGGTGGCGTTCTGCTTGATCGTCCAGGCCCGGGATTCCTTGGGGCCGGCGGTCAGGTAGGTCTGCAGGCCGAGGGTGGCGAAGCCGACGCGGGCGAGCATGTGGATGCCGGACTCGGTCTGGCCGATCGACTGCAGCAGCTCCAGGGCCTCGGCCTCATCCAACTCGATCAGCTCGGACTCGATCTTGGCGTCGAGGAAGATCGCCTCGGACGGCGCGACGAGGGCGCGCAGCTCGGCTTTGAGTGGCTCGTCGCCGAGCTCGTCGGAGTCCATGTTGAACACGTAGAGGAACGGCTTCGCGGTCAGCAGGTGCAGCTCGCGAAGCGGGGCGGGGTCGAGGCCGGCGGAGTGCACGGTGCGGCCGGAGTCAAGGACTTCCTGAGCTTCGATGACGGCGGCCAGCGTCGCGGCGTTGCCCTGGGCGAGTTCCTTGGAGAGCCGGGTCTCCTTCTGCAGCCGCGGCAGCACCTTCTCCACCGTCTGCAGGTCAGCGAGGATCAGTTCGGTGTTGATGGTCTCCATGTCCGACTTCGGCGAGACCACGCCGTCGACGTGGACCACGTCGGGGTCGGTGAAGACCCGGATCACCTGGCAGATCGCGTCGGAGTCGCGGATGTTGGCCAGGAATTTGTTGCCGAGGCCCTGCCCCTCCGACGCGCCCTTCACGATGCCGGCGATGTCGACGAAGCTCACGGTCGCCGGGATGATCTTGGCCGAGCCGAACACCTCCGCCAGCCGTGCGAGGCGGGTGTCGGGGACGCCGACCACCCCGACGTTGGGCTCGATCGTCGCGAACGGATAGTTCGCCGCGAGCACGTCGTTCTTGGTCAGGGCATTGAAGAGGGTGGACTTGCCGACGTTGGGCAGGCCGACGATCCCGATGGTGAGACTCACGTGTCCGGAGTCTACGCGGCTGGAAGGACCCACCCGGCCGAGCACAGATCAGCTCGACGTTGCCTGTCGTTCGTCCGGCGTTCTTCTCTTGCGTGCATAAGGGTGCCGCCCTGACGTGAGGATCGCTTGCATGTCTACGGCGATCCGGGAGCGGCTCCGCCGCGGCGCGATCGGTGCCCTGGCCCTCACCCTCGCCCTGATCACCGCCGGCCTGGCCGCGGAGGTCCTCGCGACCGGCGACGGCCTGCCGCTCGGCAACGACGACCTCCAGGAGACCCGGGTCGTCCGACGGCCGGCGGACGGGGTCAAGCTGATCCGGATCTCCCGCGGCGAGGGCAGGGCCGACCCGGCGAGGATCGGCACCACCGCCCAGGGCCCGTGGCGGGTCCGGGTGTTGATCATCGATCCGGACGCCGCCGCCGGGCACCTGCGCGCCACCTTCGGCGCCGACCTCGGACGGACCGAGACGGTCACGGAACTGGCCCGCTACGAGAATGCGGTGGCGGGCACCAACGGCGGCTTCTTCGCCATCGGCGCGGACGCCGCGAGCCGCGGCAACCCGGTGGGGCTCGCGATCCACAACGGCGTCGTGGAGAGCGAGCCGACCTCCTACGCCCCGGAGACCCACTTCCTGCTCGACGCCGCGAACACCACCGCCCGGGTCACCAAGCTGAGGTGGAAGGGCACCCTCGCCCACGTTCCCTCCGGGACCAGGATCTCCCTGGACCACATCAACGAGCCGCCGATGCCTCCCGAAGGCTGCGGCGGTCCTCGCCGCGACCCCCTGGAGTGCCTGAGCCAGGGCGAGATCTCGGTCTTCACCTCGGAGTGGGGTCCGGTGACCCCGAGCGGTTCCGGGGTCGAGGCGGTGCTGGACAAGGCCGGCTGCCTGGTGACCTCGACGCCCCGGCGCGGAACGACGCTACGGCCCGGCCAGATCGCGGTGCAGGCGACCGGCCTGGACGCGCTCTCGCTCGTCGAGATGGTCGCCCTCGGCTGCCTGCGGCGCACCGACACCCTCACCGACTCCTCGGGCGCCCGGGTTCGGCTGACGCCGTCGACCTTCGCGGTCAACGGCCGCTACCAGTTGCTGCGGGCCGGCAAGGTCGTCGCGCCGACCGGGTCCGGCGGCTTCCTGGGGCGGAACCCACGCACGATCGCCGGGGTCACCGGTGACGGCCGCATCGTCCTGATCACCATCGACGGCCGCAGCCCCACCAGCGTCGGGGCGACGATGGCCGAGGCGGCCCAGGTCGCCAGATCGTTCGGCATGGTCGAAGCGGTCAATCTCGACGGCGGCGGCTCCTCGGTGATGTCCATCAACGGCCACGCCTCCAACAAGCCCAGCGACGGCCAGGAACGCTCGGTCGGCGATGCCCTGGTCTACGTGCCGGCGCCGTGGCGTCCCGAGATCTGACGTAGCGTCAGTCCGAGTCGTGGAAGAACCCTGCCCGCCAGGTGATGTCGGCGAGCAGGCGCTGACCGGCGACGCTGGGGTGGAAGAAGTCCCACTTGCTGATCTGGCCGCGGGTGAAGGTGGTCCGGAAGACCGCCTTCGCATCGAAGGTGCACATCGGCCCGTAGGCGGCGCACTCGGCCGCGAGCACCTCGTTGTACTGGATGATCCGGCCGCGCACCCGGTCCCGTCGATGAACGTCGGCCAGGTCCTCCGAGCCCGAACGGGCGAGCATCGACGGGCAGATGTCGAGCTCGGCCCAGGTCTTGCGGATGACCCAGGCCGAGTGGCCCACGGCCCACAACCGGCGCAGGTCGGGGACGCTCGCGATGAACACCCGGGCCTGGGGCAGGCCCTCCTGCAGGACGGCGAGCCCGGCCCGGATGTTGCGGCGGTAGTCCTCGATCGGCGTCATCTCCGCCTCGGACCTGGCACACGCGTCGTTGGCGCCGATCTCGATCGTCACGTAACCGGCATCGGCCGGGACGGCGCGGGCGGCCTGGCCGGCCAAGGCATCGGAACGGGCGCCGCTCCGGGCGAAGTTGGACTGCCCGGACAGGTCCGCCCCGAGCCTCTGCAACCGCAACCGATGGCTGTTCACCTCGCCGTCATCGCCGGTGCTCCACGACCGGTGGGTGCAGTCGCGGTAGAAGCCGCAGGCGTTGAAGCCCCGGGTGATCGAGTCCCCGAGCGCGGCGATCACGGCCGGCTCCCCGGTCCGCGAACCGCCCGGCGGCCCGACCGCGACGGCAGAGGGCGCTGCGGACAGCAGCCCGGACAGCACCGTCCCCACGAGTGCAAAGCTTGCCAAGACCGCAGTGACGGCCATCTTCATGCCGAGTCCCCCAACTCGCGGCCCCTCCCCCGGGGCGCGCAGCGAGCCTAGCCCCGCCTAACCGGCCGCGACCAGACCTTGCCGACATCTACCGGAGCGCAGCGCCAAGACTGTCGGTGGGCCCGTGCACCGTGTGACTCATGATCGATCTGGTGACGGTGTTTCTGGTTGGACTGGCGCTCGGCGTGGTGCTGGGCGCCTTCGTGGCGGTGCGATTCGCCCGCTCCGGCGACCCGGCCGGGTTCCCATCGCGCACCGGCCACGAGGCGGTCGGCGACACCCTCGGCCGTCTCGACGTGCGTCTGCGCGAGCTCGAGCTGGCGCGGGCCGGGGCTTACGGCGCCCTGACCCAGCAGGTCTCGATGACCCGGGAGGCCACCGAAGCGCTGGCCAGCCGGACCGGGGAACTGCTCACCGCGCTGCGCGCCCCGCAGACCCGCGGCCGCTGGGGCGAGCTCCAGTTGCGGCGGGTGGTCGAGCTGGCCGGCATGGCCCCGCACTGCGACTTCGACGAGCAGGTCAGCACCTCGACCGCCGACGGCACCGTGCGCCCGGACCTGGTGGTCCGCCTGACCGGCGGCCGCACGGTCGTGGTGGACGCCAAGGTGTCCCTGGCCGCCTACCTGGAGGCCACCACCGCGACCGGGGAGAGCCACCGCGAGGAACGCCTGCGCGCGCACGCTCGCGCGCTGCGCACCCACGTCGATCAGCTGGCCGGCAAGGAGTACTGGCGCTCCGTGCCCGGCAGCCCGGAGTTCGTCGTGCTCTTCCTGCCCGGCGAGGCCTTCCTCTCCCCCGCGCTGGAGCGCGACCCGGCCCTGCTCGATCACGCGCTCGGCGCCCGGGTGGTCATCGCCACCCCGACCACGCTGGTCGCGATGCTGCGCACGGTGGCCTGGAGCTGGCAGCAGGACACCTTGAGCACCCACGCCCGGGAGGTCTTCGACCTCGGCCGGGAGCTCTACGCCCGGCTGGCCACCATGGGCGAGCACGTCGACCGCCTCGGCCGGTCGCTGAATCGCGCGGTGGGCGACTACAACGCCTGCGCCGGTTCCCTGGAGAGCCGCGTCCTGGTCACCGCGCGCCGGATGCAGGACCTACGGGTCGTGACCGACGAGCTGCCCGCGCCGCGCGTCGCCGAGGGCACCGCACGGCCGCTGACCGCGACGGAGCTCGTCGTCCCTTAATAGCGACGCGCCTTAGAGTGGGGGGGTGACCACCCCCGCCGCTCCGGCCCGCCGCCGCGTGCTCCTCGCCGCCCCGCGTGGGTACTGCGCGGGCGTGGACCGTGCGGTGCAGACCGTCGAGAAGGCGCTGGAACTGCACGGCGCCCCGGTCTACGTGCGCAAGGAGATCGTGCACAACCAGCACGTCGTGACCACGCTGCGCGAGCGGGGCGCGATCTTCGTCGACGAGACCGACGAGGTGCCGGAGGGCGCGCTGGTCGTGTTCTCCGCGCACGGCGTTGCGCCGGTCGTGCACACCGAGGCCGCGGAGCGTTCGCTGCGCACCATCGATGCGACCTGCCCACTGGTCACCAAGGTGCACAACGAGGCCCGCCGGTTCGCCGCGCAGGACTACGACATCTTGCTGATCGGTCACGAGGGTCACGAAGAGGTGATCGGGACCGCCGGCGAGGCGCCCGACCACATCCACCTGGTCGACGGCCCGGACGACGTCGCCAACGTGACCGTGCGCGACCCGGCGCGGGTGGCCTGGCTCTCCCAGACCACGCTGTCGGTCGACGAGACGGTCTCGACGGTGACCAAGCTGCGCGAGCGCTTCCCGCTGCTCATGGACCCGCCGAGCGACGACATCTGTTACGCGACCCAGAACCGGCAGGTCGCGGTCAAGCAGATGGCCGCCGAGTGCGACCTGTTCATCGTGGTGGGCTCCCGCAACTCCTCGAACTCGGTGCGATTGGTCGAGGTCGCGTGCGAGTACGGCGCGAAGACGGGCTACCTGATCGACCACGCCGGCGAGGTCGACGAGGCCTGGCTGGACGGCGTCTCGACCATCGGGGTCAGCAGTGGCGCCTCCGTGCCCGAGGTGCTCGTCCGCGGCCTGCTGGAGTTCCTCGCCGAGCGCGGCTTCGGCGACGTCGAGGAGGTCCGCTCCGCGGAGGAGAAGCTGCTCTTCAGCCTCCCCAAGGAGCTGCGTCAACCCAAGGACCAACGTCAGCCGCGGACGGACCGCCCCGCCTGAGCTGAGCGCCAGGCCCGCAGCAGCTTCCCCTGGTCGGCCGGCCACCTGCCGACGGTGAGTGACGGCGAACTGCCTTCCACGCCTTCGATCCGCATCACGAAGTCCTGCAATGCCTCGACGGTGTACGGCGGACGCAGGCAGAGGAAGTAGGCCGCGCCGCGCGTTGCCTGCGCGACCATCACGTCCAGGTTTTCCGTCGGCGGGACCAGTGCGCTGCCGACGAACAGCGGGACCGGCCGGTGCCAACTGACCACCATTGACTCGGAGTGAGCCCGGCGCACGGAACCGAGCAGCCCCCACCGGGTGAGGTAGTGCCCGACGGTGGTGGTGCTCAGGTGCAGGCCGAAGCGCGCCGCGATGAGGTCCGCCAGCACGCGCCGCGACCAGACCGGCGAGCTCAGGCCGAGCTCGTCGGGCGCGTGCTGGGACAGCTCCTGCAGTAACTCGACCTGCTGCCGGCGGGACAGGGCGAACTGCTCGCCGGGGTTGCGGCCGCGCCGGTTCGGGTTCAACGCCTCCGGCCCGTTCAGCCGGTGCGCCCGGACCCACACTCCGACGGCGCGACGCGAGATGCCGAAGACTCGGCCCGCCTCCTGCTGGGACATGCCGGCCTCGACGGCCGCGACGACACGTCGCCGGAGGTCGGCTTGCCCCTCCGGCGACAATTTGCGCGCATCCATCGTGTGCATGTCCCCGTCAGGATGCGGCAGCGGTGTTTCGCCGCTGCAACGGTTCCTTTACCGCTGGCGTCCGTCCGCGATCGCGAACGGCAGGCCGGCGATGCCGGGGACCGTCGAGTCCGGCGGCCCGGGCGGTGCCGCGGGCACCGACTTCTTCACCGACTCCTCGTGCGCGTCGTGGTCCATGTCCGCGTGTGCGTCGGCCTTCTTCTTGCCGCCCTTCTTGGTCGTCTTCGTCCCGGCCTTGTCCGTCGCCTTCTTGCCGGTGGCCTTCTTGTCGGTGGCCTTCTTGTCGGTGGCCTTCTTGTCGGTGGTCTTCTTGTCCGTGGCCGCCTTCTTGTCGGTGCCCTTCGTGCCCTTGTTCGCCGCCTTGGCCGCCTTCGCGTCCAGGATGTGCAGCGTCATGAACATGTCCGGGTGGAAGCGGCAGATGATGTCGTAGTCCTGGGCGGTGTTGAAGGTCCAGCTGAACGAGGTCTCGGCCGGGATGTCCGGAGAGTTGATCTCGGAGCCCCCCTTCTGGACCACGCTGTGGATCGTGTTGCCGTCGGTCTCGTGGTTGGTCCAGGTGATGGTGTCCCCGACCGCGACCGTCATCTCGAAGGGGTTGAACTGCAGGTTCTTCTGCGAGACGGAGAACTGGCCGGCCGACGCCAGGGAGTCCTGCGCGCCCGCTTGGGTCGGGACGACCGTCGCCATCCCCAGGGCCAGCGCGGACACCGCCACGCCGCGGGTCCAGGTGCGCTGCGTGCTCAGAACCTTGCGCATGGGATCTCTCCTTGATCGGAACTGCCGTGAAATCTGATGAGTGCTCATGTCAGGTGGCCGAAACGTGGGCCTCGAAGGGGACGACAACCATGGCCGCCTCTCCGTTGATGTCCTGGACCGTGATCGCCAGCTCCCACTGGCCCTCGCGGGGGACGGTGAACGCACTGAAGAAGTGACCCTGACCCGTACTGCTCAGCGGGTGCTGGCCGGATTTCTCCACCCCGCTGACCGCCCGCAGTGAAACCAGCACGGTGCCGACGGGCAATGGACGTCCCTGGTCGTCGGTGACCGAGACGTGCAGTTCGTTGGGCAGGCCACCGAACGCCGGGCTGACCACCGCCTGGACGAAACCGCGGCCCTTCGACGCACCCGGTGGGACCTCCAGCGCCTTGCTGAACGCGACCGGCTCCTGACCGTCGACCACCTTCGCCAGCCGGAACCCGATCGTGGCGTCGGCGGGCGAGGCGGTCAGCAACGCCCGGTTGGTCGAGGCCGAGGACAGCGCGGCCAGTTCGGCCTCGTGCGCCGCCTCGGCCGGTTGGGTGGCGACCAGGGTCGCGGTGACCGCGAGCACCAGGGCACCGAGCCCGGTCTCCATCGCCACCACCCGGCCGAGCCGGCTGGAGCCGGCACTGACCGCTTCGGTGCGGGCGGTGGCGACGTTGCGCCGGGAGATCTTCCCTTCCGGGATCGCCTGCGCAGCGACCAGCCGTGGCGTGGCCCACCAACGGGCGAACCCACCCAGAGCCAGGATGCCGACCACCAGAGCGACCTTGATCATCAGCCAGTCGCCGTAGCTGGTGGAGGTCAGCGCGTCGGCCGATCCCACCTGTCGCCAGGCCTGGAGGAAGCCGGTGGCGACCAGCGCGATCACGCACACCGTGGCGGTGCGGGAGAACATCGGCACGGCTTTGGTCAGCGCCTCGGTGTCCTTCACTTTCAGCAGCAGCACCAGCAGCGCCGGCATCCCGCCCAACCACGCGGCCATCGCCATCATGTGCACCAGGTCGACGGGCAGGTTCACCAGCTTCCCGCCGCCGTCGGCGCTGTGCGTGGCCAGGCTCCAGGTCAGGGCGAGCACTCCGCCGACCGCGAGTGTCCCGACGACCGGCACTGTCCCGCTCACCCGGACCGCTTCGCCGCGGCTGCGCCGGAACCAGACGAGCAGGCCGACGACCACCAGCACGATGAGCGCCAGTCGCAGTACGAGCAACCTGCCGACGCGGGTCGAGAGACCGATGTCGAGACCGCTGACCATCCCGGAAAGACCGGTGCCCTCCACGAACGGGCCGTAGAGCAGCAGGCTCACCACGGAAGCCAGCCCGAGCGAACCCAGCCCGTACCACAGCAGCCGGCGCACGGCACTGACACCGAGGCCTTCTGGCCAGGCCAGCACGACCAGCAACATCGTCCCGACCGCGAGGGCCAGCCCGACGAACGCCACCCAGCGGGCCACCCCCAGGTAGAGCCCGAGCGCACCGCCGTCGGAGACCAGTGCGCCCGGCGTCGCGGAAGCGGTGGCCACCCCGACACTGAACCGGAACGAGCCTTGGATCGGGTGCCCGTCGTTGGACACCACGCGGTAGAGCACGGTGCGGGTGCCTGTGGCCAGACCCGTCGGCAGGGTGACCTGGAGCGTGGTGGCGTCGGCGCCGAGATGCGCCGGCAGGCCGATGGCCAACGCCGCGCCGGCCGGGTCGAGCACCTGCACGGTCGCGGTCTTAACATCGACCGTGTCGCTGAAGCTCAGCACGATGTCGGCCGGCTCCGCGGCCAGTACTTGGTCCGGTCGGGGGGTGGTGCCGATCAGGCTGGCGTGCGCCGAGGCCGGCGCGGCCAGGCCGAGCAGCGCGAGGCTGCTCAGCATGGCCACGACCATGAAGGCCGCCACGCTCCGACCTACCTGAACGCACACCTGACGGACCATCAGACCCCCGACTCGAAGTCGATCCGCCCCGCGGGCCGGGCCGCCTCGGTGTCCCCGACACCGGGCACGTGCGGCACGGTGACCGGGTTCGCCTCGGCGACGTCGACCAGGGTGACCATGCCGGTCATGCCGGCCGAGGTCTCCGAGTGGCTGAAGATGTGGCAGTGCAGCATCCAGGCACCGGTCCGGGTGGGTACCCAGACGATGTCGAAGGTCTGCCCGACCCCGAGCAACTGCGTGTCCGCCTTGAAGGGCTGCGGCAACCGATTGCCGTCCTGCGCCACCACCTCGAAGAAGCCGAGGTGCAGGTGGACGGAGTGGATCATCTCCGGCCCCGCGCCGATCAGCCGGATCCGCACCCGCTCGCCCACGCGGGCCGCGAGGCGGGTCGTGCTCGGGAAGCTCTTGCCGTTGATGACGAAGCCGAGCGCACCGTCGGAGAAGATCAGCGTGTAGTCGCGGTCGGAAGGAATGTCGTTGACCGCGGGAACCACGATGAGGGCGCCGAAGACACCGCGACCCTCCTGGTCGCCGCCCATGTGCGAGTGGTACCAGTGGGTGCCGGTGCTGATCGCGGTCCACTCGTAGATGTGCTGGGTCCCGGGCCGGATCGTCCGCTGGGTGATCCCGGGCACGCCGTCCTGCTCGTTCGGCAGGTCCATGCCGTGCCAGTGGATCGCGCTGCCTTCCTTCATCTTGTTGTCGACGATGAGCTTCAGCTTGTCGCCCTCGTTCACCCGGATGGTCGGGGCGGGGATGGTGCCGTTGACCGACAGGCCGTCCTTGATCATGCCGTCGGTGGTGGTGTGCTTCTTCGGCGCCAGGGTGAGGGTGAAGACCTTCTGATCCCCGACGAGCTCCCACGCGGCGAGCGTGGTGCCGTCGCCGAGGTCGACGGCCTCCTGCGAGGTCTGCGGCGCCAGCGGCGCCGCGGCCGGAGCAGCCGGGGCCTGCGCGACGGCCTGGGAATTGTCCTCCGGGACGAGGTGCACGAGGGCCGGCAGGGAGCCCAGGGCAACCAGGGCCAGGGCGGCAGTCAGCGCGGTGTTCCGAATCCGACGCGGGCCGAAGGCGCGGCGCGCGGTACGCGCATGCCGACGGCGGCCGGGGTCGGACAGCGGAGTGATGTCAATGCTGTCTGAGGGGCTGTCTGAGGGGCTGCCTGAGGGCTGGTGGTTCGACGATCCGATCGACATTGCGATCCCTTCCGGGAGGTGGTCGGAGGGGGCCCAGCGAGGCCGTGGCCGGGGTGCGCCGCGTCGCGCTCCCGGCATGAACGGCCGGAGCCGGGGGGCGCGGTCAGCGCCCCCCGGTCCGGGGTGATCAGCTGTGCTGGACTAGCACTTGCTCTTGAACTTGACCGGGTTCCGCTGCTTGCAGGTCAGCTGGTTGTTGGTCGCGTTCTTCGGCGCGTTCTGGACCCAGCCTTCGTAGGCGAGCGGGACCGTCATGACGCCCTGGCCACCGAAGCCGTTGAACTCCGTCACGGAGTCGTCCATGGCAGTGGCGGAGGTGGAGTCGGTCAGCAGTGACCCGACGATCGCGGCGTCCGACGGGTTGCCGTCGCCGTTCGGGTCGATGTCGATGACATCGATGACGTTGGCGAACTTGCTGGTGATGTAGGCGTAGTAGCCGCCACCCTTCTTCGCACCGAAGTTCACGCCGTGGCAGCCTGCGTGGCAGGGCAGCCAAGCGACGATCTTGTCCGTCTTCGGGTCCAGAATCGTCAGGTTCGACGTCAGGGTGTTCGCGTTGATGATCCCGGAGTTGTCCGGGGCCACCGCGATCTGGATGCCGAGGCCGCCGAAGTTGCCTGAAGCGCCGGAGATCGGGTCGTACTCGTTCCAGAGGTCGATCTTCTTGTAGTCGACCTTGCTGCCGTCATCCGCGATGCAGGCGGCCTTCTCGTTGGAGAAGCAGCTGATGCTCGCGCCGAGGAAGTCGGCCATGTAGGTCTTGCTGCCGGTCGGGTTCATGCCCGTGGCGATCGGGAACTCACCGGTCGGCTTGTGGACGAAGGTGCCCTTCTTGATGTTGACGAGCGACGCGTTGTAGAGGTTCACGTTGGGCGTGGCCATCCACTTGGCGTTGCCGGACATCCAGTGAGCGTGCGGGTGAGCGATGAGCTCGTCCGGGCTCGACACCGCGAGACGGCGGTCGATCCGGGTGGCACCCGGGGCGACCTCCATGACCGCGCCGCCGCCACCGAGAGCAACGTGCATCTGGTCGGTGTCGGTACGGGTCATGACGTGGGTCGGACCCGGGCCGACCTCGATCCGACGGACCAGCTTGCCGGTCTGACGGTCGAAGACGTCCAGCATGTTGCTGAACCACTCGGTCTGGTAGATGTACTTCTCGTTCTTGTCGGTCCACATGTTGTGCGGGTTGTTCATGTTGATCTCGGGAGCAGCGATCTTGCGATCAATGCTCCAGGTCTCGGCGTTGAGCATGGTCGCCGCACCGGACTTGGTCTTGCCGGCGTACCGCTCCATCTGCGTGTCGAACCAGACCTGGCCGACACCCGGCGTGGCCGGCTTCTGACCGACCTGCTTGAGCGTGGTCGGGTAGCTGAACTTGTCCTTCATGAAGGTCTCAAGCATGATCAGCTGCGGCGCGCCGGACTGGTCGAACGTCAGCAGCGGAGCCGGCGCGAAGCCGGGGTTCCACTCGGTGTCCGACGAGTCGCTGAAGTGCTGCCAGTTGCCCGGGTTCGTGATGACGAAGAACTTCTGGACCAGCTGGAACACGATGTCCGAGTAGGACGGAACGTTCATCCCGCGGCTCTTGATCCGCAGGTCGCTACCGAAGTCGACGCCCGGGGTGAGCGGGTCGTCCACCGCGACGGCGCCGAGCATGTACGGGTGCACCTTGCAGGCGAACGCGTACAGGCCGGGCTTGGTCAGCTGGACGGTGCGGCTGCCGATGAAGGCACCCGCCTGGTCGAACGGCATGCCCTCGGCGCCGTCCGGCCAGATGATGGCCGAGGCGAAGTGCGAGGTTTCGGTCTCGGCCTCGTTGACGTCGAAGTTGATCGTCACGGGCAGCAGCGAGGCGTCAGCCGCGCGGATGCCCTTGGTGAGCGCCATCAGCTTCGAACCGCTCGGGCTCGTCAACATGTTGAGCGGCTTGTCGGCCGGGGAGGTGGAAACCTCCGCGACGAACTGCGAGATGAGCGAGTCGAGCTCACCCAGCCGCGTGTCGCCCACCGGCAGCAGCGAGGCTGCCGTCGAGCGGACGGTGTCCAGGTTGAGCAGCTTGGCGATGTCGACCCCGAGGTCGGCGTAGGTCGGCGAGGCCGCCCCGGACGCCTGCACGTTGTGGATCTTCTCCGCCATGTCCAGGTTCATCATGTTGTTCAGGTCGGCTCCGGAGAGCGCGCCCTGGCCGATGACACTGGCGGTGTCACCGAGCAGACCACCGGGGTTGGCGGTGGGCATCACGGCAGCGGCGAGCGATCTCGTGCCGGAGATGTCCGTGCCGGTGTCGAACCAGTTGCCCTGGCTGTCCTTGAGCGTGAACAGAGCGGCCTGCGGACCGAAGGCGACCGGCGGAGCGGCCATCGGAGCGGCGACGGGAACGGCGGCGGCCGGGGTGTCCGACGCGACCGCGCCGGCCTGGGCGACGCCGATCATCGAGAGTGCGAGGGCCGAGGACACGGCCACCGAGCGCCCCATCCCGTGCCGACCCTTAAAGGTCAGCATGGTGGGTACTTTGCGCCTACCTGCTGCGCTCATACGTTGTCTCCTTCTTTAGGGGACCGGAGACTCGGAGTCCCCTCGTTGGGCTCCGGGTACCGGGGTGCTTCTGCGACAAGCTCAGGTGCATCCGGTGGCGGGCATTTCTTCCGAAGAACGCTGTGCTGAGTGGATTAGGACGGTTATGCGTTTCCTGAAAACTCGCTCCTGGTTACGCGCAGATCAATTAGAAATCGCCGGGAACCGCCGTCCGAGTGAGTACGACAGGGCTCTCACCTGCGGGAACGCAAATGGATCCCAGCGGCGCGCCCTGCGACGAGGGCAGCAGTGGCACCTATTTGCGCGCGCCGCTCGAATTCACGGCGCATCGTGATCCAGGCCATAGTGAGTACCGGTGCTCATTCGGAGACACGGTGTTCATCCGGCGGAAGCAACGCGGAATCACGTCGTGCCGACCATGAGGCTTCGCTTTCCTGCGCACCTGAGAAGTCCTCGAAAGGATCGCCCCCCGTGACCGACACCTTGGAGCACACGACGGCTCGGAAGCCGGTCCGCCGTCGCACCT
Organism: Sporichthya sp.; assembly: GCF_013815995.1. Taxonomy (GTDB): domain Bacteria; phylum Actinomycetota; class Actinomycetes; order Sporichthyales; family Sporichthyaceae; genus Sporichthya. The sequence goes on from NZ_JACDFE010000040.1 coordinate 14,373, forward strand.
GGATCGCCGGCGCGGTCGTCGCCGCCCTGGCCGTCGGGGTGACGGCAGTGCTCTTCTCGGGCGGGGACTACAAGCCGGAGTTCCCGGTCGTGAAGATGACCCCGACCAACCACGAGGTGATCTACGAGGTCAACGGCACCGGGATCGCCCCGGTGATCTCTTTCATCGTCGGCGAGAACAACCTCGAGCAGACCGCGCTCCGCCAGCCGATGCCGTGGCGAACCACGATCCAGTTGCCGGTCGGCCCGGCCGGGGGCTTCGCGAACGTCGAGGTCCGCAGCCCGGGGACCGGCGCGGGATCGCTGGCCTGCCGGGTCTTCGTCGACGGCGTCCTGGTGGCGGAGAAGGCCTCGACCGACGGGCTGACGAGCGTCTCCTGCGCCGCGCGCATCGCACCGGAGTACGTGAAGTAGTTGCCCCCGGCGGACGCCCTGGGACGCCTCGGCGTGTCTCAACGTGATGAGGCGTGCGCGCTGCGTCCCGTCACGGTGCAGCGTCACTCCGGCGCGACGACTTGTCCCGATGTGAGCCGCATCGCACAATGCCCGGATGCAATCCTCCGCCGCGACGCTGCAGACCGAAGTGCCGACGATGGCGGCGCACCTGTTCGAGCTCAAGCAGGTCACCGGCGCCGAGATCACCTTCGGCGGCACCCGGGCCGGCATTGACACCCCTGCGGTGCTCACGACCTTCGTCGGCTCCAAGTCCGAGGCGCTGCGCGGCGTCCAGGTCGAACTGGGCCGCGGCCTGGGCGGCAAGGCGATGTCCGTGGGCCTCCCGATCCACGTGCGCGACTACGGCACCGCGCGGGGCATCACGCACGAGTACGACGTCCCGGTGAAGCAGGAGGGCCTGCACGCGCTGCTCGCCGTGCCGATCCTGAGCCGCGCGGGCGCGACCGGCGTCATCTACGCCGGCCTGCGCCGACCGGAACTGATCAGCGAGCGCGTGATGGACCGCGCCGTCGCGGTCGCCCGGCGCATGGAGTACGAGGCCGCGGTGACCGCGGAGGTCAACCGCCGCCTGGCCGAGCTGACTGCCGCGATGCACACCCCGCAGGCCGGCGCGGACCAGCGCCTCCGTGACGTCCACGCCGAACTCGGCCTGATCCGCAGCACCGCGAGCGGAAGCACCCGCCAGCTCATCGACGACCTGATGCACCGCCTGGCCGGGACGATGCGCGGAGCCGGTTTCGACGGCGACGCCGACGCGCTGGTCAACCTCACCCCGCGCGAGCTCGACGTCATCACCCAGGTGGCGATCGGGTGCTCCAACGCCGAGGCCGGCGAGCGGCTCGGCGTCGGGGAGTCGACGGTGAAGTCCTACCTGCACGTGGCGATGCGCAAGCTGAACGCACGCAACCGGGTCGAGGCCGTCACCGCGGCCCGCCGCGCCGGCCTCATTCCGTAGCTGCTTGGCGCCTGCGGTGATCCGGCGGGATGCATCGCAAGGCGGAGGAGGAAGCCGTGTACGCAGTACCGGCGACGACGACAACGCCGCGAGGCGCCCGCCGGGCGCCGCAGGTCAGCGGGAGAGACCGCGGCTGATGACGAGCCGCTGGATCTGGTTGGTGCCCTCGAAGATCTGCATGATCTTGGCCTCGCGCATGTAGCGCTCCACCGGGAAATCCCGGGTGTAGCCGTACCCGCCGAAGACCTGGACGGCGTCGGTGGTCACCTTCATCGCCGCGTCGGAGCAGACCAGCTTGGCCACCGAGGCGTTGCGGCTGTACGGCCGCCCGGCGTCCCGGCGGCGGGCCGCGTCCAGGTAGGTGGCGCGCGCCGAGTCCACCGCCGCGGCCATGTCCGCGAGCAGGAAACCCAGGCCCTGATGGTCGACGATCTTGCGACCGAAGGTGGTCCGCTCGTTGGCATAGTCCACCGCGGCGTCCAGCGCGGCCTGGGCCAGGCCGGTCGCGCACGCCGCGATGCCGAGCCGGCCGGCATCGAGGGCGCTGAAGGCGATCTCCAGGCCCTGGCCCTCCGCCCCGATGAGCCGGTCGGCCTCGAACTCGACCCCGTCGTAGAACGCGTTCGTGGTCGGGATGGCGTGCAGGCCCATCTTCTCCTCGGGCTTACCGAAGGACAGGCCCTCGGCGTGGCCCGGCCCGAGGAAGCACGAGATTCCGCGCGATCCCTCGCCGGTGCGGGCGAACAGCGCGTAGTAGTCGGCGATCCCGCCGTGGGTGATCCAAGCCTTGGTCCCGGTCACCCGGAACCCTGTCTCGGTCTTCTCCGCCTTGCAGATCAGGGCGGCGGCGTCCGAACCGGCCTGCGGCTCGGACAGGCTGTAGCCGCCGATCAGGCGCCCGGCCAACATCTCCGGCAGCCACTGCTCCTGCTGGGCCGGCGTGCCGAACTTGTGCACCGGGTGGATCGAGAGAGCCTGCACGCTGGTCGCCACCGCCACTGCGGCCCAGCGCGCCGCGAGCTCCTCCAGCACCTGCAGGTAGACCTCGTACGGCTGTCCCCCACCGCCCCACTGCTCCGGGTACGGCAGCCCGAGCAGACCGACCCGCGCCATCGAGGCGAACAGGCCCTCGGGGTAGGTCTCGGTCTTCTCGTGCGCCTCGACCCGGGACAACAGTTCGTTGTCCGCGAAGTCGCGGGTCAGCGCGATCAGGTCGCGCGCTTCTTCGGTCGGGAGTAAACGGTCGACAGCCACGCATCGACGATAACGGCCGACCCCGCCACGGGGATAAGGAGAGGCCCGCCCTCTCCCGTTCGGGAGAGGGCGGGCCTGGAACAAGCGGACCCGGGCGGGGTCAGCTCTCGTGCGGCGCCTTGTAGGTCTTGGCGTCCGGGAACTCCTTCAGGGCCTGGACCTGCTTCAGACCACCGGGAGAGTCCTTGTCGACCTGCCCGATGTAGACGGTGCGCGAGGACGGCGAACCCGGCTTGGAGAAGTCGAGGTCCGAGACCAGCTTGTCGGTGGTGATGTTGTTGCTGGACTTCAATGCCGCGTTGATGCCCGCGCGGCTCAGGTCCTTGGCGTCACAGGCCTTCTGCAGGATCTGACCCCAGATCAGGCCCTGGGCGTAGCCGTACTGCACCGTGAAGCTCGGCTTGACATCCGGGTTCTCGGCGATGAACTTGGTCGCGACCTCCTTGGCCTTGGGCACGCTCGAGTCGAACGGCACGGCCGAGGCCACCACGTAGAGCTTGCTCAGGGCGGGAGCGGCCGGCGTGTCCAGCAGCGCCGGCGCGAATACCGGGCTGTTGCCGATCATCGGCACGTTCAGGCCGAGCCCGACGTTGTTGGTCGCGGCGGACGCGGTCTGGGCCGGCGAGGTCGTCAGCGCGATGGCCGTGACCTTGTCGCTCTTGAACTTGGTGACGAGGCTCTTCATGTCGGTGTCGGTCGAGGTCACCTTGGCCTCGGACACCTTCAGGCCGTTCTTCTCGGCGAAGTACTTCGACCCGGCCAGACCGTTCGCGCCGTACTCGCCGTCGATGTAGATGTGGCCGATCGTGTCGCCCTTCTTGAGGTCGCCCTTCTCAAGCAGGTAGTCCAGGCCGTTGATGATCTCGAGGTCGTAGGTGGTGCCGACGATGATCACGTAGGGCTGGTCGAGCAGCTCCGAGCTCCAGGACACCGCCATCGTGGTGACCTGCTTGTCGTTGATGTCGGTCTTCAGGGCGGCGATCATCGGCGAGCCGAGCAGTTCCATGAACCCGGCGACGTTCGGCTCGAGGTCCGGGAATTGGATGGTCGCTGTCTCGGCCTTGTAGCCGTGATCCCGCGACTCCAGCTGGATCTGGCGGGCGCAGACTCCGCCCTTGGCGTTGACCTCGTCCACCCACATCTTGTGGCCGGCCTGCAGCGTGGTGCTGAAGTCCTTGAACGGACCGGTCAGGTCCGTCATGACGCCGAGGGTGATGCTGTCGTCGCTGATGCCGGGGCCGGTCTTGACGCCACTGGCGTCGGCACCGCCGGAATCGGCTTCGTCGTCACCGCCGCCACAGGCGGCCAGGACGAGCGCACCCGCGATGACGAGGGCTGGAACCTTGAGGGACTGGCGCATGCTGTTCAGCTTCCTTTCGGGGACAGGAGCGTGGAACCAAGCTGCGTTCGGGCGGCCGTCGCCTTGAGCCGGCGCCCGAGGGCGGCGAGCCCGCCCGGCTCGAAGAGGACCACGATGATGATCGCGGCGCCGTACACGAACGAGGTGAAGATCGCCGGCGTGATCGCATTTGCGCCCGAAGTACCGAACAGCTCATTGCCACCGATCATGATGGTGAGCATCCCGGGCAGGCCGAAGACCAGGACGGACCCGGCGATCGCGCCGCCCACCGATCCCAGCCCGCCGATGAGGATCATCGCCAGGAACGCGATCGCGACCACGATGCTGTACGTGCCGGCGAATTCACTCTCGTCCGGCTTGAGCAGGCGGTACCACATCACGGTCATGACGCCGGCGAGTCCGGCGTACCCGGAGGAGATCGCGAACACTTCGGCCCGGACCCGGGGGACGTTCACGCCCAGCGCGGAGGCGGCCGATTCGTTGTCCCGGACCGCCCGCCAGGCCCGGCCAGGCCGACTGCGCACGGCGCCCCAGGCCAGCAGGGCAGCGATCAACAGGAGGAGCGCGAAGAGGTACCAGACCCGCTGCTCGCGCTCCATGGCCTGGCCGAGGAACGAGATCTCGGGGTCATTGCGCAGCGTCTTGATCCCGAAGAGATTCAGGTCGGGTGAGGGACGGCCACTCGCGGTGCCGCCGGAGAGCGAGGTCCACTGCTGGCCCAGGTACAGGCCGACGTAAACCAGGGCGAGCGTGGCGACGCCGAGGTACACCCCGCGGACCCGGCCGGAGACCGGCGCGAACGCCAAGCCGAGGGCGGCCGCGACCAGGATGGCGCCGATCAGGGCGACCAGCGAGGGCAGTCCGAAACCCACCTTGCCCGGCGCGTCCTCACTGCCGAGTACGCAGTAGGTGGCGCCACCGACGAACATGAAGAACGGGTGCGCGAGGGACAGCTGGCCGGCCTGACCGGTGAGCAGCGTGAGCCCGATGGCCGCGACGGCGCCGATCATCACGTACTGGCCGACCCGCAGCCACGACGGCTCGAAGTACAGCGGCGGGGTGAGCACGATCAACGCGATCACGAGCCGGACGCCCCACCTGAACAGCGTCGCGGGGTTGCTCAGCAGGCCGCCGCGCCGGCCATGACTCGGGGTCTCGGCGGGTGGGTCCGCGGTCAGGGTTCCCTCAGACACGCGTTCGCTCCCGGGTGCCGAAGAGCCCGCTCGGCCTCACGATCAGCACCGTGAGCATCACGACGTACACGGCCACCTTGGAGAACTCGAAGGAGATGTATTGCGCGGACAGCGCCTCGGTCAGGCCGACGATCGCGCCGCCCACGATCGCCCCTTCGGTGGAGTCCAGCCCGCCGATGATCGCCGCCGGGAAAGCCACCAGGGCGATCGCATGCGTACCTCGGGAGAGACCCGAGCCGGAGAAGTCCTGGGTGGCCAGGAAGAGCACGGCCACTCCGGCGAGTACACCGCCGATCACCCAGGCCGCAGCGGTGACCCGGCCGCGCCGGATGCCCATCAGGGCGGCGGCCTCGCGGTTCTCCGCCTGCGCCCGCATCGCCACCCCCCAGCCGGTGAGGCGGAAGGCGAGGAAGAAAAGCGTCACCAAAACCGCGCCGACGGCCAGCGCGATCAGTTGGGTGCGGAAGAAGGTGATGTCGCCGACCTGAATCGGCTTGCCGTCGTAGGGGCGGCCGAGGAACGGCAGCTCGACGCCGAGGCGGCGAATGATCTCCTCGGTCAGGATCACGTCCACTCCGATCGTCAACAACGCGAGCGCGATCGGATCGGCCAAGGGCCTTCGGGCGACCAGCACCCTTTCGATGAACAGCGCTCCCAAGCCGGCGGTCGCGACACCCAGGATCGCCGAAACCGTGAAACCGAGGTCGTCCTGCGTGCGTACGGCGACATAGCCGCCGAGCAGCACGAACGATCCGTGGGCGAAGTTCAGCACCCCGCTGGCCTTGAAGATGATCACGAAACCGAGCGCGAGTAAGGCGTACACCGCGCCCTTGCCCAGGCCATTGACCATGACCTGGATGAAGGTGTTCATTCCTGTTCTCCCAGGTAGGCGCGGATGACTTCGGGGTCGTTGCGTACCTCGGCGGGGGTGCCGTCGGCCACGACCTTGCCGAAGTCGAGCACGGTGATCCGGTCGGCCACGCCCATGACCAGCGTCATGTCGTGCTCGACCAGCAGGATCGAGATCTCCAGGGCGTCCCGGACGACCTTGATCAACTCGGCGACCTCGGCGGTCTCACCGGCGTTCATGCCGGCAGCCGGCTCGTCGAGCAGGAGCACCTCGGGCTCGGTGGCCAGGGCGCGGGCGATGTCGACGCGCTTCGCGTCGCCGTAGGACAGGCCGCCGACCGGAGCGTGCAGGAGGCGCTCGATGCCGAGGAACTCGCAGATCTCCACGGCCCGGGCGGTGTGCTTGGCCTGCTCGGACATCATCGAGGGCCACCGCGCTCCGGCCGCCATGAATCCACCCCGGGTGCGGCAGTGCCGCGCGAGCATGACGTTGTCCAGCACGGTCGAGTGCATGGACAGCGCGAGGTTCTGGAAGGAGCGGCCCAGGCCCTTACCGGCGAGCTGGTGCGGGTGCATGCCGGTGACGTCGTTACCGCCGAGCCGGACCGCCCCGCGGTCGGCCCTGTAGACGCCGCAGATGACGTTGAAGCAGGTCGACTTACCGGCGCCGTTCGGCCCGATCAGCGCGTGGATGTTGCCCGGCGCGACCCCGAAGCTCACCTTGTCCAGGGCCTTCACGCCGCCGAAGCTCAGAGCGAGGTCGTCGACCTGCAGTGCGGGGGTCGCAGCTGGACTCATGTACTCAGCCCTGCCATTTCGACAGCGTGCGGCGGGCGACCGGGGTCGCCGGCTCGGCGTCGGTTCCCTCCGCGGATTCTGACAGAGTGTCATCCTGGGAGTCGCCGTGGCCGCCGAGATAGAGCGCGGCCAGTTCGGGCGAGTCCTTCACATCGGCGGCACGGCCCTTCAGCGCGAGCCGGCCGACCTCGAGCACCACGACGTCCTCGGCCACCTTCAGCGCCATCGCCGCATTCTGCTCGACCAGCAGGACCGCGGTCCCGGCGGCATTGATCTCGCGGATGATCTCGCCGATCAGCGTGATCATCTTCGGCGCCAGTCCGAGCGACGGCTCGTCGAGCAGCAGCAGTCTCGGGCTGGACATCAGCGCGCGGCCCATCGCGAGCATCTGCTGCTCACCGCCGGAGAGCAGCCCGGCGCGCTGCGTGCGCCGCTCGGCCAGGCGCGGGAACAGCTCGAAGACCCGGTCCCGGGCCGGCTCACGCTTCTCCTTGGCGACGATCAGGCCACCGGCGCGCAGGTTCTCCTCGACGCTCATGGTCGTGAAGACCTGCCGGCCCTCGGGGACCTGGACGACGCCGGCCATGACGATCTCGGCCGGGTCCAGTTTGGCGAGGTCGCGGCCCTCCAGGGTGATGGAGCCGGAGGTCACCTTGCCCCGGTGCAGTGGCAGCGTGTTGGAGATCGCCCGCAGCAGGGTCGACTTCCCGGCGCCGTTCGCACCCAGTACCGCGGTGACCGAGCCGGGAGGTACGTCAACGTCAACGTCGGCCAGACCCTGAATGGTCCGGCCGTAACGGACCGTAAGATCCGACACCTGGAGCAACACGTGACACATCCTGGTGCCCCGGACACCGGAGTCACAACGGCCGCGCCGCGGTAACCCCCCAAAAGTTGGCTAGTGCAATCGAGTTGTGACCCCGGAGCCCTATTTGTGCCCCTGACCGGCGCAAATGCTGCCCACAGTGGGCCCCTAGGCTGGACCCGTGCCCCTGGAGACCACCGCCGAGTCGCCGGTTCCGGTCCGCACCGTCGCCCACCTCATCGGGCAGTGGATCGCCAAGCTCGGCAAGGTCTGGGTCGAGGGCCAGGTCACTGCGGTGGTCCGCCGGCCCGGTGCCTCCACGATGTTCGTCACGCTGCGCGACCCCATCGCCGACGTCAGCCTCCAGGTGACCTGCTCCCGGGCGCTGTTGGACTCGGTCGTGCCCTCGGTCGAGGAGGGCTCCCGGATCGTGGTGTTCGGCCGGCCCACCTTCTACGTGCCGCGCGGCTCGGTGTCCTTCGTCGCGGAGGCGATCCGCACCGTCGGCATCGGGGAACTGCTGGCCCGCCTGGAGCACCTGCGCCGGGTGCTGGCCGCGGAGGGCCTGTTCGACGCTCGCCGGAAGCGTTCGCTGCCGTTCCTGCCCGGGCGGGTCGGCCTGATCTGTGGCCGGGCCAGCGCCGCCGAGCGCGACGTCCTGGAGAACGCCCGGCGGCGGTGGCCGGCGGTGGCATTCGACGTGCGGGAGGTCGCGGTCCAGGGCCCGTACGCGGTGGCCGAGATCCTGAAGGAGTTGGCTGCCCTCGACGCCGACCCGGCGATCGAGGTGATCGTGCTGGCCCGCGGCGGCGGCTCGGTGGAGGACCTGCTGCCGTTCTCCGACGAGACCCTGGTCCGCGCGGTGGCCGCGGCGCGGACCCCGGTGGTGAGCGCGATCGGGCACGAGCAGGACAGCCCCTTGGTGGACTCGGTCGCCGACGTGCGCGCCTCCACCCCCACGGACGCGGCCATGCTCGTGGTGCCGGACGTCGCCGAGCAGCAAGGCCTGGTCGACGGGCTGACCCGGCGGTCTCTGCGCGCGGTGGAGGCCCGCCTCGCGCGCGAGCACGCGATCGTGACCGGCCTGTGCAGCCGGCCGGTGCTGGCCGACCCCGGGGCGGGCCTGCGCCGGGCCACCCAGCAGGCCGACGAGCTGCGGGATCGGGTCCGACGCTGCCTTTCTCACCTGCTGGACCGGGCCGGCGACGACCTGCGGCACCGCCAGGAGCGGGTCCGCGCGCTGTCCCCCGC
>NZ_JACDFE010000246.1 GCF_013815995.1 Sporichthya sp.
GGCCGGGTCCGGGCCCTCCTCCCCCATTGGCACCATCGGCAGCAGTGGCACGGGCCTCTACGCCGTGCCCACCGCCTCCTCCTCGGCCAAGGCGTCAGCCTGGGCCTCCCCCAGCGCGAGCGCCTCGCCCGCCGCCCCGCAGCTGCGGATCCAGATCGCCTACAACCGGGTCGGCCGCGATCTCACGCTCACCTTCGGCTTCACCGGCTTCGTGCTGGAGCCGCTGACCGCCGCCGGCGGGAAGCTGAACTTCCCGACGCCCGCCACCCGCGACATCGGTCTCGGCGAGACCCTGGCCTGGGGCGACGGCACCAACTCCGACGTGCCCGTGAGCGGTCGCCGCTGCCCGGTCGACAAGGAGGCGCGGGTGGTGCGCGAGGTCAAGGACACCTACCAGGCGATGAAGAAGTACACCGGTCCCGGCACCTACACGGTGACTTACACCTACTTCGCGTGCGGCCTGACCAACGGCAAGATCTCCGGGACGCTCACCATCAACGTCCCCAGGTAGAGGTTCGGCGCACGCGCGGGCCGACAGCCGACACAGTAGGTTCGCCGCGTGGAGATCAGCGGTCACGGCGGCAATCTGGCCCTTCCCGTCCTGCGCGCGCACGGCGTGCGCGAGATGTTCACCCTCTCCGGCGGGCACGTGTTCCCGCTCTACGACGGGGCGGTGCACGCCGACCCTCCGATGCCGCTCTACGACGTGCGGCACGAGCAGAGCGCGGTGTTCGCGGCGGAGGCGGTCGCCCGCCTGAACCGGCGGCCCGGCCTGGCCGTGCTGACCGCGGGACCGGGCATCACCAACGGCATCTCGGCGATCACCACCGCGCACTTCAACGGCTCCCCGGTGCTCGTGCTCGGTGGCCGCGCTCCGTCCGGGTTGTGGGGAGCCGGTTCCCTGCAGGAACTGGACCACCCGCAGTTGGTCGCGGCCGTCACCAAGCTCGCCACCACCGCTCCGACGACCGCGGACATCCCGGACTACGTGGACCGCGCGCTGCGGGTCGCCACCACCGCGCACCGCGGCCCGACCTTCCTCGACCTCCCGATGGACGAGTTGTTCGGCGACGCCAAGGTCGAATTGCCGGCCCCGCCGCAGCGGACCCCGATCGGCCCCGACCCCGGAGACCTGGCCCGGGTTGCCGACCTGCTCCGGACCTCGGTGCGACCGGTCCTGCTGCTCGGCTCGGACGTCTGGGCCGACGGTGCCGAGGTGGCGGCGCGGGCCTTCGCCGAAACCTTCGGCATCCCGACCGTCACCAACGGCCAGGGCCGCGGCATCCTGCCGATCGGCCATCCGCTGCTGGTGACCAAGGCGCGGGGGCAGGCATTCGGGGGCGCCGACCTGGTGATCGTGGCCGGCACCCCCCTGGACTTCCGCCTCGGCTTCGGCCGCTTCGGTGCGCTGGAGCAGGAGCACCCCACCCCCGTCATCCACCTGGTCGACGCCCCGGACCGCCTCGGGGGCGGCCTGGTGGAGCCGGCGGCCACCGCCGCCGGTGACCTGACCGCGGTGTTCACCGGGATCGCGAACGCGCTGACCGGAGCGCCCGGCCGCGGCGACTGGCTCACCCACCTGCAGGGCGTGGTGTCCGCCCGGGCGGCCAAGGACGCGGAACTGCTGGCCACGAACACCCCGGACATCCACCCGGCCCGGGTGCTCGGCGAGCTGATCCCCCGGCTGGACGCGGACGCGGTGGTGATCGGCGACGGCGGCGACTTCGTCTCCTATGCCGGCCGGCTGATCGAGCCCCAGCGGCCAGGTTGCTGGCTGGACCCGGGCCCGTACGGCTGTCTCGGCACCGGTCTGGGCTACGCGATGGGCGCCCGAGTGGCCCGCCCCGACGCCCAGATCGTGGCGCTGCTCGGCGACGGGGCCGCGGGTTTCTCCCTGATGGACGTGGACTCCCTGATCCGGCACCGGATGCCGGTGGCGCTGGTGGTCGGCAACAACGGCATCTGGGGCCTGGAGAAGCACCCCATGCAGGCCATGTACGGCTACGACGTGGTCGCCGACCTCACCCCGCAGTGCCGCTATGACGAGGTCGTGAAGGCGCTCGGCGGGGCCGGCGAGATGGTGACCGACCCGGACGACCTCGGGCCCGCACTCGACCGCGCGCTGGCGGCGGGGGTGCCCTACCTGGTCAATGTGGTGACCGATGCATCGGTCTCCTACCCGAGGACGACAATTCTCGCGTGAACGACACCTACTGCGATCGCTGCGGCGATGAACTCGGCACTCACCCCGCATTGACCCACCAGGCGTGCCGCGAGCTGCGGGCGCTCGAGCCCCCGCGCTACTGCCCGGAGTGCAAACGCCGCTTGGTTGTTCAGGTGGTCCCCGACGGGTGGAAGGCGCACTGTTCGGCCCACGGCCCGATCATCTGACGTTACGTCAGGTCCTCTCAGGTCAGGGCCGGATCCAGCACCGCCACCAGATCCCCCTGCTGCAACCGGTCCCCGGGCCCGACCACCACCCGGCGCACGTGACCGGCCCGGGGGGCGAGCACCGGGATCTCCATCTTCATCGAGTCCAGCAGCACCAACGTGGCGCCGGCCTCGACCTCGCTCCCCGCGGTGACCAGGACGGCGGCGACGGTGCCGGGCAGCTCCGCGCGTACCGGAAAGCCGTCCTCCACAAAGCCCTCCTCTCGCGCAGCCTCGTTCAGCCTGATCGCGACGGCCGCGTCTTCCCCGCTGCGGGGCCCTCGCGTTGCGACACTAGTCGCGTGGGGTTGACCGTGCTGGTTCTCGTGGCCGCGTTCGCCTTCGGCCGGTTGGCCGGAGGCCCGGGCCCGTTGTTCGCACCGCAGGTGCACCGGGTCGGGCTGCTGGTCGCGGCGTTCGCGGTCCAGGCGGCCGAGCCGCTCGTGGCCGGGGAGGTCGCCTACTCCTTCCCGCTGTGCCTGGCCGTGTCGGCGACCCTGATGGTGCAGTTCGCGGCCGGGAACCTGCGGGTGCCCGGTGTGGCGCTGGCCACCCTCGGGCTGTGCGCGAACGCCCTGGTGGTCATCGTCAACGGCGCGATGCCGGTCTCGGAGTCGGCGGTGGCGCGGGCCGGGATCAGCGTGGAGCACTTGGCCCTGGAGTCCGACGACCGGCACGAGCCGCTGGACGGCGCCTCCCGGATGACGGCGCTGGCCGACCGGATCCCGGTGCCGATCCCCGGCCACCGCGAGGTGGACAGCGTGGGCGACGTCGGGATCGCGGCCGGAGCCGGGCTGTACGCCTTCGCCGCGGCCTACCGCCGGCGCGGCATGTTCGCTTCCTCAGGCATCATGGCCAGGTGGGAACCCGAGCGCTGCTGATCTTCGACGGGGACTGCGGGTTCTGCTCCCGCTGTGCCCGGTTCGCCGCGCGTCGGCTGCCGACCGGTGCCGAGGTGAAGCCGTGGCAACGGGTGGATCTGGCCGCTTACGGCGTCTCCCCCGAGCAGACCGCGCATGAGGTGGTCTGGGTCGGCACCGATGGCCGGATCGACGGCGGGGCCCAGGCGGTCGCCCGGCTGCTGCTGGACTGCGGCGGGGTGTGGAAGCTCCCCGGCCTGCTGCTACGCGTCCCGCCGTTCCGCTGGGTCGGGCACGGGCTGTACCGCCTCGTGGCCAACAACCGCTACCGCCTGCCCGGCGGCAGCGCGGCGTGCAAGGTGCCCACGGCGGAGTGACACTGGCCGGGTCTCCAGACGCTGACCGATCTTCTCCAGCGGCGCGAACGCCAGCCAGCACACCACCAGCGGCAGGAAGTGGATCGAGATCGCCGCGTAGGTGATCAGGTGGAAGCTGAGGTAGAACCCCACCGCCAGCCCGAGCGCCCGGCCGCGCAGCACGAGCACCAGCGGCGCCGCGAGCTCGGCGGCCACCGTCACCCACTGCGCGAGCACGAGCAGTTCTGGCACGTGCACCAGGTGCTCGCCGAGGAACGTGCCCCGCCGTTCCACCGCCCACATCAGGGTCGCCCCGCTCGGCCAGTCCCAGCCGCCGTAGCGGATCTTCGCCCAGACCGAGAGCGTGTAGGTCGCGACCACCGCGAGCTGGATGCAGCGCAGCGCCCAGCCGGCCCGCTCGTCCGCGCGATGGTCGTGCGGATGGCTGCGTCCGACGGTGGGCAGCACGAACAGAGCGACCACGAGCGCGAGGTGGTCGTGATCGACCTTGCCGTAGGACATCCCGTAGAGCACCCAGATCAGGTGCCCGACCGCGATCGGCCAGCCGAGCAGCCGCGGCAGCCGGTTGGTGGCCGCGACCAGCGCCCCGATCACCAGTGCCGCCCGCAGCGCGAGCACCACGTTCTCCTGCGGCGCCGGCAGGTGGATCAGCCGGGCCAGCGCCACGGGGGTGTAGAACTCCGCCGGCGCCGAGGCCTTCGGCACGACGTCGTTGACCATGACCAGCACGTCGACCACGACGAACAGGTAGATCGCCGCGCGCAGCACCGCGATCCGCGAGTTCGGCAGCAACGGGAAGAACCAGCGCTCCACCCTTGCCGCAGGGGTCACGGCGGCGCTCACTTCGGCCCTCATTTCGGGACCGGGTCGGTCGGGCCGGCCCCGGGCACAGTGCTCCAGGTGGCGCTCCAGGCGGCGCTCCAGGACGTGAAGACGTCGGTGCGCTCCCCGGCCTCCCGCCCGTCGGCGAGCTCGACGACGTCCTGCCCGACGATGATCCGGCGCAGTTCGGGCCGGTCCGGGTGCAGGCGCGCCCAGGCCTCGGCCAACGTGGCCAGCCGCTGCGGGTCGGCGATGATCCGGTCCAGCTGGCCTTCCAGTTCGGCCCGGGCCACCCCGACGTCATCCGCGTTGGAGATGTCCAGCCGGCAGTGCGAGCCGTCCGCGAGGTCGGCCTCCACCCACAGCGCCCGGACCTCGCCGTCCGGGTCGATCCGGAACGAGTACTGGGACATCGGCCCGAAGGGCCACAGGTCGTCGTCGCCCCACGCCGAGCCGTAGACCAGCAGCCCGAGCGCCCCGGCGGCCACACCCAGCCGCCAGACCCGCCCGGCGCGGGACAGCGGCTTGCGCTTCGGGAAGCCGGCCTGCAGAACCATGTCGGGACGATAACGCGCAGCCCGCTCAGCTCACGCTGCGCGCGTCGTCGTGCGCTCGACGACGCGGGAGAGGGCGGCCACCACCCGCGGGTCGTACTCGTACGCCATCCCCAGCCGCAACCGCTCCAGGGCGTCCAGCCGCCGCTGGCTCGACGCGGACTCCCCCACCAGGTCGTCGAAGGCGTTGGTCGCCTTGATCACCGACGCCCCCACAGGAAGCGTCGGGTCCAGCGCCTCGTGCGGGCGCCGATAGGGCTCGGTGGAGCGCTCGACGATGTCGGCGACCCGGTCCAGCACGCCGGTGGCCCGGATCACCCGGGCCCCCTCCTCGGCGATGCGTCGCTGCTCGGCGGGATCGACCATGATCGTGGCCCCACCGGGGATCGGCTCGGTCAGTGAGAGCTGGCCGAGGTCGTGCATGAGGGCGGCGTACTCCAGGTCGCGCAGTTCCTCACCGGTCATGCCCAGCTCGCGCCCGACGGCCAGGGCCAGCTCACTGACCCGGCGCGCGTGACCGGTCTCGGTGTACCCACCGAGCTCGGTGACCCGCGACAGCGAACGCACGGTCTGCAGATAGGTCTCCCGGATCGCGACGAAGCGGCGGAAGGAGAACTGGGTGAGCAGCAGGGGCGCGCAGAACACCGGGATCGCCCACAGGTCCATCACCCCGACCGCGAGCGCGATCAACATGCCGGTGGCACCGATCGCGGAGCCGATGCTCAGCTCGGTGCGCAACTCGTCGCGCCAGGTCGTGCGCAGCCGCGCCCGGTCCATCTGAGCCCGCGTCAGACCGGCCAGCAACGCATCCAGCACCCCGACGCCGAGCAGGACCCCGATCATCACCGCGGCCAGACCGGGCCCGGGGTCCAGGTCCAGGCCCGAGTCGTCCACCACCGGACGGAACGCCGCCGCCGCACCCGCCACCACGAGCAGTCGCCGGGCCGCGTCGTCCAGGCCGACCACCCGGCCGGCCGCCGCGTGCGGCAGTCCGCCGATCAGGATCCCGATCGCCGCGACCGCGACCACCTGCGAGGCGCTGTGCTCGGCCGGGGTACCGGCCACCTCGGGCAGCAGGCAGTAGGCGAGCGCGCCGGCCACGCCCAACGGCGCAGCGTCGCGCTCGCCCGGCAGCGTCAACCGGACCAGCTCACCGAAGCCGACGAACGCCGCGAAGGCCAGGGC
>NZ_JACDFE010000247.1 GCF_013815995.1 Sporichthya sp.
GGCGACACCCTGGCCAATCCGCAGGACCAGACCGAGGCCACGGCCGACCTGGTCCGCGCCGTCGCCGACTACCTCGACGCCCAGGCCGACAAGCGCGGCGGAGCGGGCGCGGGCGACAAGGCGACGAAGGCGCTGACCGCGGCGGTGGCCGACGCGCAGGCGGACGCGAAGGCCGTCGCCAGTACGGAGAGGGCGCCGGTCACCCAGACCAAGGAGCAGGTGACCGCGCTCCGGGCCGCCAACAGCTACGAAGGCGTGACGACCTCGAAGAAGGCGAACGCCAAGATCGCCGCGGCCAAGGGCGGCGTGACCGACGTCGGGGTCTCGCCGGACGCCATCAAGATGGGCACCGTGACCATGCACGGCATGGCGCTGGGCAACGTGCTCGCCACCCCGTTGGTCAACGGCGTGAGGGCCACCTTCGCCTCGATCAACGACCGCGGCGGCGTGCTCGGCCGGCGGCTGTCCCTCGTCGACTGCGACGACGGCCCCGGCGAGGTGTCGCGGTCGAAGTCCTGCATCAAGAAGCTCGTCACCCAGGACAAGGTCTTCGCCTTCCTCGGCTACTCCAGTTGGGCGTCGGCCTCGGTCCACGCCGACCTGGCGCAGTACCGAATCCCGGCCATCGGCACCTGGGCCTACTCCCAGACCGAGTGGCAGGACTCGTACATGTTCCCCACCCACATGTCGATGATCCACGAGGCGATGGCCGGCGCTCAGTGGGTGAAGAACGTGATCAAGCCGAAGACCTACGCCCTGGTCTGCCTGGCCAGCCCGGAGATGCAGCTCTCCTGCAACGCGGCGGCGAAGATCCTCGACGCCTCCGGCAGCAAGATGGTCAAGAAGCTCGACGTCGGGATCTCCGAGACCTCCATGTCGGCGCAGATCCTGTCGATGCGCGCGGCCAACCCCGAGCACATCGTCCACTACGTGATCAACCCGGCGACCATGGTGAAGTTCATGGTCGAGGCCGCGCAGCAGGGCTACTACCCGAGCAAGGGCATCTCCGGTAACCACCTGGCCGCCGAGGTGCTGGGCTCGCTGTTCGGGTCGCACCCGGTGAACCGCTACTGGACGAACACGACCTACAAGTTGTGGGGTCCGGAGTTCATGGCGGTGATGAACAAGTACGCGCGCGGCAACAAGGGCCTGAACCACCACATCGTCCAGGCCAGCTACACCGGCGCCCTGATCTTCGAGCAGGCGGCCACGGCCGTCGGGCCGAACCTGACCCGTGAGCGCCTGATGGCGCAGCTGAGCAACGGCGAGGTCTACTCGGCCGACGCCTCACTGGATCAGCGCTTCTCCTGGACGCCGACGGAGCGGTACGGCCAGAACTGGAATCCGGAGATGGGCCAGGGCCGCGAGTACATGTACAAGTACACGTCCGCGAACACGGTCTCGGACCCGAACGGCACGCCGTCCGGCTTCCAGCCGGACCCGGACCAGTTCGTGATCTACACGAACAGGTAGGTCACGCCTCGTCGAGGAACGCCTCGATCACCGGGGCCAACTCGGCGGCGTGGGACAACAGCGCAACCCCTCAGGGTCCTTCGAAGACATAGGTTCCGGGCGCAGCCACCAGCGGCGGGTGCGCCGCGCTGCCCAGGGTCTCGGGTGCGCCCAGGAGATCCCCGGCACGGGACGTCGTCCACTCGGCCCAGTGGTTCCACCAGGTGCCCTCCTGGCGCGTCGCCTGCGCGCGCCAGGCCTCCGGGTCGGCGCCGGGCTGCGGGCCGGTGAAGTGGTAGGCCTTCGGCGAGGGCGGCGACACCGGGGTCTGGATGTGCCCGGTCGGCGAGAGGACGAACGTGGAGTGCCCACCCACCAGCTGGGTGGCGCGATAGCAGCCCTGCCACGGCGTCAGATGGTCCGAGAGGCCACCGACGACGTAGGTGTCCATCTTGATCGAGGACATGTCGAACGGCTCGCCGAGCACGGTGAGCCCGCCCGGCTGCACCAGCCGGTTCCGCTCGAACATGTCGAGGAACTGCTGATGTAGCGCGCTCGGCAGGTTCGTCTTGTCAGCGTTCCAGGCCAGGATGTCGAACGCCGGGGGCTTACGGCCCATCAGATAGTTGTTGACCCAGTAGTTCCAGACGAGGTCGTTGGGCCGCATCCAGGTGAACACCGACCCCAGAGAGCGGGCATCCAGCACACCGGCGGAGCGGGACTTGCGACGCGCCACGTTCAACAGCCGGCCCGACTGGAACGCGCCGACCGGGGACGGGATGTTCCAGTCGATCAGCGTTACTCCGAACCCGGCCGCCGCCACCTTCTCCGAGCCGGTGGCCGCGAGGTAGGACAGCACGGTCGCCATGGTGATCCCGCCCGCGCACATGCCGAGGGTCACGACGTCGTCGCTCCCGCTGATCTCCCGCGCGGTGTCGATGGCCGTCACCACCGCGCCGGCGTAGGTGTCCAGGTCCCATCCGGCGTGCTCGACGTGGGGATTGCGCCAGGAGATGATGAAGACCTGCAGCCCTTGGCTGAGCGCGAACTCCACCAAGCTGCGCCCCGGAGCCAGGTCCAGGAAGTAGTACTTGTTGATCTCCGGCGGCACGATCACCAGGGGCTTCGCGTGCACCTGGGGAGTGGTGGGCGTGTACTGGATCAGCTCCATGACCTCGGTCCGGCGCACCACGGCACCGGGTGTGACCGCCATGTTCTGACCCACGATCAGATTCGAGGCGTCCACCTGCCGGGGCATCCCCCCGTTGTGCAGCAAATCGTCGACGAAGTGCCGGGTGCCGGTGCCCAGGCTCCCGCCCGCGGTCTCCATGGCGCGTTTGATCGCCGCCGGGTTCCCGATCAGCGTGTTCGTCGGGGCCAGCGAGGAGGTCAGGATGCCGGCCGCGAAACGTGCGCGCTCCTTGCTCCGCCACTCCAGGTCAGCGTCGGACACCAGGTCGTCCATGGCCTTCGAGAACGCCAGATAGACCTGCTTCACCCGCCGGTAACCGGGGTGGTCCACCCAGGTCGGGTCGGCGAAGCGGCGGTCTCCCTTGGCCGGCGCCAGGTCCGAACGCCCGGCCAGCGCCTTCGCCGCCTCGACGCCGAACCCGGCCCCGCTGCGGATCAGCCGTCCGGACCCCAGGGCGGCGCGGCCCAGCGAGGTCACCGCCGCCCGGAGGTCGATCGAGCCCGCGTCCTCCGCGCCTTGAACGGCGTCGAGCGCGGGCGTCAGGTCACCGGAGGAGAGATCGGTGACGGCCACGGGACTGGGTCCTCCTCCGACGATCCGGGGTCACGCGAATGACGTGACCGCCATCACACCAGGTACCCAGATCTCGGGGCCATAGTCAGGCCGCTGTGTTTTCACTCCTCGTCCAGAAATCTCTCGAAAACCGGGGCGAGCTCGGCCGCGTGGGACAACAGCGCGAGGTGTCCGCCCGGGTAGAGGTGGAGGCGCGCGTTCGGCAGCAGGCGGGCCATCACACGCGCGTTCGTGGTGCGGATGATCGGATCGTCGTCACCGGCCAGCACGAGACAGGGCTGCCGGACCATGCGCAGCGCGGGCACGCTCGTCCAGCCGGTACCCGCGCCGAGTTGGTACAGGTAGCTGCGCACCGGGGTCGCACTGGGCGCACTGTGCAGCAGGTCGACGACCCCGCCCGGGTCGGCGCGGGCGCTGCCGCCGTAGAGGTCGCCGGCGATCTGGCGGGCGTAGGCGGGGTCGCGGTGCCTGCGCGGCGTAGCCATCCGGACCAGGGTGCGCAGCCGCGGCGGGAAGCCCAGCCACCCCGTCGACGTCGCCACCAGGACGACGCGCCGGCAGCGACGGGGGTTCTGGAACGCGAACTGCTGCGCGAGCACACCTCCCCAGGAGATGCCGAGGATATCGGCGCGGTCGTAGCCGAGCTGATCCATCGTCAGCCGAAGCGACCGAGCGAGGGTGTGCATGACGTAGGGGGCCTTCGGCGCCGGCGAGGCGCCGAGACCGGGCGGGTTCACCGCGATCAGCGGACGCGCCGGATCGAGGTGCTCGATGAGCGCGTCGAACAGGGACGAGGAGGAGCCGATCCCGGAGCACAGCAGCAACGGGACGCGCCCGGGCGCACCGGGCCAGTGCGTGACCTCGAGCCGTCGTCCGATGTCGAGGACGGCGATCTGTGGCTCCCTCACGTGGCGAGCACGTAGGTTCCGGGGGCAGCAGCGATCACGGGGTACTCGGCCCCGCCGGGGCCCACGGGTGCTTCCACCAGATCACCTCCACGCTCGTGCAGCCACGCGCTGTAGTCCGGCCACCACGATCCCTTGACGGTTTCGGCCGCTTTCAACCAATCATGCGCGTCCGCGGGCGTGCTGTCCGCGATTCGGAAGGTTGCTTTGGGGTTGCTGGGCGGGTTGACGATCGAGGCGACGTGCCCGGCACTGGAGAGCACGAAGCGGCTGTTGCCTCCCAGCAGTTGGGTGCTCGCGTAGGTGGACTCCCACGGGCACAGGTGGTCGTTGATGCCGCCGGTGATGTAGGTGTCGATGTCCACCTTGCCGAGATCGACCGGGGAACCGAGCATGCGGGCCTGTCCCGGATGAACCAGCGAATTCGACTGCGCCATGTCCAGGAAGTCCTTGTGCAGCGCCGCCGCCATCCGGGTGGTGTCGGCGTTCCAGAACAGCACGTCGAACGGGCGCGGGGACTTGCCCATCAGGTAGCTGTCGACCCAGTAGTTCCAGATCAGGTCCCGCGGGCGCAGCCAGGCGAACACCTCGGCCAGCACCCGGCCGTCCAGGTAACCTTGCGCGGCCGAGGAGCGGGCTGCGGCCTCGGCGGCCGCCGGTGTGAGCAGCGCCCCGGCCACGCCGGAACGGGACTGGTCGAGCACGGTCACCGACCACGCCGCGGAGGAGACCTTGGCGAGGCGGCCGGTGTCGGCGAGGTGCGCCAGCACCATCGCGCTCAGGATCCCGCCGGAGCAGAACGAGAGCATCGAGGCGCTTTCGCTGCGGCAGATCCGCCGGACCGTGTCCAGCGCCCCGTCGATCGCGTCACCGTAGGTGTCGAGGTTCCAGGCCGAGTGCCGGACGTCGGGGTTGCGCCAGGACATCACGAACACCTGGTGGCCCTGGGCGACCAGGAACTCGATCAGGCTGCGGCCGGGCGCCATGTCGCCGACGTAGAACTTGTTGATCACCGGCGGCACCAGCAGCAGCGGGATCTGACGGACGGTCGGGGTGGTCGCCGTGTACTGGACCAGCTCGTAGACCGCGGTGCGGTCGACCACGCCGCCGGGAGTGGCCGCGACCGTGACCCCGACCTCGAACGCGTCCGGCTCCACCATCCGCGGAACCCGCGGCGGGGAGGACAGGTCGCGCGCGAGGTGGCGGGCGCCGCGCACCAGGCTGGCGCCGCGGGTGTCCACTGCGGTGCGCAGGGCGGCCGGGTTCAGCAGCAGGTTGTTGCTGGGCGCGGTGGCATCGAGCAGGTTGCCCACGGTGAGCGTGACCCGGTGCTCGCTGCTCTCGTCCAGCCGGGCCTCGGCCACCAACTTCTCGGCGGAGGCGGACAGGGCCAGGTGGGCCTGGACAGCCCGGCGCAGGATCGGGTTGTCCGACCACGCGGGGTGGGCGTAGCGGGCGTCCTTGGGGTGCGGGGACAGCTCGGAGCGGCCCGCGACCACCTTCGCCAGCTCCGAGGTCAGGGCCCGGCTACGGCCGACCACGTTCTGTGGCCGCCGGACCAGGGCGCCGGCCAGGGCCAGCGTGGACTTCGGGGCCGGCACCAGATTGCGCCACGAGCCCTCGGTCGCGCGGCTGAGCAGCAGGTCGAACGGCACGCCGACCTCGACAGCCTCGTCCGTCCGGCCGGGCGCAGTCCGGCTGGAGCCATTGCGAGCGCTCATTCCACGATCACCTCCGGGACAGGGGGTTTCGTGCTCAGGTGTGCCGAACTCTAACCAGAGGCGTGCATCTTTAACATGGGTGGGCGAATCAGCTTTTGGTCCGCTTTGAGCGGGCCGTTGCAAACCCCTGCTTCTATAACAGGACAGGCGCGAAGCGGCGCGTCTTCACGGTGGTCCTTTGGTTCGGGGTGTGGTCCATGTCCAGCGGTCTTCCCGCCGACGGTGTGACGCCGTCCGGAGGAGTCACGCCCGACGCCCTGATCCCGATGCGACGGCTCGCCTACGCGGCGCTGCCGCCCTCGCTGAGCCGGCGCCGCCGGGCCCGGCTGGCCGACTCGCTGGCCCACCAGGCCCTGCTGCAGG
>NZ_JACDFE010000248.1 GCF_013815995.1 Sporichthya sp.
GGTGAGGAGCCCCAACCGGGCCTGCCGGGACAGGGTCCCGGCGTCGTCGCGCGCAGCCGCGGGGGGTGCGGTGCGTGCGGCGTCAAGGCGTCCGACCGCGACGAGCAGGCCGGGACGGTGCGGAGCCAGCAAAGCGATCAGCGCGGTCAGGGCCGCGCCCAGGCCGGCAAAGACGAGGATCGCGGGCGTCATCGCAGGGCCCCTTCCGGTGGGAGCGTCCCGGTGAGCAGGCGCTGCGGTCGCGCGGTGTCGCTCAGCGAGCGCAGCCACCCGAACGCCGCGGCGAAGACGGCGGCCACCAGGAGCAGCACGAGCTGCCCGGTCGCGGTGTCGTAGGGGTCGAGGTAGGCGGAGTCCAGCGCGATCAGCGCGGCGACGAAGGCGACGGTGACCCCGACGATGATGCGCACCCCCGTGCGCAGGGCCCGCCGGCCGGCCTCGACCCGGCGACGCAAGTCGAGCTCGTCGCGGGCGGAGTTCGCTAGCGCTTCCAACGTGGCGCGCAGTCCCGGCCCCCGTAGGCGGGCGTTGAGGATGAGGGCGGCGACGACCAGGTCGGCGGAGGGGTCATCGAGGTCGCCGGCGAAGAGGTGCAGCGCCGTCGGCAGCGCTTCGCGGGCCCGCAGGCGTTCGACCAGCCGGTCCACCGCCGGGCGGATCGGTGCCGCCGCCGACGGGGCTGTGGCGGGGATGGCCTCCTCCAGTCCGACCGCACCGGCGATCGTGTCCTTGAGAGCCTCGGTCCAGCCGGCGAGGGCTTCGAGGCGGTGGATCGCTGCCTCCCCGGCGTTGCCCCCGAGGACGAGCCGGGGCCACACCCAGATCAGAACGGCGACACCGGCGGCGGCGACCGGCCAGCGGGTCAGCACCGCGACCGTGAGCCCGACGCCCACAGCTGCGGCAGTCCGAGGTGTCACTCGCGCTCGGAGCGCGCGCACGTCAGCGTTTCGGGACGTGACCGCGCCCCGACAGGCCACGATCAACATCCAGACCGCACCGCCAAGGCCTGCGAACACGGCGATGGCGACCAAGGTGTCCGGCTGCATGGGCTCCCCTCCCGCTCCGGCGACTGATGACTAATCAGAAATGCGTCGTTGGGCCTGGCTCGTAGCCGGCTTCGATGAGGTCGGCCAGGGCGCCGATCGGGACGCCGTGGTTGCGCTGGGCTCGACCGTCAGGGCCGGGGGTGAAGATCTCGCTGGCCTGCACCCGCCGGTCGTAGCCGTTGATCTCCAGCACGGCCGAGACCAGGCGACGCAGCCCGGGGGTTCCGTCCGCTGTGGTCGGGGTGCGGGTCTTGCGGCAGAACACGACGAAGTCCAGGGCTCCGGTGCCGCCCTCGCCGCCGGCGACGAGCTGATGGGTGGCGTCGATGTCGAGGCGTTCTTCGGCCTGCCGGGCGTAGGTGGCGATCCGGTCGAACACCCCGCGCGGGGTGCGGGCGTGGATCGTGGACAGCGACCCGTCGTTGCCCTGGCTCATGGCGTTGAGCATGGTGACGACCTCGGGGCCGAGGACCTCGCCGACGATCACCCGGTCCGGGTTCATCCGCAGGGTGCGGCGCACGAGCTGCGCCATCCCGACCGCCCCGACGCCTTCGCTGTTGGCGGGGGCGGCTTCGAGTTCGACGACGTCGGGGTGCAGTTCGGGGTGGGCACGCAGGCCGAGTTCGAGGCTGTTCTCCACCGTGCAGATTCGTTCGCTGGGGTCGATCTCGTTGACCAGGGCGCGCAGCAGGGTGGTCTTCCCGGCATCGGTCTCACCGGCGATCATCACGTTGCGGCGCGCCCGAACCACGGCGGACAGGAAGTCGGCCAGCTCTGCCGACAGGGTGCCGTTGCCGACCAGATCGGCGAGGAACACCTTCGGATACCGGTGCCGGCGCAGCGACACCGCCGGGCGGGCGGTGACCCGCCGCACCGCCGAGAGGCGAGTCCCATCCGGCAGGCGCAGGTCCAATTCTGGGTTCGCGTCGTCGAAGGCGCGGGCGGACAGCCCGGCGTACGCGGCGAGCAGCTGAACCTGTTCGACCAGCTCGGCGTCGCTGCCCGCGACGGACCCGACGCGGTCGCGCCGGCCGTCGGCGTAGGAAACGAACACCTCATCACAACCGTTGATGTCGACGTTCTCGATCGTCGGGTCATCGAGCAACACCTGCAGGCGACCCGCGCCGAACAGCCGGGCAAACACCGCATCGGCAAGCGCGAGCTCCTCCTCGGCCGTAGGTGGTTGCTCCCCGGCGGCCATGGTGCGCGCCACCTCATCGGCGATCACGGCAGCGATCACCGACCGGGCTTCCTGGCGTTCGTCCTCGCCTGCGGGTTGAGGCCGACCGGCCGCGCGGGCCGTTCGCCGGGTGGCCGACAGCCGCTCGGCGACCTCGCCCTGCAGCCTGCGCACCAGGGCGTGGTCGACGGCGAGTCCCGTGGCTGTCATCGCGAACGCACCAAGGCCGCGAGGCGACGACGGGGAACGGGTCCCGTCGCGGGTGTGGGTTCAGCCGTCGCTGACTGATGCACCGTCAGCTCGGTGGCCAGGGACCGGGCACTGCGCAGGAGCAGACTTCGCTCCACGCGAGGACCCGTCCGCCCCTGTTGGAGCGCCTGGACCGCGCCGGGATCGTGGGCGAGGTAACCGGTGACCGTGGCCGCGATCCCCGCCTGCGCCAGCACCGCGCGCATCGAGGAAACCGCGTCCGTGCCCT
Source organism: Sporichthya sp. (assembly GCF_013815995.1). Lineage (GTDB taxonomy): Bacteria > Actinomycetota > Actinomycetes > Sporichthyales > Sporichthyaceae > Sporichthya. Next base: position 2,705 of record NZ_JACDFE010000248.1, read on the forward strand.
GGCGGTCGTCGACGATCAGGACGACGGCCACTCGGCGGGTCACCCCCGCGTTCTGGGGAAGCGTTTCGAGCAGGTTGTGCAGCCGCTCACGTAGGCGCAGGAGCCCGGCCGCGTCACCCCGTGCCACCCCGACGAGGACGTCAGCGGCAGCGGCCACGGAATGAGCGGGGCTGCCGGGATGGAGCCGACCGAGGTCGGCGAGCACGTCACGCGGTCCCGGCCCGGTGAGGGCAGCAGTGATCGCGGGCCACAGCTCGACGATCCCGGCGCCCTGCTCCGGCGTGCTGAGGCCGGTGACGACAGAGAGGTTGGGCAGGCCGGGGACCGGGCGGGCGTGCTCGTCCAGGGCTGACGTCGTGCTACGGCGGGCCGCAGCAGCCAGGGCGAGCAGCCCAGAGTCCGCCGCCAACTGGGGACGCCCCGCCTCGTCGGTGAGCCGGAGCGCGAGGTCGCCGCCGGCTGGGTCGCACTCGACGATCGTGACCGGTCGTGGCCAGGTCGCGGCCAGGGTCAGGGCGAGGGTCGTGACACCGGGGCTGCCCTTGTCGGAGAACATCGCAATGACGGTCACGAGGCGGCCGTCCGTGCCGGAGCCGGTATCGCTGTCGGTGCGGCCGACGTGACCTTCACCAGGCCGATCCGTCCCACCGCGCTCTGCGCGAGCACCTGATTCGCCATATTCAACGGGACGACGAGGGTGACCAGCGTGGCTCCGCTGCTGCTCGGATCCGAACGCAGACCGAAGACCTCAGCTGTCGTCAGCGCCCGCGCCGTGAGGGAGGCGTCGGCCGACGATCCACCAGCGGCCGGAATCATCACGGCCAGGACCTGATCACCCACGGCCAGGCCGTCCGCCGGGAACTGACCCGGAGCCAACGACAGGCCGATCATCGCCTGACCGGGCGCGGGCACCGTCGCCGTGGTCAGCATGTCCCGGTTGAGCAACTGCCCGGGGACCAGCCCGACGGCAGCGCTCTGGCCGACAACGGTGGCGAGGTCGGCGGCGCGGATCGCGCGGACATCACCGGCAACCGAGGTCGCCCGCACGTCCCCGGCCGTGAGCACATGGCCCGCGGGCACCGCCCCGGCGGCCACGAGGACCTCCGTCTTGCCCGCGGCACCGGAGACCAGTAGGCCCCCGGTCAGGGCCAAGCCGACGATCAGCAGCACCGCGCCCGCGATCAGGCCGGGCCGTCGGGCGCGGGTTGGCAGCGGCCGAGGAACCCCGGCCGGGATCGAGGCGCCGTTCAGGGCACGGGTTGCTGCGGACTGCGTGGTGGTGTTCATCGGTCTCCCCCTCCGGCGACGATGACGGTCTGACGCTCCGCGACCGCGACCGGGAACGTGGTCTGACGCTCCATCAGTGGCAGGGTCCCGGCGAGCCCGCCGGATCCGCGCCACTGCACCTGCCAGGTCACGACGACGCGGCCGGTGTAGACGTTGTTCCGCTGTGCGGCACTGGATCGGCGGTAGGTGTGGGTACAGGAGGTACCGGCCTGGTCAGTACGGGCCTGGCCGGCGCTGGTGCACTTCACCGGAGCGCCACCGTCGCCCGGCCACCACGTCGCCGCTACCGGTTCCGCGGTGACGACGGCCCACATCCCGCCGGCCTCGGTGCGCTGCGTGATTGGTCCCCAGCCGTCGAGGAGGAACGAGGTCGGGATCGCTACCAAGGTCGCCGGGCCCGCGCTGGAGGATCGACGCGGTTCGAATGACGGCACGGGAAGCGGTAGCGGCAGCCGGCCGACCGCGCGCCTGGCCAACTGCTGCGGGCTCGCGGCCCCGTCCGGCGCGGCCGGAACCCACGCGGTGTCGAGGCTTCCATCCGAGCACGTCCGGACGACCCAACCGCCGGGGCCCTCTCCGGGCGCGGCACCGGATCGGAACTGCTCGGCCGTGGCGTAGCCGCCGGCCGATTCTGACTTGGTCTGGGTGCAGGTCCGCGCCGCCGCGGCTCGGGAGACGGGACGCTTCCGAACCGCAGCGAGGGAACCAGGGTCCACGACCTCGGTCTTGATCCAGCCCGGCCCGGTGCGGTCAACCGTGATGGGGTGCTCGTCTGCGGCGGCGAGGGAGGGAGTCGTCACCGCGATGGTCGCCGAGGCTGCAACTACGAGCACCGCTCCAGGCCAGCTCAGCACGGTTCCTCCGGGTAGCCGACGCTCGCTACCCTCCACGCGCCGTCGGCGCCGCGCTTCATGGTCGCCACGACCTTCGCGTGTTTGATCCCGCGTGTGGTGAACTCGCCACCGCTCACCTCCTTGCGGCCGAACTTGCGGGTGTCCTGGCAGTCCAGGACGGTGGCTTCGTCACCGTCGACGCTGTCCACCGCGGGGTCGACCTCTGGCGTGCCGTAGCCGACCTCACCGATCTCCTCCGCGGCGAACATGCCCCGGAGTACGCGCTCGAGCGCAGGGTCGGCGGTGAACGGTTCGAGCAGCACCCGCCGCTGCTCCTTGGGGGCCATCGAGATCTCGGTCTGGCGGGCGAAGAACTCGCGGTACGCGACGAGGATTGCGGCCTCGTCGGACTCCGCCGTCGGGGTCGCGGTAACGCTGGCGCTGGCCGCGACCGGTACCTCGGCGTCCACTCCCCCGCCGGAGCTACAGCCAGCAACCCCGCCGAGGACCAACGCCGTCGCCACGGCAAAGGTCGCCCGACGGGGCCCGCAGGCCCCCCAAGTCGCGTGACGAGACGTCTGCTTCGTCAGGAACATCCCTTACACCCCCTTGCTCCCAGGTCGGTCCTATCACCGGGCTCGGACAGTTCGCAGGGTTTCGGCAAAATCCGTGGCATCCCGGCGCAAACCGGCGTCGCGAATCCCGTTCCTGTGGTGGACCCAATACCCCTGTGTGCGCGATCTCGTCCAGATCGACGGACGTCGGCTTCTTACCGGGGTCAGGACGCCAGAGATCGGCAGTGGCTCGGCTCGACCTGGAGTGCCGGCGTCGCGCGTGACGGCGTGGGCAAGCGGGTCTCCCGGGTCGCGCGCAGCGCGATGTCGATGGCCGGGCTGTCCAAGGCCGACGGGCCGCCTGTTGCCAGCCGCTCGACCAGCCCGGGCCAGCCGGGCGCTCCCAGCAGCAGGACGGTCAGCCGGCGGGCCTGCCATCCCGGAACGCCGAGAGAGATGGCAAGGCTGCGCCAGCCGGGGACCTCGGCTTCCTCCGGGCGGTTACGCACTCCGTGCTCGGCGACGTGCAGCACGGCCTCCCGGGCCGCCGCCGGCGACCAACCACCGCGGGCCAGGACCGCGGCCAGCAGGTCGACCGTCGGGTCGGCCTCGGACGGCAGCTCGTCGGTGACCGGCCGGTCGTAGCCCTGCTCGACCAGGACCGTGAGGCTGAGCGGACGCGCCAAGGCCGCGTCGTCCGCGACGGCCCGCCACTCCCCCGCCCGCCGGCGAGCGCCGCCCCCACCGGCCCGAAATTGCTCCACCCGCCAGGCCGTCCGGGTCGCGGTGCGGTAGCGCTCAGCCATCCGCTCGCCGAGCACCGCTC
>NZ_JACDFE010000249.1 GCF_013815995.1 Sporichthya sp.
GCGCACACCTGTATGTGTGCGCCGGGCCTGCCCAGATCGACCAGAGCGTCGGCCCGCGTGCGTTGTTTCCCCACATGGACCTGTGTGCGCGATCACCGCCAGATCGACGACCACGCCTGACACCGGCTCGGGACGAGCAAGAGGAGTAAGTGCTCGGGAGCTTTGCTGGTCTGTGCGCGGGGGATGTGAATGTAGCGGGTCGCTCGCCGTGGTGGGTGGTCGCGGTGGTTTGCCAGTGGTTGATGACGTGCCGTCAGTTTACCGCCGGTCCCGTGGCGGCCGCCACCGGCCGCGGGTGTCCGGGGTGGTCCGTGACGGTCCTTCAGATGACGGAGGCGGGTGGGCGGGCGCAGACTGCTGGAGTGTCGCCCGCGGACCTCGAAGCACTCTGGTGCTGTGACTCAAGCCCGTAGACGCTCCTATGTCAAAGGGCGGCAGCGAGCACAGTGACAGCGTCCGGGGTGGCGCTCTCGGTCGTAGTGGTTGTCCGGTCGCGTTCGTCCACAAGTAGTGCTGCGAACGTGGTGTCGGAGAGGCGCCGGCGCAGCAGTCGCAGGGCTTCGGTGCGGGACTTACCGCTGGCTTGGACCTTCGCGATGTAGTCCTGGCCTGGCCCGATTCCCCGGGACTGGGTTACGGCGATCATATGAAGCGCGGTGTTCAGCGCCCGGTTGCCGCCGCGATTGAGTCGGACCTTGCCGTGACTGGCCCCGGACCAGACCGGGACTGGGGCGGTGCCGGTGAAGCGGGCGTAGGCGTCCTTGCTGCGGAAGCGGTGCGCGCCGGCGGTCTCTCCGATGATGACCGCGGCGCCGAGCACCCCGCAGCCAGGGATGGCGAGCAGGCTCGGGCCGAGCTGGCGGACCAGGATGCCCAGCTCTGACTGCAGGGCGTTGATGGAGGTGGTGAGTTCGCGGCAGCGGACGAGTAGGTCGCGGGCGAGCCGGGCAACGATGCCCCCGTGACCGGCAAGGCGCTCGGCAAGGGCGTCCATGACGACGAAGCGACGCAGGCCGCCGGCAGGAATGGCCAGGGTCGGGTCGAGTTCGTGCAGGTGCCAGCGCAAACGGTTCTGGATGCGGACCCGCTCGGCGACGAGGTCCAACGGCCCGGCGGACCGGGCCGGCGAGGACCGGGCCCTGAACGGCCGGTACGCGCCCGGCTCCACCTTCAAGATCATCACGACCACCGCGCTGCTGCGCGACGGGCTCTCCCCATCCGAGACGGTGTCCTGCCCGCCGCGCATCAACGTCGGCGGCAAGCGGTTCGAGAACTACGACGGCCTCGGTTCCCTGGGCGAAGTTGCGTTCCGCGAGGACTTCACCCAGTCCTGCAACACCGCCTTTATCTCCAGGGCCAACGACCTGGCGCCGGACGGCCTGCAGGAGGCGGCCAACTCCTTCGGCATCGGCGGCACGTGGGAGCTCGGCATAACCAGCTTCTCCGGCGACGTCCCCACGTCCTCGGACTCGGTCGACCAGTCTGCCGCCGCGATCGGCCAGGGGCGGGTCCTGACGAGCCCGCTGGCAATGGCCTCCGTCGCGGCCACCGTCGCCTCCGGGACCCCGCGGACTCCGCGGCTGGTTCTGAGCGATCGGCCGCCGGAGCCCCTGCCCGCGCTGTCCGAGGCAGGGACGCTGCGCGACCTCATGCTGGCGACCGTGCGCTCCGGGACCGCCCGCGTCCTGTCGATCCCGGGCGAGCAGATCGGGGCCAAGACGGGCACCGCCGAGTACGGCAGCGGCACTCAGGCCGGCCTGCACGCCTGGATGGTCGGATTCTTGGACCGCATCGCGTTCGCCGTCATCGTGGAGGACGGCGTCAGCGGGTCGCAGACGGCCGGCCCCATCGCCCGCCGTTTCCTGCTCGACGTCCGCGACCTCGACTGATTCACGCCAACCGGTGGCGGCCCGTGGTCCGCCGTCGCCGTAGGGTCAGACCGCCGACGATCAACAGCCCGCCCACCAACCCGGTCCAGAGACTGACCCCACCGGTGGTCGGCAGGTTGCCGGGGGTCGAGCCCGTACCGCCGCCGTTGCCGCCGCCGCCGTTGCCGCCGCCGTTATTGCCGCCGTTATTGCCGCCGTTGCCGCCGCCACCGTTGCCGCCGCCGTTATTGCCGCCGTTGCCGCCGCCACCGTTGCCGCCGCCGTTATTGCCGCCGTTGCCGCCGCCGCCGGTGCCCCCATCCGTTCCCGGCGGGATTGCGCTGCATCTGGGGGTGTCGAAGTCGTTGTCGGCCAGGGTGACCGCTGTGCCTGCCAGGACTCGGCCATGGACCGCCGTGCCGTTGCCCACCGTGACGGCCGCGTTCGCCATGAGCGTTCCGCTGAAGGAGGAGGCCGCTCCTAGCGTTGCGGCGCTGCCGACCACCCAGATGACGTTGCAGATCTGGGCGCCGTTGATCAGGTTGATGTTGCTGTCCGCGCCGGTGTCCAGGGCGGAGCCGATCTGGAAGATGAACAGCGCGCTCGGATCGTCCTCGGCGTCCAAGGTCAAGGTTCCTGTCACCGCGAGTGCGGAGGCCGCCGCGTAAACGCCGGCGGGAAGCACGAACCCATTCAGATCTCCGTCGACGGTTTGGGTCTGGGTACGTCCGTCAGCGTCATCGAAGGCTTCGGCGAAATCGGATTGTGCGAGGGAGGCCTCCAGATCAGCAACATGGGTGGCTCCGTTCACGACGCCTGGCGGGAATCCCGTGAGGGCGTCGCCCGGGCTCAACCCGAGATCCCCACTGAGGGTCGTGGTGAGGGTGTTGGTGATGGCCGTGCCCGCCAGCACCGAGTAGGTATCCGCTTTGCCCAGATCCACCGGCGGCTCGGCAGCAAAAGCCCGCGGGGCAACGGACGGTGAGACCAGCAGCAGGACGCCCACCCCCATCGCGGCCGCCCAGACTTTCGTCGGGAGAACGCCAGCAGCGCCGTGCGCGTGCTCTGCCATAGATCTCTTCGCCTTCGGTAGACGACCCGAATGACGGGAGAGCGCGAGGTCGGGACCGACCCAGGCACGCGGGGGAGATCCCAGTGTTACATGACTTGGGAAGTCCACCCACCTTTGAGGGGCGATCGCGAGACTCAGTCCAGGACCGGGATCACCGCGAAGGTGGCCTTGCCGTGCGTGCGCCGAGATCCATCGCAGTGCGCTCGCAAGACTCCGCGATCCTTCTGCGCACTCGAGACCAAAGGGCCGGCCGCCGACGTGGCGATCAGGCCCCTGACCTGCATTTACTAAGCTAAGCGTGGGCTAAGCGGTGCCAGCGCCCATCCTCACTGCCATGTTTGATGCCACGCCCGGCGAAGGATTTGCGCGCGTGACTTCAACGAGACGCAGGCGTCAGATAGTGACGGATCACGGGAGCGACAAGGTCGCCAAGGTCGTCCTCGCTCAGGTCACAGCAGACCGTCCGACATCGGCCGGTACTGTCCAGCACCGCACCGCCTATGCCTGCGGAAACGACAGTCACGGACAGTCCTGGACGGTGCGGGCTGGATTAGGAGAGCGGCGCTGAGTGAGACGCTGCGGCTACCGCTCGTTGTCACGCCGATGTCACATGGAGGGCCCACGCGGGCTTGGACGCCGGCGGACCCCGGCGGTGGCCGACGGAACGAACGCGCAGGTCAGTCACGAAGTAGTCGGACCGCAATGGACTACGAACGACTGCCTCGAACCCCGCGCACGAAACTTGCGATCGAGCGGCGGCTGCGGGTCTGGGACCATCTGAGAGTGAACGGCCCGACCCCGCTCTGGGATCAGCACGCGTGTCTGCCATTGTCCGTGGACGCGGACCTGAGCCTGCTCGACCAGTTCGGCCAAGGCTGCGGCGGGTTCGTCTCGATCAACGTCGGCTACGCGCCGCACGCCAAAGCAGAGTCCCTCGCGTTGATCCGTACCTTCGCTGACGGCATCGACGGACGCCACGGGCTGGTGCTTGCCTCGACGGTCGGGGACGTGGATGCAGCCCAAGCATCCGGCCGGGTCGGGGTGGTCTTCGACCTCGAGGACTCGGCTCCGTTGGACGGCGACCTGGCCAGCGTCGCCGAGTTCGTCTCGCTGGGCGTCCGGACGTTGATCCCGACCTACAACCACGCCAACGCCGCCGGCGGAGGCTGCCTGGACCCCCAGGACACCGGCCTGACCTCGTGGGGCCGGGACCTGGTGCGGGCGATGAACGCCGCCGGCATGGTGCCCGACGGCTCCCACTGCGGCGCCCGGACCGGGCTGGAGATGTGCGAGGTGTCGGACAGGCCGGTGATCTACAGCCATTCCTGCCTGCGCTCGGTGTGGGATCACCCGCGCAACATCACCGACGAGCAGGCCCGCGCCTGCGCCGCGATGGGCGGCGTCGTCGGCATCGCCGGGGTCGGGATCTTCTTGGGACCGAATACCGCGACGCTGCCGGCGCTGACCGCCCATCTGGAGGCTGCCGTCGAGCTGATCGGGATCGACCACGTGGGTGTGAGCACCGATTTCTCCTTCGACGCCGGTGACTTCCTGGCCGAGCTCGCCGCCAACCCCGGCCTGTTCGACGATAGCTACACCCGATGGGGTCCGATTGCCTGGATGACGCCGGCGACCATGATGGGTCTCGGGGACCACCTGAGCGGACGAGGATGGTCCGACACCGACATCGGCGCGGTCATGTGGCACAACTTCCGACGCGTCGCCGCCGCCACGTGGTGATCACCGGGCTCGGTCGCGCGACAGGCGTGTCAATGGCTTTGTCAATGAACGACTGCCACAGGAAGCCACCACCGCCGCGGATGCCGCCACGAAGACGGCGCTGACCTGCACAAACGCGGCAAGCCGCCGCGCTCCGGCTCCTCTTAATCCGCGGGTTCGGGGTTCAAGTCCCTGGCGGCGCACCACAGCACGAGGACCGTCGGCCAGATGACCGGCGGCTTCGGCGTTCTCTGACCCGATCTGCCCCACCCGCCAGCGCGAGCCGGGGTGGGCGACCACTGAGCGACAGGGTTGAAACGTCAGGTACGACGTTCGGGGGCCGGATCGCCCCAGGTCTTTCAACCCTGTCGCTCAGTTGCGTCGCAGCGGAGCCGTCAGCGGACCTTCTCGGCGTACTGGCGGGCCCGCCGCGAAAGTGGTGGCCCTCGCTCCAAGAGCGTGGGCGACGAAAGTCAGCCCTGGCCGGCATGGAAGGCCCGGACGGTGTCGATCGTGTCCGCCTCGGCGGCCGTCTTGTCCTCGCGGTAGCGCAAGACGCGGGCGAAGCGCAGGGCCACGCCGCCGGGATAGCGCGGCGAGGTCTGGACGCCGTCGAACGCGATCTCGACGACCAGCTCCGGGCGCACGTGTACCACCCAGTCCTGGGGATCGGACACGCCGCGAGCCAGCAGTTGTTCGGTCTGCCAGGTCAGCAGGACGTCGGTCAGCCCTTTGAAGGTCTTGCCGAGCATGACGAAGCCGCCGGCCGGGTCGCGGGCGCCCAGGTGCAGGTTCGACAGCCAGGGCTTGCGTCGCCCGTGCCCCCACTCGGCCGCGAGCACGACCAGGTCCAGGGTGTGCACCGGTTTGACCTTCACCCACCCGGCGCCCCGGCGGCCCGCGTCGTACGGGGCGGCGAGCGACTTCATCACGATGCCCTCGTGGCCGTGGGCGAGGGCGTCCGCGAGGAACTCCTCCCCCTCGGCCACCGATGACACCACCCGGCGCGGGGCGAGCAGGGCGGCCGGTACGACGGACTCCAGCGCGGCTCGCCGGTCGGCGCCGGGAACACCCAGCAGGTCCGCCCCGTCCAGGTGCAGGCAGTCGAAGAACACCGGGGTGAGCGCGACCGCGCGGGCGCCCTTGCTGGCGGACCGGGCCGCGGTCTCCTGGAACGGCAGGGGCCGACCATCGGGGCGCAGAGCGATGGCCTCGCCATCCAGCACAGCCGACCGAAGCGGCAGCGCCAGCGCCGCCGCGACGAGCTCCGGCACCCGGGCGGTGATGTCGTCGAGCGTACGGGTGAACACGGCGACCTCGTCGCCGTCGCGGTGGATCTGGGCCCGGATGCCGTCCAGCTTCCACTCGGCCGCGGCTGGGCCGGTCTTCGCCAGCGCCTCCGCGACGTCCGCCCCAGGCTGGGCGAGCATCGGGCGCACCGGGCGGCCGACCTGCAGGGCGAACCCCGTGAGGCCCGCCGCGCCGGAGGTCAGCGCGGCCTCCGCC
>NZ_JACDFE010000250.1 GCF_013815995.1 Sporichthya sp.
ATCTCGGTGGCGCCCAGGGCGAGGGCCCGGCTGACCGGCAGCGAGTCCACCAGACCGCCGTCGAGGAAGTGCTCCTTACCGATCCGCACCGGCGGCAACAGACCCGGGACCGCACAGCTGGCCAGCACTGCCTCGGCCAGCGGACCGCCGGTGAACCAATGTGCGGCTGCGCGCTCGACGCAGGCCGCGACGCACTGGAACGGCACGGCTAGGTCTTCGAACTCCGCGACCGGGATGTGCTCGGTGAGCAGCGCCTGCAGCCGGTCGTTCTGGTACAGGTGCGTTCCGCTACTGCGGGCGAGGGTTCCCAGCGACGCGACGATCCCACCACCGAAGACGTCGGAGGATCCGAGGTCCGCCCACATCTGAGCCAGCCGGGTGGCGGCGCCGACGCCTGGCCGGCACGCGTACGCCGCCCCGTTGATCGCCCCGACCGACGTGCCGAGCACCAGATCGGGCTCGACGCCGTGCTCGGCCAGCGACTGCAGCATCCCCACCTCGGCGGCGCCGAGCATCCCGCCGCCGCCGAGCACGAACGCCGTCAAACTCATGGAGCGAGGCTAACCGCGCACCGGGGCGCCGCCGCGCGCGTCGATGAGCCCGCCCTCGATCACACGTCGTCCAGCCGGACTCGGTCCGGAGTCAACGGCTTCGAGCGGCTCCGCCTCGTCCCTCTGGCCCGCGTTTCGATCGGCCCGGTCGCTTGTGCGCACCGGCACGGATCTCCGCGAGGAGCCTGCGGACGCCGCGGCGGGTCTGATCGGCGAACAGCCGGCCGCCGGGGTCGTTCGCTGGAACATCAGGTGGTAGCGGGCCGGGTGGTTCACGCAGTAGTCGACGAAGCTCACGGCCACGTCCACCACCCCCGCCTCGGGCTCGGTGGGCTCGGGCAGTGCGTCGAAGTCGCGCCGGAGGGCGGCGAACCCGTCGGCGAACAGGGCATCGAGCAGGGCCTGTTTGGTCGGAAAGTAATACGTGAGCGACTGCTGGCGCATGCCCACCGAGCGCGCCACCTCGCGGACGCTCACGGCGGCGACCCCTCGCGCTCCATCAGAGCCCACGCGCGGTCGAGGATCTCGCGGACGACGACCGTGCGGCGCGCTTGCGCTCGTACATTGCCGAATCAAGTCCCGCGGACAGCCGCTTCTCACCCTCGAACCCGCGCGCGGGCCGGCCTGGTTCAACACCCCGACGGTGACCGCGGCCGAGCCCGGCCGCGAGTTCGCTTTCCGGCGCAACGGACCGGGTACCGGCTCCTACACGTGGCGATACGCGCTCGAACCGATTCCGACCGGGACCCGGCTCACCGAATCCTTCGACGCGGAGCGCCCGCTCGGCCGGGCGATGACCTGGATGACCATGAAGTGGACCGGACCACCCGCGGCGTTGGAGCGCTCAGGGCCTTAGCGGAAGGCATTGAGCAGAACCGTGAGCAGGATCGAGGCAAGCACCGAGATGACGATCATCGCCAGGCATCCGGGCGCTCCGCCCAGAGGTCTGACCCGGAACTGACTGTCGCGCATGTGCACTCCGACATGACAGAGGTGAGGACGGCGCAGGACACGCCGCGTCGGGACGCGGTCAGCTCCTCAGCGGGCGGTGCGCTTCCGCTTGGCGGCCGATGCCAGCCCGGCGATCCGGTCGGCCTCGGCACGCTTCGTGGCGGCAGTGCCGGCCGCGCTTGCCGCCCGGGTCACCTGTGCCTTCGGGGCCGCTGCCCGGGTAGCGGCTCGCTTGTCGATTGCCGTCACCGCGGACTCCGTCTGCGCCTTCGCCGCCGCTCGCTTGGCCTGCGCCTGGCGACGCGCCGCCGCCGTGGCTTCCGTCGCCCTCACGGCCGCCTCGCGCTCAGCCGCGACCTTCTCGGCTCGCCGGCGCTTCTCGATCGCTGCCTCGGCGGCGGCCGCGTCGGTCCGTGCCGCGGTCCGGCGCTCGGCCGCGTCGCGCCGCGTCCGGATCAGGACGGCCTCAGCCTCAGCCGCTTTCTCGGCCGCCTTCTCCTCCAGGGACCGGGCCAGGGCGCGGGCCTGCGTCTTGCGCGCCAGGTTGGTGCCGCGACGCTGCAGGGAGGCGTCCCCGGTGACCGTGCCGGCGAAGTTGTCAACGGACGCGACCGCGCGCTCGAATCTCACCCGCAACGGGGAATCCTGCGCCAGACGCGCCTCGACGCCGCGGTGGACCGCAGTGAGCGGCATACGCAGTAGGCGGTATTCGGTGGCCGCGATCTTGCGCGGCACAGTGAGCAGCTTCATTACTCTCCTCCTAGCAGTGCGGGTCAGGCGGTCAGGGAGTTTCGCGGTCGAGGCGCTCGGCGGCCTCGCGGGCGCGGGCTGCGGCGTCCTCGCTCCGCTCGGCTTCGGCCGCGCGCGCCGCGTAATCACTCTCACCGGCCGCCTCCAGGCGCTCGGCCTCCAATTGCCCGCGCGTTGCCTCGGCCTGGACGCGGCGCAGGTCGGCGCCGGCATGGATGTCCGCGCCCACCTTCGCGAGCGCTTCGTCTGCGGCCGCATGTTCCTGGGCGACCGCAACCCGTGCGGCAGCCTCGCGGTCGGCCTCCTCGGCGACCCGGGCGGCGTGCGCTCGGACCACCGCCTCCTGGGTGTCGGCGTCTGCGGCGATGGTCGCCAGCGCCTGCTCGCCGTCCGCAAATTCCGCCTCGGCGAGCGCCTGCTGGGTGGCGGCTTCCTTGCGCTCTTGCGCCTCTGCCTGGTTCAGGCGGCCCTCGGCGACGAGGTCGTTCCTGCCGAGAACGGCGCCCACGGCCTCCTTGGCCTTGCCGACGAGGTTTTTCGCGAGGCCCGCACGGGCCTCGCCTGCGATGTCATCGTTTGCGGTCACGGGTGCTCCTGACAGTGGCGGTACTGGTCTCCGCTCGACTCCAATCGCTGCCCCACCCGCGTCCACCCATGCACTGGGTCGGTGCGTCTCCGGTCACGTCGCCTGCCTGTGGGCAGGTCCCTGACGCAGCCACTCACGCTTGAGCAGATCGAGGCACGCCGATTCGCTTGTCGAGGTCATGCGCGCGATCGCCGGGGCATCACGACCCGTGCGATCGGTCTCACGGTGTGAGCCGCGGCGGCGAGGGGAGAGTCTGGCTACGCCACCTCAAGGAGATCACCATGTCGAGCGATGCTCGCTCGTCCTGCTGCGCGCGGACCACAAGGAGCTGCGCCGTCTATTCCGCGAGTTCAAGGGCGCCGGCAAGGACGCCACCGTCACCAAGGGGCGCCTGGTGGACAAGATGCTCGAGCTGCTGACCGTGCACACGTATATCGAGAACGAGGTCATGTATCCGCGTGCGGGCTGCGGTGCCCGACATCGAGGCCGACATCCTGGAGTCCTACGAGGAGCACCACGTCGCCGACGTGCTGTGTAGCGAGCTGGCCGCGATGTCGCCGGAGGCCGAACGGTTCGACGCGAAGACCACCGTGCTGATCGAGAGCGTCGAGCACCACATCGAGGAAGAGGAAGAGGTCTGGTTCCCCAAGGTCCGCGAGGCCCTGGGCCGTAAGGAGCTGCAGGAGATCGGCCAGGAAATGCTCAACGCGCGCCAGGTCGCGCCGCACCACCCGGCCCAGCCCAGCGCCCTGAAGAAGGCGATCGACGCGTTGATCAGCTGAGGCCCCCTGGACACGGCGGCGCCGCCCGGACGGTACCGGGCGGCGTCGTCGTTCCTTTGCCCCTCAGCTCGCGGAAGCTGGACGCCGATCACATGAAGCAGCGATCAGACCGCAAGAGGCCGGCGGAGGCTCGCGACTGACCCTGACACTTGTCAGGGACGCGGCACTCCGCGGCGGAGGGCTTCGCCGCGGCCACCATCGAGTTCCCCGGGAGCGGTGACCGCCCCCGTTCCGCCGCCGCCGAGGAGGCCCGCGCCGACCTGCGCCGGGCGCTGGAGGTCGGCGAGCCGGTCGGCGAGATCGTCGACCGGCTCGTTCTTCCGCTGGTCCAAAGGGCGGTCCCGGAATGGCGGACCGCCTTGGACGATCTCCTTTCGTTGCCCGAGATCGGCGGCCCGGTCGGGTACGCGGGAGGGGTGATCGCCCCCTCCTCCGGCTGGCGGTGGTCGAGCCGGGCATCGCCGCCGCACTTCTGCTCGCCGGGAGCTTCGTGCCTCGCACCATGTTCGAAGAGGCCCAGCAGGTCAGCATTCCGCTGCTGGTCCTGTTGCAGTGGGACCGGAGTCCCGCAGTTCGAGGGGGACGACGGGAATCGGTTCTTCGCCCGGCACCTGAAGGGAGGCCTGACCGTTAGACATGAGGACCTCCCGACCCAGGGTCGGGAGGTCCTCATGCGAATGCAGGTGCGAGCCTTTCGGCCTACTCGAACTTCTTGGCCCGGTAGATCTGGCCGTCCTCGACGATGATCAGCTTCTTCGGCATCGGCTTCTTGGCCGGGCCGCGGATCACCGAACCGTCGGTGATCTTGAAGTCCGTGCTGTGGCACGAGCAGGCCATGATTCCCGGGCGGTCGAACACGTCGACCGGGCAGCCCTCGTGCGTGCACAGGGAGTCGAAGCCGACGAACTTTCCGGCCTGCGGCTGAGTGACGATGTACTCGTCGGCCTCGAAGAGCATGCCGCTGTTGACGGGGATGTCCTCGGTCGAGGCGAGGGGGGTGTCGCTCGCCCTGACCAGATCACCCGGCTTCGGCTTCCCCTTCGGCTTGGAGGGCTTCGGGGGGACGGGCTTCGGAGCCGGTGCGGGGCTCGGGGCCGGCGGCGGAGCGGGCTTGGTCCCTGTCAGCGTCTGGAGCAGCGTGGTGATCGGGTCGTCGGCACCTGGGCGGACGGCGATCGGCGCCACAAACGCGCCGAGGCCCATCGCGGAAATCCCGCGCATCAGGGCGCGCCGGTCCGGCAGGGCCGCTTCCGCTTCCTCGGGGTGATGTGGCGTATCCGCAGCAGCCATGGGGGGCCTCCGTTTTCGGGGCTGGCGAGTGGGAGAACAAACTAACTGGGCGGTATGAGCCTAGTTCTGGGCGAGTGGATGTGTCCCGTGGCGGAGCAACAACCTTTTCCCTGGCTTGAGTTGTCGCCCACCGGCCCGCGGGCTGCGCCGAGCGTGCAGATTCGCCGACTCGTTCTCCCGCTGGTCGAAAGGCGGTCCCGGAATGGCGGACCGCCTTGGACGATCTCCTTTCGTTGCCTGAGATCGGCGGCCCGGTCGGGTACGCGGAGGGGTGATCGCCACCGGCGTCCCGCAGTTCGAGGGGAACGACGGGAATCGGTTCTTCGCCCGGCACCTGAGGTGACGCTCCGTCAGGTCGGTGGCCCGCTGAGCGACGTCGCCGCGGCAACATGACGACCCCCCGGTGGTGGCGCCGGGGGGTCTTCATGGAGGAGCAGAGGTCAGATCATTTCGCCGGTTTGGCGCGGTAGATCTGGCCGTTCTCGACGATGATCGGCCTCTTCGGCATCGGCTTCTTGGCCGGGCCCGAGATGACCTTGCCGTCGGTGATCTTGAAGTTCGTGCTGTGGCACGAGCAGCTCATCACGCCGGGGGTGTCGAACACGTCGACCGGGCAACCCTCGTGCGTGCAGAGGGAGTCGAAGCCGACGAACTTGCCGGCGGTCGGCTGGGTGACGATGTACTCGTCGGCCTCGAAGAGGTAGCCACTGTTGACCGGAATGGTGTCGCCCGAGGCCAGCGGGGTGTCGCTCGCCTTGACGAGCTTGGCCCCCTTGGGCGCCGCCTTGGGCTTGCCCTTCGGGGCGGCCTTCGGCTTCTTCTTGGCCTTCGGAGCCGGCTTAGGAGTTGGGGTCGGCTTTGGACCGGCCTTGGCGCGCGACACCGCACCGGCGTTGGATTCGAGGGACGCCTCCGGCAGAGCGGTGGTCGCGTTGTTGCCGTCACTGGCCCGAGCGGCGAGCGGCACCGCAAAAGCGGCCAGGCCCAACGCGGAAATGCCGCGGAGTACGGTGCGCCGGCCTGGCTGGGCTCCTTCCGCTTCGTGGGGGAGATTTGGTGTATCCGCAGCAGCCATGGGGGGCCTCCGTGTCCGGGCGGCGAATGTCAAAACAAATTGTGAAAGCAACTAGTGTCCTGCGCCGGTAGTTCGTTGAATAAGTCGGCGAAGTGATTCGAGGATCTGCTCGGCGCTCTTGGTCCAGATGAAGGGCTTGGGGTCCTCGTTCCACGCCTTGACCC
>NZ_JACDFE010000041.1:0-4838 GCF_013815995.1 Sporichthya sp.
GTCGGCCACCGGGCGACCGCCCGGCAGCAGCGAACCGATCGCGCCGGCCTCGACCGCACCCCGGTCTCCGGAACGCCGCGGCACCCAGGCCACGCTCGCGCCGGTGGCCTCGGCGAGCCGGGCCACCGCACTGAACGCACCGGGGAAACCGGCCAGCCGCTCGCCGGCCAGGATCACCGCGCCAGGCTGACGCAGCAGGTCACCGACCTCGTTGCCGGCCAGCGAGTCCAGCACGGCGGCTTCGGTGCCCGGGACCGTCGGCACCAGGCGGCCGCCGGCCTTGGCCAGGCCGTTCGTGGCGAAGGGAGCGAGGGCGACGATCGGCAGCCGCCGGCGCAGGAAGGCCTTGCGGAGGCGGAGGAAGATGCTCGCGGCCTCCTCCTCGGCCTCCAGCCCGACCAGGACGACGACCGACGCGGCCTCGAGGGCCGCGTAGGTGACTGCCCCACTTCCTGGGCCGTGCCCGGCGAAGACACCGCGGCCCGCGACGTGGGTGGCGAGGAAGTCCGCCTCCTCGGCCGAGTGCCCGCGGGTGCGGAAGTCGATGTCGTTGGTGTCCAGGCACACCCGCGCGAACTTCGCGTAGGCGTAGTTGTCCTCCAGCGTCAGCCGGCCACCGGTGAGCACGGCCGAGCGGCCGCGGTCCGCTTCGAGCCGCTCCGCGACCAGCGCGAGCGCCTCCCGCCACGAAGCCGGGACGAGGCTGCCGTCCGCGTCGCGGATCAGCGGAGTGGTCAGGCGGTCCGGACGGGTCGCGTAGGCGAACGCGAACCGGCCCTTGTCGCAGTTCCACTCCTCGTTGACCTCGGGGTCCTCCCCCGCGAGGCGCCGCATCACCTTGCCGCGCCGGTGGTCGGTGCGCAGCGCGCACCCACCGGCGCAGTGCTCGCACACGCTCGGGGTGGAGATCAGGTCGAACGGGCGGGACCGGAAGCGGTAGGCGGCCGAGGTGAGCGCGCCGACCGGACAGATCTGGATCGTGTTGCCGGAGAAGTAGGACTCGAACGGGGCGTTCTCGTAGATCGAGACCTGCTGCAGCGCACCGCGCTCGAACATGTCGATGAACGGGTCGCCGGCGATCTGCTTGGAGAAGCGGGTGCAGCGGGCGCAGAGCACGCAGCGCTCGCGGTCGAGCAGCACCTGCGCGGAGATGTTGACCGGCTTCGGGAAGGTCCGCTTGCCCTCGAGGAAGCGGGACTCGGCGCGGCCGTTGGACATCGCCTGGTTCTGCAGCGGGCACTCGCCGCCCTTGTCGCAGACCGGGCAGTCCAGCGGGTGGTTGATCAGCAGCAGTTCCATGACGCCCTGCTGCGCCTTGTCCGCGACCGGCGAACTGACCTGGGTCAGGACGACCATGCCCTCGGACACCGTGGTGGTGCAGGACGCGAGCGGCTTGCGCTGGCCCTCCACCTCGACCAGGCACTGCCGGCAGGCGCCGACCGGATCGAGCAGCGGGTGGTCGCAGAACCGCGGGATCTGGACGCCGACCTGCTCGGCGGCCCGGATCACCAGCGTGCCCTTGGGGACGGCGATGTGGATGCCGTCGATGGTGAGATTCACCAGGTCGACGGGCACAGCGATGTCAGACCCGGAGTTAGTGGTGACGGTCATGCCGGCGCTCCCGCCCCAGTGCTGATTGGTCCGCTCGCTGCGCTCGCGAACAGAGTTGAGGCGACGGGGTCGAACGGGCAGCCACCGTGGGTCAGGTGGGCCAGGTACTCGTCCCGGAAGTACTCGATGGAGGAGGTGATCGGGCTGGTGGCGCCGTCACCGAGGGCACAGAACGAGCGGCCCAGGATGTTGTCGGAGATGTCGAGCAACTGGTCGATCTCCTCCGGCGAGCCCTGCCCTGCCTCCCAGCGCTTGAGGAGGCGGACCAGCCAGTAGGTGCCCTCGCGGCACGGGGTGCACTTGCCGCAGGACTCGTGGGCGTAGAACTCGGTCCAGCGCAGCACCGCACGCACCACGCAGGTGGTGTCGTCGAAGATCTGCAACGCCTTGGTGCCGAGCATCGAGCCGGCGCCGGCGACGCCCTCGTAGTCCAGCGGGACATCGAGGTGCGCGTCGGTCAGCAGCGGGGTGGACGAGCCGCCCGGGGTCCAGAACTTCAGCGTCCGCCCCTCGCGCAGGCCGCCGGAGAGGTCCAGCAACTGACGCAGCGTCACTCCGAGCGGAGCCTCGAACTGACCGGGGTTCTTCACATGGCCCGAGAGCGAGTAGAGAGTGAAGCCCTTGGACTTCTCGGTGCCCATCGAGCCGAACCAGGTGGTGCCGCCGAGCACGATCGAGGGAACCGAGGCGATCGACTCGACGTTGTTGATCACGGTGGGGCACCCGTACAGGCCGGCCACCGCGGGAAACGGCGGACGCAGTCGGGGCTGGCCGCGCCGGCCCTCGAGCGAGTCGAGCAGCGCCGTCTCCTCGCCGCAGATGTAGGCGCCGGCGCCGGCGTGCACGACGATCTCCAGGTCGTACCCGGAGCCGAAAATGTTCTTGCCGGCGTAGCCCTTGGCGTAGGCGTCCTGCACCGCCTTCTGCATCCGGCGGATGACGTGCAGCACCTCACCGCGGATGTAGATGAACGCGTGGCTGGCCCGAATCGCGAAGGCCGCGATGATGACGCCCTCCACGAGCACGTGCGGGTTGGCCATCATCAACGGGATGTCTTTGCACGTGCCCGGCTCGGACTCGTCGGCGTTGATGACCAGGTAGTGCGGCTTGTGCGTCCCATCTTTTTCTGGGCCCTGGGGGATGAAGCTCCACTTCAACCCGGTCGGGAAGCCGGCGCCACCCCGCCCACGCAGACCGGAGTCCTTGACCAGGGAGATCAGCGCGTCGGGCTGCAGTTGCAGCGCGGTGCGGGCCGCCGCGTAACCGCCGCGGCGTTCGTAACCCGACATCGTGAAGGAGTCGGCGTCGCCCCAGTTCGCCGACAGGACAGGCGTGAGCATCCTCAGATCCTCCCGTCCGGCAGAGCGGGCGCGCGATCGCCGCGCTCCTGGGCGTACTTGAGGCCGAGCAGCGAGGGCGGTCCGGCCGAAACGCCTTCCTCGGCCCGCCCGTCGGGGAAGCCCGCGAGCACGCGCGAGGCCTCCTTCCAGGTGCAGACCCGGTTGGCGCCCCGGGTGGGGGCGACCGGTTCGCCGCGGCGCAGCTTGTCGACCAGGTCCTTGGCACTGCCGATGTCCTGGTTGTCGAAGAACTCCCAGTTCACCGTCATCACCGGCGCGTAGTCGCAGGCGGCGTTGCACTCGATGTGCTCGAGGGTGACCTTGCCGTCCGGGGTGGTCTCGTCGTTGCCGACCCCGAGGTGGTCCTTGAGCGAGGCGAAGATCGCGTCCCCGCCCATCACCGCGCACAACGTGTTGGTGCAGACCCCGACGTGGAAGTCGCCGATCGGGCGGCGCTTGTACATCGTGTAGAAGGTCGCGACCCCGCCGACCTCGGCCACGGTCAGGCCCAGCTCCTCCGCGCACATCGCCACGCCCTCGGGGCTGACGTAGCCCTCCTCGGCCTGGCACAGGTGCAGCATCGGCAGCAGCGCCGAACGCGACTCCGGGTAGCGGGCGATGATCGCGCGCATGTCCTCGCGCGTCTTCTCATTCAGGCTCAACGGTCCACCCCACCCATGACCGGGTCGATCGAAGCGACGGCGGCGATGACGTCCGCGACGAGGCTGCCGTTGCTCATCGCGGCGGTCGACTGCAGATTGACGAAGCCGGGGTCCCGGAAGTGCACCCGCCACGGCCGGGTGCCCCCGTCGGAGACCAGGTGCACGCCGAGCTCGCCGCGGGGCGACTCGATGCACTGGTACACCTGGCCGGCCGGAACCCGGAAGCCCTCGGTCACCAGCTTGAAGTGGTGGATGAGCGATTCCATGGACTCGCCCATGATCTTGCGGATGTGCTCGAGGGAGTTGCCGATGCCGTCGTTGCCGAGCGAGAGCTGGGCGGGCCAGGCGATCTTCTTGTCCGCGACCATCACCGGGCCCGGCTCGCGCAGGCGGTCCACGCACTGCTCGATGATCTTGATCGACTCGCCCATCTCGTTCAGGCGGATCAGGTAGCGGCCGAAGGCGTCGCAGGTGTCCTCGGTGATGACGTCGAAGTCGTAGGTCTCGTAGCCGCAGTAGGGCTGGGACTTGCGCAGGTCGTGCGGCAGGCCGGTGGAGCGCAGGATCGGACCGGTCACGCCGAGGGCCATGCAGCCGGTCAGGTCGAGGTAGCCGACCCCGACGGTGCGGCCCTTCCAGATCGGCTGGCCGTTGAGCAGCTGCACGTAGTCCTTGTGCCGCGCCGGCCAGACCTCGATCAGTTCCTTGATCTTGGTGATCGCGGTGTCCGGCACGTCCTGGATGACCCCGCCCGGCCGGACGTAGGCCATGTTCATCCGCAGCCCGGCGATCTCCTCGAAGATGTCGAGGACCAGTTCGCGCTCACGGAAGCCGAACATCATGCCGGTGATCGCGCCGAGCTCCATGCCGCCGGTGCCGATGGCGACCAGGTGGGAGGAGATCCGGTTCAGCTCCATCATCATCACGCGGATGACGCTGGCCCGCTCCGGGATCGCCTCGGTGATCCCGAGCAGCTTCTCCACCGCGAGGCAGTAGGCGGTCTCGTTGAAGATCGGCGCGAGGTAGTCCATCCGCGTCACGAAGGTGACGCCCTGGGTGAACGAGCGGTACTCGCAGTTCTTCTCGATACCGGTGTGCAGATAACCGATGCCGCAGCGGACATCGGTGACGGTCTCGCCCTCAAGCTCGAGGATGAGCCGGAGCACGCCGTGGGTGGACGGGTGCTGCGGGCCCATGTTGACGACGATGCGTTCCTCGGGGGCGT
>NZ_JACDFE010000041.1:4848-22937 GCF_013815995.1 Sporichthya sp.
GGGGGCGTCGCCGAGCTCGGCGACCAAACCGTCCCAGTCACCGCCGGAGACGTTGAAGACGCGACCCTCGGTGGTGTCGGTCGCGTACGCGTCGGTTGTCCCAGAAGGGATGTCTGCTGTGGTCATCAGCTGTACGTTCTCCGCTCGTCGGGCGGGGGGATCGTCGCGCCCTTGTACTCCACGGGGATGCCACCGAGCGGGTAGTCCTTGCGCTGCGGGTGCCCGGGCCAGTCGTCCGGCATCATGATCCGCGTCAGCGCGGGGTGGCCGTCGAAGATGATGCCGAAGAAGTCGTAGGTCTCGCGCTCGTGCCAGTCGCACGTCGGGTAGATCGAAAACACCGACGGCAGGTGCGGGTCGGCGTCGGGCACCGAGACCTCGAGGCGCAGCCGCCGGTTGTGGGTGATCGAGAGCAGGTGGTAGACCGCGTGCAGTTCGCGCCCGGTCTGCTCCGGGTAGTGCACCCCGGAGACGCCGGAGAAGAGCTCGAAGCGCAGCGCGGGATCGTCGCGCAGCGACTGCGCGACCTTCAGCAGCTGGTCGCGGCGGACGTGGAAGGTGAGTTCGCCGCGGTCGACCACGACGACCTCGATCGCCTCCTCCCAGCTGGATCCGGAGATCAGCAGGGCGCGGCGCAGGGTGTCGGCCGCGTCGTCGAACCAGCCGCCGTAGGGCGCCGCGGTCACCCCGGGCAGGGTGATCGGCCGGGTCAGGCCGGAGTAGCCCGAGGTGTCGCCGGAGCCCTTGACCCCGAACATGCCCTGCCGGTGCCCGACGACCGGACCCGGCTCGGCCGGCGGATTCTCCGGCTGCGTGCTGGCCGGGTGTTCGACCGTCATACCGTCACCGCCGCGGACTTCGTCCTCGCGGGGCCGGCATCTGTGTGCATCTTCAACGAAGCAGGCCCTTCATCTCCGACGTCGGCACCGCGGCGAGCGCGGCAGCCTCGAGCGCCATGTTCTCCTTGACCGCGTGCGGACCGAGCTTGGTGCTGCCGATCTGCTCGTGGAGCTTGAGGATCGCGTCGAGCAGCATCTCCGGCCGCGGCGGACAGCCGGGCAGGTAGATGTCCACCGGCACGATGTGGTCGACGCCCTGCACGATCGCGTAGTTGTTGAACATGCCGCCCGAGGACGCGCAGACGCCCATCGCGATGCACCACTTCGGGTTCGGCATCTGGTCCCACACCTGGCGCACGACCGGGGCCATCTTGTTACTGACCCGGCCGGCCACGATCATCAGGTCGGCTTGGCGCGGCGAGGCGCGGAAGGCCTCCATGCCGAAGCGGGCGATGTCGTAGCGGCCGGTGCCGGTCGCCATCATCTCGATCGCGCAGCAGGCCAGGCCGAAGGTCGCCGGCCACAGCGAACTCTTCCGCATGTACCCGACCACACCTTCGACCGTGGTCAGCAGAAAACCGCTGGGGAGCTTCTCTTCGAGCCCCATGCGTCGACTCCTTCTCGGGCGGTGTGGTTCGCGAGACCCGCAGCAGGTCCCGCGTCGCGTGCCTGGGCCTAGTGGTCCCAGTCCAGGCCGCCGCGTCTCCAGACGTAGATCAGCGGGACGAACACGGTGACGATGAACAGCGCCATCTCGACCAGGATCGAGATCCCGAACGAGTCGAAGGTGACGGCCCACGGGTAGAGAAAGATGATCTCGATGTCGAAGATGATGAAGAGCATCGCGATCGTGTAGTACTTCACCGAGACCCGGCCGCCGCCGACCGGCTGCGGAGTGGGCTCGATGCCGCACTCGTAGGCGTCGAGCTTGGCGCGGTTGTAGCGCTTCGGGCCGGTGAGGGCACCCGTGACGACGGAGAACGCGGCGAAGCCGAAGCCAAGGGCTGCGAGCACCGCGATCGGGATGTAGACGTTGCCGTCCATCCGTCGTCTCCATTCTCTTCTGAGTGGGCGTCAGGTACGTACTAGGCGTGTACTAGGCGGAGGGGGCGATCCGGGACAGGCCGTTGATGACCCGGTCCGCGGCGTCGCCGCCCTTGGGGTCGGTGAGGTTGGCGAGCAGCTTCAAGGTGAAGCGCATCAGGGCCGGGCGGGGCAGGCCGTGCTTGGTGGCGAAGGACATGAAGGCCGGGTTGCCGATCATCTTCACGAACACGCGACCGAGCGTGTAGTAACCGCCCCAGGCCTGCTGCAGGGCCTGCGGGTAGGTCTGGAGCACGAGCTCGCGCTGCGCACCGGAGCGGCCGAGCGCCTGCACCGCGATCTCCGCGGCCATCGCCCCGGACTCCATCGCGTAGGCGATGCCCTCGCCGTTGAACGGGTTGACCATGCCGCCGGCGTCGCCGACCAGCATCGCGCCGCGGGTGTAGTGCGGCTGACGGTTGAAGCCCATCGGCAGCGCGGCGCCGAGGATCGGGCCGGTCCGGTTCTCCTCGAGGAAGCCCCACTCGGGCGGGCAGGACGCCATCCAGGCCTTGAGCATCGCCCGGTAGTCGGTCTTGCCGAAGCCGCAGGAGTTGTTCAGCACGCCCAGGCCGATGTTGCAGGTGCCGTCACCCACCGGGAAGATCCAGCCGTACCCGGGCAGCAGCTTGCGCTCCCCGCGCGAGGTGTCCCACAGCTCCAGCCAGGACTCGAGCCAGTCCTCCTGGTGGCGGGGGCTCGAGTAGTAGGTACGGACCGCGACGCCCATCGGCCGGTCCTCGCGCTTGTGCAGGCCGAGCTCGAGCGAAAAGCGCGAGGAGTTGCCGTCAGCCACCAGGACCAGCGGCGCGCGGTAGGTGACCTCGCTGCCGTCGGCCTGCTTGGCGGTGACGCCGGCGACGCGGTTCGCGCGGTCGAGGACCGGCCCGGTGACGTTGGTCTGCTCCAGCAGCCGGGCGCCGGCCTTCTGGGCGTGCCGGGCCAGGGTCTCGTCGAAGTCCATCCGGGTCCGGATCAGGCCGTAGTCCGGGTAGGAGCCGAGCTCGGGCCACGGGACCTCGATGGTGTGGCCGCCGCCGATGATCCGCAGGCCCTGGTGCCTGAGCCAGCCCTCGGAGTCGGTGGGCACACCCATCGCCAGCAGCTGCTTGACCGCCCGCGGGGTGAGCCCGTCGCCGCAGACCTTCTCGCGCGGGAACTGGCTCTTCTCCAGCACGAGGGTGTTGAGGCCGGATTGGGCCAGGTGGAATGCCGCAGTGGCACCGGCCGGTCCGGCGCCGATGACGATGACGTCGGCGTCGGACTCCGTGTTTGGTTGCGCGCTCATACGACCCTGTCTCCTCACCGGCCCGTGGTGGCAACGAACCGGTCTCGCGGTGCGCGCCGGGGCCGTTGTTACGCGCGCTTGTGAACGTCTTCACGATTGCGTGCGAGGCAGAGTCTATTGCGTCGGCGGAGCGTTGATGACAGCGCCTCGGGCCGAGCCGTCCCCTATTCGGACGTAGCGAGTTGACGGGTCGCCCGTTCGACCAACTCGAACTTCTTCACCCGGCCGGTGACGGTCAGCGGAATGTCCGCCGCAGCCGTGAAAAGGACCTCCGCCGGGACCTTGAACCGGGCCAGGCGCTCCTTGCAGAAGGCCACCATCGCGGCCGGGTCCGGCAGGTCGTCGGGGTCGACGGGGACGATCCAGGCGCAGCCCACCTCGCCCATCCGCTCGTGGGGAAGGCCGACCACGTGCGCCGCCGCGACGCCGGGAAAGGCGCCGAGGACCTCTTCGACCTCGCTGGGGAGCACCAGCTCGCCGCCGCAACGGTAGGACTCCTTCTTGCGCCCGGTCAGCCGCAGATAGCCGTACTCGTCGAAAGTGCCCAGGTCACCGGTCTGCAGCCAGCCGTCCGGGTCGATCAGCTCGGCGGTCTCCGCCGGCTTGTCGAAGTACCCCCGGGTGATGATCGGGCCCCGCACGATCAGCGCCCCGATCTCCCCGGCCCGCACCTCGTTGCCGGCCGGATCGACGGCCTTGTAGCGCGCCAGCACCCCGCCGAGCGCGGGGTCGCCGGCGAGGCCGGCGGGCTTGTGGCAGCCGAGCGTGCCCTGCAGCGTCTCGACGGAGTCCCCGGGCATGACGCAGGTGGTGGACGCGGTGGTCTCGGTCTGGCCGTAGGCGGTGAACATCCGCTCGACGCCGAACACCTCGCGCATCTCGGCGAACATGCCCGCACGGTGGGCGGCGCCGGAGGAGAACATCGTGGTCATGCTCGTCAGGTCGTAGGAGTTCTTGCGCGCCTCGTCCAGCATCGGGGCGGTCATCGCCGGCACCGCCATCAGCTCGTTGAGCTGGTGGCGCGACACCGAGGCGAGCATGTCGACGGCGTCGAAGCTCGGCTTCGGGCAGATCGCCCCGCCCACCCAGGGCACCGACATGGTCGCCTCGACGTAGCCGAAGACGTGGTAGATCGGCATCGCGAAACCGATCCGGTACCCGTCGTCCATCGCCCGCGTGTACGCGCAGGCGTAACCGGTCCGCAGCACCGCGTCGTGGGTGAGCATCGCGCCCTTGGCCATCCCGGTGGTGCCCGAGGTGTAGAGCAGGTCAGAGACCGCGTCCGGGTCCACTTCGCCCGTGCGGGCCAGAATCTCGGCGTCGGAGACGTTTTTGCCCTCCGCGACCAGGTCCTCGACCGTGCGGCCGCGCTCCCCGCCGCCCTGGCCGGTGCGCAGCACGAAGACCCCGGTCAGGTCGGGCAGGCCGGTGAAGTCACCGGACTCCCAGCCGGGCGCCAGCCCGTCGAGCGCGGCCAGGTAGTCCAGGTCACGGAAGCGGTCCATGGTGATCAGCAGCTTCGCCCGGGACTGGCCGAGCACGTAGCCGAGTTCCTGCTGGCGGAGCAGGAAGTTGATCGAGACGGTCACCGCGCCGAGGCGGCCGCTGGCGTACTTCAGCGCCACGGTCTCGCGATAGTTGGCCAGGTCGACCGCGACGTGATCGCCCGGGCCGATGCCCTGCGCCGCCAGCCCGGCCGCCAGCCGGATGGACCAGGCGGCGATGTCGGCGTAGCTGTAGGTGCGCTCGTCCGTGATGACGTACGGCCGGTCCGGGTGTTCGGCGGCGACCACGTCGAGCAGCTGCGGGATGGTCCGGGGCGCCCAGACCTTCCAGCGGTCTTCCAGTGCCTGCCGCCGTTCCGCGGCCTGGGCGACCTGGTTCGGGTCCGCATCGGGCCGGCTCACCACGACCCCCCACCCACAAGGGATGTCATCCGCAGCGTCCTCACAACGGATGTCATCCGCAGCATGTGGGTCATCGGGGGCGCTCCTCGGTGATGGCGGCGATCTCTTCCGGGCTGAACCCGGCCTCGGCGAGCACCGCTCCGGTGTGCTCGCCGACGGCCGGGGGCTGTCGCAGCAGGGCCTCGCGGCCACCGTCCATCGGCAGGTGGAGTTGCTGCAGATCGGGAATCCGACCCGGCTCCGCGGGCGCGAGCAGCGCGCGCTCCTTGGTCAGCGGGTCGGCCAGGGCCGCGGCCAGGTCGTGCACCGGGCCGGCCGGGACACCGGCGGCCCAGAGCGCGTCCAGCCAGTCCTGGGCTTTGCGGGTGCGCAGCTGCTCGCCGATCAGGGCGTCGAGCTCGTCGCGGCGGGCGAGGCGATCGGCCATCGCGGCGAACCGCTCGTCGTCGGCCAGCTCGGGGGTCCCGAGCACGTCGCACAGCGTCCGGTAGGTGCGGTCGGTCGAGGTCGCGATCATGATCGGGGCGTCCGCCGTCGGCCACACGTTGTACGGGGCGGCGCTGGGCGCGGCGGCGCCGAGGCGGCCCGGGAAGGTGCCGGAGCCGAGGTACCCCATGATCTGGTGCGTCATCAGGAACAGCCCGGTGTCGACCAGCGTGGCCTCCAGTTGCTGCGGCCCCGGTGGTGATCCCGGCGTCTCCCGGCGCTTGAGCGCGGCCTGGATCGAGAGCGCGGCCCACATCCCGGTGGTCATGTCGATGATGGAGGGCGCGGCCCGGCTCGGTCCGCCGTCGGGCTCGCCGGTGGCTTCGAGGATTCCCGAGTAGGCCTGGATCAGGGCGTCGTAGCCGGCCCGGTCGTGCCCGATCGGCCCGGTGCCGAACGCGGAGACCGAGCAGTGCACCAGCCGGTCGTTGCCCGCGGCGAAGGCGTCGAAGTCCAGGCCGAGCCGGGTGGCGACCCCAGGCCGGAGGGACTCGACGACCACGTCGACGCCCTGCCCGATCCGCAGCACGGCGTCGCGGGCCTCCGGCCGGCGGAGGTCGACGGCCAGGCTGCGCTTGTTCCGGTTGAAGCCGAGGAAGACGGTGGCCTCGCCGCCGTCCTCGGCCGGCCAGCGCGGCGGCAGGCTGCGGGTGGCCTCGCCGACCGTGGGCCGCTCGACCTTGATCACGTCAGCGCCCAGGTCGGCCAGGATCATGCAGGCCAGCGGGCCGGCGATGTTCTCGCTGAGGTCGAGGACGCGCAGTCCCGCGTAGGTCTGCGCAAACGACACTCGGCCTCCCTGCCCCGAACCATTAGGCGTGACACGCCTTATGGTTCGGTTTGCCTAACGGACGGTGGTTAGGTATGTCTCAAGGGCGATCTTAGTCACCCAATGGCGGGGTGCGGAATGGCCTGCGACCAGCGAAGATTGACTTTGACGGATCAATAAACCTACCGTTCGTTCGGCGAGACACCTTGTCCCAGGAGGGCTGCCCCATGACCGAGGTCTACGTCGCCGGGGCCGCGATGACCCCCTTCGGGAAATCCGCGGGCACGGTCTCCGACCTGGCCGGCGCCGCCGTTCGCGACGCGCTCGCCGACGCCGGGGTCAGTCCTGCCGAGGTCCAGCAGGTCTTCTTCGGCAACTCCGCCTCCGGGCTGCTCCAGGGCCAGGAGATGATCCGCGGCCAGGTCTACCTGGCCGAGACCGGCCTGCTCGGCGCCGCGATCGTGAACGTGGAGAACGCCTGCGCGGCCTCTTCCTCGGCCTTCGCCCTGGCCTGCGCCGCGGTCGCGTCCGGCCAGGCCGACATCGCCCTCGCGGTCGGCGCGGAGCGGTTGATCGTGCCGCAGAAGGTGCGCGCGTTCGCAGCGCTCGCTTCGGCCACCGACCTGGAGCGCCGCCCGGAGATGCGCGAGCTGGTCTGGGACCTGGCCCTGGGCGGCAGCGCCGAGCCGGTGATGCCGTCCAGCTCGCCGCTGATGGTCCACTACGCCTCGAAGGGCGCTTCGTATTTGGAGCGTTCCGGGGGCACCGTCGAGGACTTCGCCCGGGTCGTGGTGAAGAGCCGGGCGGCCGGCGCCCTGAACCCGAATGCGCAGTTCCGGACGCCGACGACCATCGACGAGGTCCTCGCCGGGCGGTTGATCTCCGCGCCGCTGCACATGGCGATGTGCTCCCCGCTCTCCGACGGCGCCGCGGCGCTGGTCGTGATGAGCGAGCGGGCCGCGCGCTCGCGGGGCCGGCTGGGGCTGCGGGTGCGGGCCACCTCGATCGCGTCCAACAACCCCCTCGCCGGCGTGACCCCGACCCAGGCCGCGTCCACCCACGCCTACGAGCGGTCCGGACTCGGCCCGGCCGACCTTGACGTCCTTGAGGTGCACGACGCGGCCGCCCCGGCCGAGCTGATGCTGATCGAGGAGCTGGGCGTCACCCCGCCCGGCACCGCGATCAAGCTCCTGCGCGACGGTGAGACGTCGATCGGCGGGTCGATCCCGGTGAACACCGGCGGCGGCCTACTCTCCCGGGGCCACCCCATCGGCGCGACCGGCGCCGCCCAGATCGTGGAAATTGCCGACCAGTTGCGCGGACGGGCCGGCGCGCGGCAGGTGTCCGGAGCCCGTATCGGGCTGGCCCAGAACGGTGGCGGCGTGTTCTACGACGACGAAGCGACAGTCACGGTCACGATCTTGGAAGCAACCGGAGGGACATCGTGACTGTGGCGGAAGAGACCGGCAACAGCCCGCGCACGCGGCCGGTACTGCCCGACGTGATCGTCCGCGAGGCGATCCGGCTCTTCGGCGAGAAGAGCTACCCGGTCGTGGGTATGCGCGACCTGTCGAAAGCCGTCGGCGTGCAGCCCGGGTCGCTCTACGCGCACATCAGCAGCAAGGAAGCTCTGCTGATGCTGATCGTGGAACAGGGCATCACCAACTACATCGAGGCCATCTCGGCCGCGATCGCCACCGACGACCGGGCCGACGTCCGGCTGCGGGCGGGCATCCGCGCCCACATGCGGGTGCTGGCCGGGACGACCGAGCAGACCAAGGTCACCTTCGGCCAGTGGCATTACCTCGGCCCGGAGAACCGCTCCCGGGTCCTGGTGCTGCGCCAGCAGTACGAGGACTTATTTCTGACGGTGGCTCAGGACGGCATCCGCTCCGGCGTGCTCCGGCCGGTGCCGCATCTGAAGGCGACGCTGCTCGGCATCATCGGTGGGCTGAACTTCGCGGCCGAGTGGTACTCGCCGACCAAGTCCGACTCCCCCGAGGGCATTGCCGACGCGATCGCCGACGTGCTGCTCTACGGCCTCACCGCGCCGGCGGGGAACCACTCGGCCTGAGGCCCGCGCTTCGCCTCGCCCCGCTCCGCCCGCGCCCACTCAGCCCCCGCGCCCCACTCAGCCCGCGCCACACTTCGCGACTTCTGCGGCGTGGCGCGCCTATCAGCCGCCGTCGATGGGCGCGCCGCGCGACAGGAGTGCCCCTCGCACGCGACCTCTGCCGCGTTGCGCGCCTATGGGTGCCCGTCGATCGGCGCGGCACGCGACAGGAGTGCGCCTCGCCCGATCCCACCGCAGAGGAATTGGTGAGCGCGTTCAAGGGTCTGCGTGGCGACTCCCTGGGTCAGATGCGCGCCGAGCCGACGCGTTGTTCGGCTCGGACCGCATCGATGGGTGAGGGCGCTGGTCAGTCGTCGATGCCCTTGTTGAACCGCGGCGGCCGCTTCTCCAGGAACGCCTCCACCGCCTCCAGCAGATCCGGCTGGCGGTGCAGGGCGTCGGTGACCTGGTAGCTGGTGTTCATCGCGGTCGGGAAGTCCTGGGTCCAGGACGCCCGCAGCGCGTGCTTGGTTGCCTCCAGCGCGCGCCACGGCTTGTTGGCGATCTTCGCTGCGAGCTCGAGGGCGGCCGGCAGCAGCGCGTCGGGTTCGACGACCCGGGAGACCAGGCCGAGCTCCAGCGCCCGGTGCGCGTCGACCACGTCGCCGGTCAGGGCCAGCTCTGCAGCGACGCCGGACCCGACCAGCTTCGGGAGCAGCCAGCTGCCGCCGTTGCCCGGGGCCAGCCCCAGATTGATGTAGGTCTCGCCGAGCTTGGCCTTGGTGCTCGCGATGCGCAGGTCGCAGGCGAGCGCGAAGTCCAGGCCCCCCGCGGTCGCGCCGCCGTTGATGGCCGCGACGAAGACCAGCCGGGAGGCCAGGATCCGTTGGGTCAGCGGGAACAGCGCCCGGGCGTTGAAGGGCTCGTTGCGCACCGGCAGCTCATTGATGAGGTACTCGCGCATCGCGACCAGGTCCGCCCCGGCGGAGAACTGCTTGCCCGCCCCGGTCAGCACCACGACCCGCACCGAAGGGTCCGGCTCCCACTCGTCGAGCACGGTGAACAGGTCCCGCACCAGCTCGACGACGACGCCGTTCCCGCGGTCCGGCCGGTTCAACGTCACCATCGCGACACCCGGCGCCGGCCGCTCGTAGTAGAGCGTCTCCAGATCGACCCGCTTGCCCTCGCTCACGGCCCCATCCTTGCGGCATGTCGTCCCGCATGGGCGCCTGTCAGCCCGCATGCCGGCTGACATGCGCCCGCCAGGGACGACGTCCCGCAGGAGGCGGTCACGTCAGCCGCCGGCGATCGCGCGGTCGGTGGCCCAGTACTTCGCGCGAACCTCGCGGCGCAGGATCTTGCCGTACGCACTCGTCGGGAGCTCGTCGACGAAGTCGATGTTCTTCGGCTTCTTGTAGCCGGCCATGAACCCGGCGCAGAAGTCGATGAGCTCCTTCGCCGTCGGCGCCGTTCCAGCCTCCGGCACGACGACGGCGTGGACGGCCTCGCCCCAGTAGTCGTCGGGGATGCCGATCACGCAGACACCCGCGACCGACGGGTGGGTGATCAGCACCTCTTCGACCTCCCGCGGGTACACGTTGTTGCCGCCGGAGATGATCATGTCCTTGGTGCGGTCCAGCAGGAACAGGTAGCCGCCCTCGTCGAACTGGCCGACGTCGCCGGTGTGAAGCCAGCCGCCGCGCAGGGCCTCGGCCGTCGCTTCCGGGTTGTTCCAGTAGCCGGCCATCACGATGTCGCCGCGGATCACGATCTCGCCGGAGACGCCCGGCGGGCACTCCTCATCGTTCTCGTCGAAGATCTTCACCTCGACGTCGGTGCGGGTGAATCCGCACGAGGCGAGGCGCGGGTCGTCGTTCTTCACCATCTCCAGGTGCTCCTCGCGGGGCAGCACCGTGGCGGTCATCGGGCACTCCCCCTGGCCGAAGATCTGCACGAACACCGGGCCGAAAACCTGGACGGCCTTCTTCAGGTGCTCGACGTAGATCGGCGCCCCGCCGTAGCAGACGGCCTTCCAGGTCCCGATGTCGTACTTGCCGGGCTCGAACTCCTCCAGGCACTTCACGATCTGGGTCGGAGCCATGAACGCGATGTGCGTGACGCCCAACCGCTCGACGTCGCGGAACGTCGAGTCCGGCGAGAAGCTCGCCGAGTCCGAGATCGCGTTGTTCGCGCCCCGGGCCACCGCCGGCAGCGCGAGGATGCCGGAACCGTGGGAGAGCGGCGCCACGTGCAGCATGACGTCGTCGTGCTGGATGTTGTAGCAGTCGGCCAGGTAGTTCATGACGCAGACGCGGACCACGCGGTGGGTCCAGGTCGCCCCCTTGGGCTTGCCGGTGGTGCCCGAGGTGTAGAACAGCCAGCAGACGTCGGACTCGTCGATGTCGACCGGATCCTTCAGCCCGTTCTGACTGTCTGTCAGCTCGTCGTAGCTCGTGACCGCGGCCGAGCAGTCGCCGCCGAACCGCTGCTCCACCGACCCGAACGAGACCCAGTGCTCATCGAGCGGGGTCTCGAACTCGCTGGTGTGGATCAGCACCCGGGCGCCGGAGTTCTCGACCAGGTAGGCCATCTCCATCGGGTGCAGCCGGGCGTTCATCGGCACCACGACCAACCCCGCGGCGAAGCAGCCGAAGATCACCTCAAGGATCTCGGGCCGGTTCGACATCACGAACGCGACCCGATCCCCCTTGCGCAGCCCGCGGGCGAGCAGCTCTCCGCCGATAGCCAGCGAGCGGTCGGTGAACTGGCGGTAGGTGGTGATCTCGCTGCCGTACTGCAAGGCGGGCCGGTCCGGAAACCGGACCGCGGACTTGGTGAGGAAGGTCGCGACGTTCATCGCTGCTCCTGGCTGTGGAGGGGTCAGGCGGCCGTGAACCAGGCGGCGGCCCGCTCCGCGATCTCCGCGGCATCGGCCGGCGCGAAACTCACCCGCTGGTTGCACACGTAGTGGTCCCAGGTGCCGTCGGGGCCGGGGTGCAGCCGGCACATCAGCTGCGGGCCTTCGTCGAGTTTGACGATGCCGATGCCGTACGGCGCCTCGACGTCGAAGGTACTCGGCGGGCCGTAGCGCAGGATGGTGAACGTCTGCAGTTGGCCGGCGCCGGAGACCTGCTCCCAGCCGAGGCTGCCGCTGAAGCAAGCCGGGCAGCGGTACTTCGGGTACATGATCAGCGCGGCACAGTCGTTGCACTTCTGCACGATCAGGTTGCCCTTGGCCAGCGCCGCGGCGAACGGGCCGGTGAGCTCGGTGTCGTTCTGGATGTAACCGGTGTCCTTGAGAACATCTGCGGTAGCCATCAGCGGGTCGCCCTCTCCAGCATCATGATCTGCGCGTCCATGTACGAGCCGCCGGTGCCGCCGACGATGCAGCGCCTCGCGTTCGGCACCTGGCGGTCGTCGCCGCGGTGCAGCAGCTGGCGGATTCCCTCGATCAGCAGCGCGGTGCCGCCGCCGACGCCGGTGTGCCCGGCCGAGAGCAGCCCGCCGTTGGTGTTCAGCGGGAACTCCCCACCCGGAGAGAACCGTCCCTTGTGGAACTCGCGCGCCGCCTCGCCCTTGGACGAGATCTGCAGGCCCTCCAGCGCGATCGCGAGCACCGCGGCGTAGGAGTCGTAGACCTCGCCGAGGTCGGCGTCCTCCGGGCCCCAGCTCGCGGCCTCGTAGGCCTCCTTCGCGGCCTCCACCCAGCCGAGCACGCCGAGGTCGGCGTCCTGCCCGGCGGCGTAGTGCGAGACGCAGCCGCCGGAGCCGCCGATGCGCACCCAGGCGTCCTGCTTCTTGGCCGCCTCGGTCGCACTCGTCATCACGAAGGCGCCGGCGCCGTCCGCGAGGAACGGGCACTCGAAAGCGTGGATCGGGTCCGAGATCATCTTGGAGTTGACGATCTTCTCGATCGTCAGCTTCTTGGCGTAGTACATGGCGTTCGGGTTCAGGTTCGCCCAATCACGCAGCGCGACGCAGATCGCGGCCATCTCCTCGGCGGAGGAGCCGGACTGGTGCATGTACCGCTGGGTGATCAGGCCGCCGATGGCGTTGAACTGCAGGCCGGTCGGCGCCTCCCATTCTCGCGGGATGCCGTTGACCGAGAGCATGTCGATCATGTCCTGCAGGTCGGCGGAACCCCAGCGCTCGGAGTAGACGACGAGCACGTTGCGGGCCTGGCCGGAGGCGATCAGACCGGCCGCCATCCGGGTGGCGTTGTCCGAGGTGGACCCGCCGGAGTGCACCATCACCGAGCTCTTCACCTTGCCGTGCAGGCCGAGCTCCTCGGCGACGCGGCTGAAGATCAGGTCGGCCTGGTCCGGGATGCCGTGCAGACAGGGGATCAGCACGATCTGGTCGATATCTGTGTGACTGAGCTGCGCGTCCTTGATGGCGCGGGCCGAGGCCTCGACGATCTGCGCCATGAAACCGCGCTCGCGGTAGACCCCCGAGGGGATCTCGCCGATGCCGATGAACGCGGCGTCGTTCGCGCTTCCCGGCTCGGGGTAGGGCGGGGTCCAGATCTCTGACACGTCAGCTCTCCAAGGGCGTGCGACGGCGGGCCAGCATGACCCAGTGGAAGTTCATGACTGACTCGTCCTTCTGGTTGATCACGTCGTAGCCGACGTGCAGGACGCCGTACTTCGGGCTCTTGTGGTCCTCGGTCTCGATCACGGAGGCGCGCACCCGCAGGGTGTCGCCGGAGCGGACCGGAGCGGTGGCGCGCATGGTGCGGCACTCGATGAGCGCCTCGATGCAGTTGCCGTACCAGCCGGAGAGGGCGACCAGCCCGACGGCGATGCTGAAGGTCAGCGGGCCGTGCGCGATGCGCTCACCGAACCGGCCGTTCTCCGCCCACATCGCGTTGACGTGTAGGGGGTAGTTGTCCCCCGTCAGGCCCGCGAACAGGTTGATGTCCGCCTGGTCGACCGTGCGGCCGCCGGTGAGGATCTGCTGGCCGAGCACGAAGTCCTCGAAGAAGCGCTGGTCCGGCGCCCACGTGCTCGTCGTCATCGGTCGCTCAGGCCCATGTGACGGGCAATCACGGTCTTCTGGATCTCGTTCGCGCCGCCGCCGACCATGCCGTGCTTGGCCTCGCGGAAATAGCGCTCCATGTCGTACTCGGGCAGCTGGGCGTAGCCGCCGTAGGCCTGCATGCCGTTGAATGCGATCCGGAACGCCGTCTCGGCCGCGAACACCTTCGCCATCGAGACCTCCTTGGAGGCCTTCTCGCCGTGCACCATCTTGGTCGCGGCGTTGAACACCAACAGCCGGGCCGCGGTCAGCGCGGTCTCGTCCTCGGCCATGCGGTGCTTGATGACCTGCAGGCTCGAGAGCGGCCGGCCGAACGCGATGCGGTTCTTCGTGTAGTTGATGGTGTCGTCGAGCGCGGTGCGCGCGTTCCCGACGTAGGACGCGGCCAGGCCGAGCCGCTCGTAGTCCAGGTGCTCGGCGATGTACTTCCAGCCCTCGCCGATGGTGCCGATGACGTCGGAGTCCGGCACCCGGACGTCGGTCAGGAAGATCTCGGTGGTGCCGAGGCTGCGGCGGACCATCGTGGGCATCTTGCGGATGTCCAGGCCATCGGCGGTGTTCGGCATCAGGAACGTGCTCAGGCCGCCGTGCCGGTCCGGGCCGGTGCGGGCAAGCATGACGATCCAGGCACCGGGCAGTTGCGCGCCGGAGCACCAGGTCTTGTTGCCGTTGAGCACCCAGTCGGTGCCGTCGTGGACCGCCTTGGTGCTGACGTTGGCGGCGTCCGAACCTGCCTGCGGCTCACTGATGGAGATCGAGAACCGGCGCTCGCCCTTGAGGAAGGCCGGGATGTGCTCGGCCTGCTGCTCCGGGGTGCCGTGGTAGACGACGTTGCTGATGGTGAACATCGAGGTCATCAAGCAGGCCGCGGTGTCCAGGCTGAACTTGGCGATCGCCTCGCAGAAGATCGCGTACATCACCGGGTCCGCGGCGACCCCGCCCAGTTCCTCCGGGACGAGCATCCCGAGCCAGCCGTTGTCGGCCGCCTTCCGGTACACCTCGTCGGGGAACTGACGGTTCTCGTCGTGCTTACGCGTGTACTCCCGCCCCACCTCTCGCTCCATGAAGCGATGGAGGGTGTCCTTCCACGCGAGCTGCTCATCGGTGTGTCGGAAGTCCACGAGGGGCTCCTTGTGGTGGGGCGGAGGGCGGTCCGGGACCAACACTAGACAATCGTTCGTTAGGGCGAAAGAGTGGGCCAGAACACACGTTCATCACACCCCGGAATCCCGCCCGGAAGGACAGCTCCATGACGCGCATCGCCCCGACGTTCGCCGACTACAAGGACAAGTACGCGAACGTCGCGTTCGAGCGGAACGACGGCATCCTCGAGATCACGCTGCACACCGAGGGCAAGCCGCTGGTCTGGAGCGCGACCTCGCACGACGAGATCGCCTACGCCCTCGGCGACGTGGCCAACGACCCGGACAACAAGGTCGTGATCATCACCGGAGCCGGCGACGCGTGGTGCCCCGAGATCGATTTCAGCTCGTTCAACCTGGCCACCGCCGCGGCCTGGGCGGAGATCATGCACGAGGGCGCCCGCCTGCTCACCAACATGCTGGCGATCCAGGTACCGGTCATCTGCGCCGTCAACGGCCCGGTGCTCAACCACCCCGAACTTCCGGCGCTCGGCGACATCGTGCTGGCCTCGGAGACCGCGACCTTCTCCGACTCCCCGCACTTCGCCTCCGGCATCGTGCCCGGCGACGGTGCCCACATCGTCTGGACCCACCTGCTCGGCCCGAACCGGGGCCGCTATTTCCTGCTCACCGGCCAGACCCTCGACGCCCAGCAGGCGCTGGATTACGGGGTCGTCTCCGAGGTCCTCCCCGCCGAGGCGCTGATGGCCCGGGCCCGCGAGCACGCCGCCAACATCGCCGCCAAGACCCCGCTGGCCCGCCGCTTCGCCCGTCGCGTCTGCACCCGCGAGTGGACCCGCCTCCTGACCAACGACCTCGGCTACGGCCTGGCCCACGAGGCCCTCGGCGTCCTGGACCTGATGGACGTCATGAAGGCCCAAGCCGAAGGCTGATCCCCCAGAGCTCAAGGGATGACATCCCTTGGGAGGGCAGCAGCGTCACCCCGGACCGCTCACAGATCCGGGGTGGCGCTGTCCCGAGGACGCTGCGGATGACATCCGCTGTGCGTTAGAGCTTGACCAGCGCGGACGAATCCCCGACGACCGTCATCGCCCGCGGGCGACCAGATCGGACAGCGGCGTACCGCGGCCCGCCTCCGCCCGCGCGGCCGCCACCTGCGACGCGTCGGGGCGCTCCACCGGCCCGTCGACTTCGGCCAGCAAGCCGGCCAGCGCCAGCCGCTCCCGGATTCGGGTGACTTCGTCGCCGCTCACGCAAGCACGCCCTTAGAGGTCGAGGACGATGCGGTCGCCCTTGGCGCGGGAGACGCACAGGGTCATGGCGCAGTTGGAGGCGCGGACCTCGGGCGAGAGCACGGCGTCGCGGTGCTCGATCTCGCCTTCCAGCACGGGGGTGATGCAGGTGCCGCAGACGCCCTGGGAGCAGGACCAAGGGACGGCGACGTCGTGCTCGGCCAGGACGTCGAGGGCCTGGCGGTCGGCGGGGATCTGGAAGGTGCGGCCGCTGCGGCCGAGGACGAGCTCGAACGGGCGGCTGTCGGTCAGGTCGATGACGCCGGCGGTGAAAGACTCCCGGTGCAGGGCGTCGATCGGGTACTCCAGACGGGCGGCCTCGTCGCCGAGGGCATCCATGAAGCCGGCCGGGCCGCAGACGTAGACCGCGGAGTCGCCGGCCCAGCGGCCGACGGCGCGCTCGAGGGAGAATCCTCGGCCGGGGGTGTGCACCTGGATCGAGGCGGCGAACGGCAACTCGGCCAGCGCAGCGCCGAACGGAACTGACGCCTCGTCATGCGCGCAGACATGGAGGGTGAACGGCGTGCCCGCGGCGTGCAGATGGTGGGCGAAGGACAGCAGCGGCGTGATGCCGATGCCCGCGGCGACCAGCTCATAACGCGCGGCCGGCACCAACGAGAAGTTGTTCCGCGGCGCGCTGACCGTCACGACCTCGCCGACCCGCAGCGTCTCGTGCACCTCCAGCGAACCGCCGCGACCGTCGGCCAGCGCCTTGACCGCGATCCGGTAGCGGACCCCGACCGAGCCGACCGAGGCGGCCAAGTCGGCCGGGCCGCACAGCGAGTACTGGCGCACCCGCCCACTCGGCAGGTGCAGGTCGACGTGCGCGCCCGGCGTGAACGGAGGCAGCGAACCGTCGATCCCCTCGAGCTCGAAGGACCGCACCCCGGCACCGACGTCGGCAGCCGAGACCACCCGCGCGGCCACCGTCGTGTCGTACGCCCGCCGCGGGATGTCGAAGGGCTCGGGACCGCGGAACAGCCCGCGCTCGGGGATCCCCTGCTTGCGCAGGATCGAGTCCGAGAGATCCCAGACCCGGTGGTACTTGTGGAACGGCACGTGGGGCATCGCGTGGTGGATGCAGTGGTCGGTCTGGCCGAGCCAGTAGACCTTGCCGGCCATCGTGCCGCGCACCTCGACGGTGCTCTGGAACGGCGCGACCTGCCAGGTGGACTCGTCGGGGTGCTGGATGTGCGCGAACACGTAGACCAGCACCAAGAAACCGAGCCAGTGCGGGATCAGCCAGCACAGCACGAAGTCCCAGCGGTAGGGCGAGGCCAGGAACCCGACGTACATGCCGACGTAGACCACGATCATCGCGGTGAAGCGCAGGTTCTCCGCGCGGCTGCGGGTCTTCCACAGCTTGGTGAGCCACCAGTGCGCCCACACCCACTCGGGGCCGGCGAACGCCAGCGGCAGCACCTGCTTCGGCGCGTGCACGAACAAGTGGTCGGGATCGCGGTTGCGATCCCCCACCCACCGGTGGTGCTCCATGTGCAGGGTCCGGTAGACCGGCGTGGTGATGCCCGGGAGCAGCATCGTCCCGGAGATGGTGCCGATCGCGTCGTTGACCCGTTGGCTGCCCGAGGCCGCGTTGTGCACCGCGTCGTGCAGCGGGGTGAAGCAGGCGTAGAAGGCCAGCTGGTTGAGCACCAGCATCGCGATCAGCGGCAGGTTGCCGGCCAGGTAGGCCCAGGTGCTGCCGATGAACAACGCCCAGGACCCGGCGGTCAGCGCGAGGTGCGGGAGTTGCCACACCGGCTTGTGCGCGATCGCGTCGTAGTCCGGGTCGCGCACCACCTGGGCGAGAACCTGGCGCACGGAGGGATTCGCGGTGATTGTCACGTCACCAACGATGCCGACGGCCGGGCCGCCTGGGCAAGGTCGGCGCCCGATAGCACGCGATTCCGGCCTGGGCGGACATGGATAAGAACTGCTCACCCTCCGGGATAGTCAGCCAGCGATTATCCAGAATAGATAACGTTTCGCAGATTACTCTCCATTCAGGGTGAAGTCGATGATCAGGGCGGCCTCGAGGTCGTAGGCCGCCTCCGCGATGGGGTGGCCGAGCAGCTCGGTGGCCTTGGCCAGCCGGTAGCTCACCGTCTTGTGGTGCACGTGCAGCGCCGCGGCGGT
Source organism: Sporichthya sp. (assembly GCF_013815995.1). Classification (GTDB taxonomy): domain Bacteria; phylum Actinomycetota; class Actinomycetes; order Sporichthyales; family Sporichthyaceae; genus Sporichthya. The sequence goes on from NZ_JACDFE010000041.1 coordinate 22,842, forward strand.
CCGGGCCAGGTTCCGGCCCACGGCCAGGTAGGCGCGCACGGTGGCCCGCAGGCGGGAGGTCGCCTCGTCGCGCCGGGCGAGCGCGCCCAAGCGCCC
>NZ_JACDFE010000251.1 GCF_013815995.1 Sporichthya sp.
GGGTGGGACGGTCGGAGAGCACCGGACGCGGGGCTGAGCGCGGGCCGGTGCGGCGGGCGTCGGGGCGGCGCAGCACGACGGCGCCGGCGGAGGACTCTGCGGCCGGGGCGTAGCCGAGCTCGCGCAGCGTGGACAGTAGGGTGTCGACCGCGACCGAGGCGATCGCCACCGTCGGGGCCAGCTTGCGAAGCCCGAGCTTGACCGCCCGCCGGTCCGAGACCAGTTCGGCGATCACCGCTTCGTCATCGCAACGCAGGTAGGCATCCGCGGTCCCGACCCGGATCCGGCCGTGCCGGCGGGCGACGTCGTCGACCAGGTAGGTCAGCGGCTGCGGCACCGGGGTCCTGGACGCGCGGGCGAACAGGTCGTGCAGGTCGCCCGCCCCGCGGCCGGCGTCCAGGGCGCGGCGGATCGAGGCGTCGGAGAACCGGTACACCGTCGCCCCGCCGGTGGACTCGACGTCGGCGGCCAGCGCCAGGTCGGTGGCGAGGGAGCGGACCAGCGGGCCGGGGGCGATCGCGGTCAGGTCGGCTTGCAGCATCACGTGGTCCAGCGGCTGCGGCAGCTGGGCGGACAGGCGGTTCGCGGCGGCCTCGGAATCGCCGGCGAGCAGGGTCCGACCGAACGAGGTCAGCGCACCCCGCCCGATGACGCCGAGCAGTTCGGCCTCGGCCAGGGTCCAGCTCACCAGGTTCGGGCGCAGCGAGCCGCCCCGGCGGGGCCGGTGCCAGGTCAGTCGGGCCAGCACGTCGACGGCCGAAGCAGTGGAACCGGGAGGCAGGTCGGCCAGTTCGGTCAGCACCCCGAGCCGGATCTCCGGCGCGACCCCACGGTCCAGTTCCTTGCCGAGCGCGCTCAACGCCTTGTCCTTGGCGTCGCTCCGCGACCCGATCAGGCCCACCACGCGGCTGGAGTCCAACCACGCCCCGGCCAGGGCGGCCCAGCGCCGGCCGGTGCCGAAGGCGCGCCAGCGATCGAACTCCGGCGTGGGCAGCCAGTTCTCCGAGCTGCCGGACCCGTCGGGTGCGATCAGCCCGGCGACGTAGGCGGTCTCCACCAGCAGGGCGGCGGCGTAGACATCGCCGTCGAGGGCGGCCTGCACCCGCTTGAGGTCCCGTACCCCGAGCCCGCCGCCGCCGGTGCGCAGGGCCATCGGCGGGTCGATGGCCCACTCGTCGAGCAGGTCCTCGACCTGACGCACGAAGGCCATCGCCTGCCCGGCTGCGGCCCGGTCGGCCACGTCCACGCCGATCTGACGGTACGTCAGGGCGGGAGGCGTCAGCTGGGGCGAGGGGTGCAGTGCGCCGCCGCGCAGCGCGACGGCAACCTCGGCCGGTAGCACCGCACGGTCGGTGTCGAGCGCGATCAGGATGCCGCGGGCCAGCAGCCACTCGAGTGGACCGGTAGCGGTCGCGGCGGAGACCTCGCGGTCCGCACGGCCGATCGCGCCGACGCCGCCCCCGGTGTCCAGTTCGGCCAGCAGGATCCGGGCCGCCGGCGGTGCCTCGGCCAGCAATCTCCCGAGGACCGCGGGGTCGCCGAGGTGATCGGCCAACGCGGCGAGGGCGGAGGGCGGGTCCGGCGCGCCAGGCAGGCGAAGGTCGGCCAGCAATTGGGCCAGTCGGGTGAGGCGGTAGCCGGCCGCGGCCTGGGCGAGCGCCGGCCCGGTGCCGCCGGGGCCGGGGCCGAGGAGTTCGCGCACGGTCCGCACCACGCGCAGGTTGTCGTCAGGACCCCAGACCAGGGCCCGCACGCGCAGCGCATCGAGCGCGTCCCGGACCGCCGAGGTCGGGGCGGGGACGAGGCGCTCCAGCCTCGCCAGGGTGCCGGGGTCGCCCTGGTGGGCCACCCCGTCGAGGACCTGCAGGGTGAAGCGGTCCAGGGCGTCCAGGGCGCGGGCCACCGAGGTGCGGGTGGTCGCCCGGGCGACCAGGTTCGTCATGTCCGTCGGCACCGGGGACACCAGGTCGGGGCGGGCGCCGAACAGGGCCTCCAGGCCCTCGTCGTCGCGCGCCCGCAGCTCGTCGGCGAGCGTGCGCACGCCCGCGCTGAACCCGGTGCTCATCCGGTCCACGTTACGCGGCGCCGGTGGCGGGTGCATGACGCGCAATCGCGCAGGCCACACGCGGCCAATGCGGTTATCGGGGCGCTGCGGGGGCCATGATCGTCCCGTGGGGATGTTGCCGGGCGACGAACTCGTCGCCGACTACCTCGCCCGGGCCGGCCGGGCCGCGGCTTCCGCGTTGGCGCCGGCGGACTGCGTCACCGTCGTCGAGGAGGTCGGGCGCAGGGTCCGGGCCCAGGTCGGCGCCCCGCCCCGGTGGGATCTGAACGGCACCCAGGCGCGCCTGGCGGAGCTGGGCGAGGCCGAGGATCTGGTCGATGCGGTGGGCCGCGAGCTGTTCCCGGACGCCTTTGAGGACGCCTTTGAGGACGCCTTCGAGGACGCCACCGAAGACGACGAGGCTGACGAGCTCGAGCTCCCGCTGCCCCCGCCGCTCATGCCGGTGGAGAACCCGACGCTGGACCTCGGCGGCGTCCCGCGTCCCGTGCTGCCGGCGCAGAGCGGGGCCCGGGTGTCCGAGAACGCGGGCGGCGGCTCGCAGCGCGGCCCGTTCCGCCCGCTGTTCCGCGACGAGGAGACCCAACGGACCCGGCCGCTGGGCCCGGACGAGTCGGTCGGACGGGAGAGCCTGTCCGGCCTGAACCGTCTCGGCTGGGAGCTGGTCGCCCTGGTGGTGCTCGCCGTCGGGGTGTTCCCGTTCGGTTATCTCGGCTGGGTGCTCGGCGCAGTGCTGATCAGCCGGTCGCGGTACTGGGAGATCTCGGACAAGGTCCGGGTCCTGATCGGGATGCCGACGGCGGCGCTCGGGATCGCGGTGCTCTGGTCCTGGCTGCAGTCGACGCAGATCCAGGAGTCCAACAACTCCGCGACCCGCCTGTCCGAGGCCGGGGACTCCCTCGCCGACAGCTTCGCGGTGCTGCCGGAGCTGTGCGGGGTGCTCGGGGCGATCTACCTGGCCTATGCCCTGGTCCGCGACCACCACGCAGGCTGACGGACCGTCAGGCCGCGAGGTGGGTCTCGATCGAGACCAGCACGTGGGTGTCCGGCCGCTCAAGTTCGCTGGCGTCGCAGGACAACGCGCGGGCGCAGAAGCTGAGCGCCTTGCGCACAGTGACCGAGACCAGGCGCCCGGCGACCAGCAGGTCGACCCGGGTGGTGACGTCGTCGATCTTGACCGCGCCCTGGTGCGCGACCGCGGCCACGTCGACGATGCCGAACTCCGAGCGGGCGAACCATTCCGCGGACTGCGCGACACCGGGCAGACCCGCCTTGCCGCGGTAGTGCGTGAGCACGACCTCCCCGCGCAGGGAGGCCGCGGCGACCGCCGGGCCGGAGCTCGGGTCCAGGGCCCCGTGGTAGATCCCCTCCGGCAGCGTCACCGAGGTGGCGGCGAACCGATGCCCGCCGAGGTGGGTCGTCTCCCAGACGGCGTCACCGAGCTCCCGGGCCAGCGCGTCCGCGGCTGGGCGGCCGGCGTGTGCGCAGCAGGCATCGTGCCGGCCGTGGGCGCAGACCAGGATGATCCGGTTGCCCTCGACGGACCCGAAACCCAGGTCTTCCCCGCCGGCGAACGCTTCCAGGTCCAGGTCGAGAATCTCGCGTAGGTCGGCGACCTCGGCCCCGCGCAGCCACGGCGCCGCCCCGCTGTGGGCGAGGTAGACCTGGTGCGGGCTGCGCCGGCGGCCCCGGGTGCGGCGGATGAGCTGGGGTCGGATCTTGAGCTTGCGGGCTTTCGCCATGAACGCGACGACCTCGGCCGGCAGATCGGTGTCGGTCTCCTCCGCCGGCCACGGGCCGGGGTGCTCAAGCAGCAGCCAGCCCCTGGGCGCGGTCGGAGCCGAGCCGTGCAGGGGCTCCTCAAGGGCGACGCGCAGCACGCCGCAACGAAGGTCGCTCACGGCCGTGCCCCGGTACCGGTCGGCAGGGCCACTGAGCAAGGCTAGGTGCGGGCACGTTCGGCTTTCCGGCGATCACGGAGGGTCGTGAGGAACGCTCGAGCCAACTCGTGAGGCACGAATCGGCCTGCCCAGGTAGCCTCGGCGTCCGACGAGCGTCTCAGCTCTCCACGATCCCGCGAGGTTCAGCGTGCCCACCGGCAAGGTCAAGTGGTTCGACAACGACAAGGGCTTCGGGTTCGTCTCCCAGGAGTCCGGCCCGGACGTCTATGTGCACAAGGACGCCCTGCCCGCCGGTGTGGAGACGCTCAAGCCCGGTGCCCGGGTGGAGTTCGGTATCGCCCAGGGCCGCCGCGGTGACCAGGCCCTCTCGGTACGGATCCTCGACCCGATTCCCTCGGTCGCCAAGGCGCTGCGCAAGGACCCCGAGGAGATCGCGGTCCTGCTCGAGGACATGATCAAACTGCTCGACGGACTGTCCAACTCCTACCGTCGCGGCCGCCGGCCCGCCGCGGCCGAGGGCAAGAAGATCGCCGCCCTGATGCGCGCGATCGCCGACGACGTCGAGGGCTGATCCGATTCCTCCGGCGAGTCCTCTTGTTTCGGGCCGTTCGGGCGAAAGCACCACGCGACGGCAAAGCGGCGCTTAGCCTCGTCCTGAACGTCGGGGGAACCGGCGTCGGCGGCGCTGCCGGTTGAGTGCGACTCCTCGGGCCCGCAGATCGTCTGCAGCTGAATCAGTAGTTCTCGTCGACCCGGTTGCGGGTCGGCGGGAACTCGTGCGGCCCGGACGGCGGCGGGGTCTGGTGCGCTGTTCCCGGGGGTGTGCCCGGGTGCTCACCCGGGCTGTCCGGCATGGGCTTGGGTGCCTTGGCCCGGTCCCGGCTCAGCTTGCTGTGCCTCAGCATCTCTGCCGTCAGACCGATCATGAACAGCCCGGCCACCGCGAAGGTCAGTCCGCCTCGCAGCGGCAGCGCGATCCCGATCGCGCCGCCGATCACCCAGAACAGCTGCAGCCGGGTCTCACTGCGGGCGAAGGCCGAACTCTGCACGGCCTCCGCGACGTCGCGCTGGATCATCGAGTCCAGCGCGAGCTTGCCCAACGTCTGCGCGAACCCGACCACGAAGCCGGCGGCCAGCACGACGGCGATGTCGTACCAGATCGCGGCGGCGAAGATCGCCACGATGTCCGCGGCCAGCACGGTGACGATCACGACCTCGGGGCCGCGCGTCTTGAGCAGGCTGCCGATCGCCGTGCCGGCCGCGCTGCCCACCCCCGCCGCGCCGATCACCAGGCCGAGCTGCAGGTTGCCGTTCATGTCGCCGATCGGGTGCTCCCGCAGCAGGAAAGCCAGATACAGCGTCAAGAACCCGGACAGTCCGCGGAACGCGGCGTTGGCGCGCACGCCCATGTCCACCGACGGCCCGACGTAGCGGCCCTTGGTGCCGGCCCCGCCGGTGAAGGTGGCAGTGGGCTGATGCTTGTCCGAGTCGATCCGCGGCGGCAGCCGCAGCGAGAGCACGACGCCCACGCCGAACAGCACCGTCGCGATGCGCAGCGTCCACTCGGGGCCGGTCACGCTCTGGATCGGGGCGGCGATCGCGGTCGCCACGGCGGCGGCAGCCAGGCCGGCCATGTTGGTCCAGGAGTTCGCCCGGACCAGGGGGATGCCGGGTGGCAGCAGGCGGGGCACCCCCGCGGCCTTGACGAGGACGTAGGCCTTCGACGCCATCAGGATGCCGAAGGCGCCGGCGTAGATGAACAGGTCGGCGTCCTCGACGCCGCCGGCGATCGTCCACGCCAGGACGGCGCGGGCGAGGAAGCTGGCCGCGAGCGCCCACCGGCGCCCGGAGCGGAACTTGTCGAGCAGAGGGCCGATCAGCGGGGCCAGCAGAGCGAAGGGCACCATCGTGATGATCAGGAACATCGCGACCCGGCCCCGGGCCTGGTCGGCGTCGCTCGGGTTGAAGAACAGCGTCCCGGCCAGCGCGACGGTGACCAGGATGTCGCCGGCGGCGTTCAGCCCGGACAGTTCGGTGAGCTTGGCCATCCCGGACTCGCCGGCGCCCTGGGCGTTGGTCGCCCGGCGCACCGTGCGGCGGGTGGCGTTGCTGGCCTTCGCGCTCGCCCGGGCGGTGCTCTTGGCCGCCATCCGCCAGGCCGCGAACAGCCCGAGTT
>NZ_JACDFE010000252.1 GCF_013815995.1 Sporichthya sp.
GGCAGCGTCGAGGACCGCGCCATCCGGGCCAACTCCGCGCGCTGCTCACTACTGACCGGCAACGCCGGTGCTGTCTTGATCGGCATGATCAATCATACCGCGCTAATTCACAGACAGACCACTAGTCCCTCGAACTTTGGGAGTCGCGATGGCCGCTGTGGAGAACTTCAACGCCGGCGTGTACCTGCTCGACCGTCAGCTCGACGCCGGCCGGGGCGATCACCTCGCCGTGGTCGGACCTGGCGGGCAGTGCACGTACGCGGAGCTCGCGACGCTGGTGCACGCGGCGGCCGCGGGACTGGCCGGGCTCGGGCTGCGGCCCGAGGAGCGGATCGTGTTGTTCAGCGCGGACCGGGTGGAGCTGCTGGCCATGTTTCTGGCCGGGTTGCGCATGGGTGCGGTCCCGGTGCCGGTGTCGACGATGTACCTCGACACCGAGCTCGCCGAGCTGCTGCACGACTCCCGGGCCCGGATGCTGTTCACCTCGCCCGAGTTCGCCGACACCGCCCGCGCCGCCCTGGCCAAGACCCCGGACGTCGGCACCCTGATCACTACCGACGACGTCCCTGGGGATAACGAACCACAAGGCGTGTCACGCCTAGTGGTTAGTTGTCCACAGGCGACGGTGACGTGGGGGGCGCTGCTCGCCGCGGGGCACGGACAGCACTCGCCGGTTTACGACACCTGGACCGAGTCGCCGGCGTTCTGGCTCTACACCTCCGGCACGACCGGGATCCCGAAGGCCGCGATGCACCGGCACGGCAGCATCCGCTTCGTCGCCGAGCACTACGGCCGGCAGGTCCTCGGCATCACGCCGGAGGACCGTTGCTTCTCCGTCGCCAAGTTGTTCTTCGCCTACGGCCTGGGCAACTCGGCGCTCTTTCCCCTCTCGGTCGGCGCCACCACGGTGCTGGACCCGGTCCGCCCGACGCCACAGTCGGTCGCGCAGCGCATCGCCGAGGACAAGCCGACGCTGTTCTACGGCGTGCCCACCTTCTACGCCGGCGTCCTCGCCGCGGACCTCCCGGCGGACACCTTCGCCGGCGTCCGCCTCGCCACCAGCGCCGGCGAGGCGCTGCCGGCCGAGCTGTACCGCCGCTTCACCGAGCGGTTCGGCGTCGACATCATCGACGGCATCGGCTCCACCGAGGCGCTGCACATCTTCCTGTCCAATGTCCCCGGGCAGGTCCGCCCCGGCACCACCGGCCGCGCGGTCCCCGGGTACGACCTGCGCCTGGTGGACGACACCGGCGCCGAAGTGCCGGCCGGAACCCCGGGCAACCTGCAGATCCGGGGTGGCTCGCTCACCACCGGGTACTGGTGCCGTACCGAGACCACCCGCAACGCCTTCGTCGGGGAGTGGATGCGCACCGGCGATACCTACGTCGCCTCCGCGGAGGGCTACTACACCTGCCTCGGACGCTCCAACGACATGATCAAGGCCGGTGGGATCTGGGTCTCGCCGGCCGAGGTCGAGGCCTGCCTGCTCAAGCACCCCTCGGTGGCGCAGGCCGCTGTCGTGGCGGTGCCGGACGAGACCGGGCTGGACAAGCCGGTGGCCTGCGTGGTCGCCGCCCCCGGCCACACCATCGACCCCGACGCATTGATCGAGGCGTGCCGCGGGGAGTTGGCCGCGTTCAAGCGACCCCGCACCGTGCTCGAGTTCGAGACCCTGCCGACAACAGCGACCGGCAAGCTGCGACGCTTCGCAGTGCGCGACGAGGCGCTGCTCCGACTCAAGCCTGCCCCCTGAGAGGAACAATGCCGTGCCGTACGTCATCGGCGGTGCCTGCCTGGACGTGATGGACAAGGCCTGCACCGAGGAGTGCCCGGTCGACTGCATCTACGTCGGCGAGCGCAAGCTCTACATTCAGCCCCGCGAGTGCATCGACTGCGGTGCCTGCGAACCGGTCTGCCCGGTCGAGGCGATCGCGCAGGACCGCATGCTCGAGCCCGAGGACGAGCCGCACATCGACGACAGCTCGGCGTTCTTCTACGAGACCCTCCCCGGCAAGGACGCGCCGATCGGCTCGCCCGGCGGCTCGCACAACGTCGGGGACATCGGGGTGGACACGCCCCTGGTGGCCGGGCTGCCGGCGAACGGGTAGCGGACATGCTCGACGGCCGGCTGCTCATCGACGCCCACGTGCACGCGCCGAAGCTGAGTACCCTGCGGCCGGCCTGGGTGGACTGGGCCGAGGAGTTCGGCGCCAAGAACCCCTGGCCACAGCTCTTCGACGCCGCCGGCGCCCCGGTGCCGGAACTGATGGATGCTCACTTCGCGGCCGAGGGTGCCGACGCCGTGCTGCTGTTCGCCGAGTACAGCCCGAAGTCCACCGGCATCCAGCCGATCGAGGACTACCTGCCGCTGGTCAAGCACAACCCGACCCGCTTCCGGCTGATGGCCAACGTCAACCCGCACCTGCATCACCCCCTTGGCGACGAGGTCGCCCGCCAGGTCGAACTCGGCGCGGTCGGGCTGAAGCTGCACCCGGTGCACGCGGGCTTCGCGGTCAACGATCCGATGCTTTACCCGGCCTACCAGGTGTGCCGCGAGGCACGCATCCCGATCACCATCCACTGCGGGACCTCGACCTTTCCTGGCAGCTCCAGCAAGTACGCCGACCCGACGCTGCTCGACGACGTGCTGCGCGACTTCCCGGACCTGAGCTTCGTCCTCGCCCACGGCGGGCGCGGCTGGTGGTACGACGCGGCCGCGTTCCTCGCGCTGAGCCGGGACAACGTCTGGATCGAGCTGTCCGGGCTGCCGCCGTCGAAGCTGGCGTCGTACTACGCGAAGTTCGACCTGCCCCGGCTGGCGCGCAAGTTCATCTTCGGCACCGACTGGCCGGGGATGCCCGGGGTCGCGCGCAATGCCCGCGCGGTCGCGGCGCTGGGGTGGGATGAAGAGACGATCGGGAACGTGTGGGCGGGCAACGCGTTGAAGGTCTGGCCCGCGTTGGCGGACCTGCGGTCATCGAGCAAGGGGGAGTAGTGGCCATCTATGCACTCGGCGACCTGGCGCCGCAGATCGACCCGTCCGCCTACGTCTCGCCCGACGCAGTGGTGATCGGCAACGTCGTGCTCGGGCCGGAGTCCTCGATCTGGCCGGGCGCCGTGCTGCGCGGGGACCACGGGCTGATCGAGGTCGGCGCCCGCACCTCGATCCAGGACGGGTCGATCGTGCACACCACCGAGCACTGGCCGACCCTCGTCGGCCCGGACTGCGTGGTCGGGCACCTGGTCCACCTGGAGGGCTGCACGATCGGCGAGCGGTCGCTCATCGGTTCCGGGTCGATCGTGATGAACCGCGTGACGGTGGCACCGCGAGCGGTGGTCGGGGCCGCGGCCCTGGTCGCCGAGGATTCGGTTGTGCCGTCCAACCACATGGCAATTGGCGTTCCGGCGACAGTGCGTCCCATCCCCGACCCGGTCCCGCTCCAGGAGTGGATGACCTACGCCATCGACTTCTACGTCAGCAACGCCGCCAAGTTCGCGAAAGAGCTCCGACGTCTCGACTGATTGATCTCGGCGAACCCGTCATATCCGCTGCGGAAGGACCCCCTCATGAGCGCTCCTGCGGAGATCGCTTACGGCGTGCCCGCGTCGCAACTGAGCGACGACGAGCTCGAGCACCAGGGCAATCAGGCCCACGCCACCCGGCACTGGGTGTTCTTGCACGGCACGGCCGACCAATTCCGCCGGCACACCGAGCGCATGCTCGAGCTCGAGCAGGAGTACCTGCGTCGCCACCCCAAGCGCACCTGGCAGGGCAGCGGCGGCGCCGACGGAGAGCAGGTCGACCTGGCCGGCATCGACGTGGTCTCCCAGGTCCGTTTCCTGACCCGCACGTACGCGACCGCGATGGAATCCCTGCTCGCGCGGGCGCCGCAACCCGAGAACCCTCCGGCGGAGGCCTCGCTCGCCGTTGACGTCGCCCGCGATCTGCTCCGCCGCTACGCCGCCGCCCCGGACGGACGGCTGCACAAGCTGGAGGCGCACCAGGCCGCCCGGGAGATCGGCGTCGCGCCCGCCGCCGTCGCCGCCCTCTACAAGGCCGACCCGCCGCTGCTCGTCACCGCGGGGGAGTACCGCCAGATCACCCCCGCCGGGCGCGCCCGCATCGAGTACGCCTGACGGAGCCTCGCGGAGCCGCGCATCCATGACCGCACGGGCAGCCATGGACCGCTTCGTCCGGCGTGTCGCACGGCCCGGCGCATGGATGCGCCAACGGGAGGGTGACGGTCGTCGCCGTACTGCCACCTCCGGTGGACTACCTGCGCAGGTTGAACCAGCGGTGCAGCAGGCCGAGTTCGTTGCAGAAGGCGGCCCCGGTCAGCGTGAGGCTCTTCCTGGTGCCGATGACGCGGATCGAGACGACGCGGCCGCCCCACTCGCCCTGGCCGTCCCGGCTGAGCACCTGCAGGGACGTGAACGTCCCGATCCCGGGCCAGGCGGCGGTGATCCGGGAAACGGGCAGGGTCGCGGACCAGGCGTGTTCCGTGCTCTTCGCGACGCCGTCCCACGGGTCGACGCGGGCCGGTTGATACGGCAGCCCGCCGTAGACCGAGCGACCGCCGTTGGAGGAGGAGAACTCGGTCAGCGCCGGCGCCCCGCGGTAGGACAGCCACTGCCCGGCGGTCGTGGCGACGGCCCGGTCGGTGCCGGCCGCCTCCCAGGTCCGGGTCACCCGACCCGCCGAGCTGACCGAACGCACCCCGCGGTAGGCCTGACAGTTTGTGCTGTCGCAGATGTCGGCGAAGCCGCGGTGGCGGTACCGCATGCTCCACAGCGCGTAGGTGCGCGCGGCGACGGCCTGGGAGTTGAGCGCCGCCGGCAGCCAGCTCGACGGCACCTCGGTCGGTACCACCGAGCGCAGGTACGACCCCATCGTCGTCTCGTTCACGGTCCGTAGCGTGCCGCTGTCGCGCACGGCTTGCAGGTCCCCGCGGTAGTCGCGCATGGCGCCGCTGGGCAGCACCAGGCGCAGCGTCTCGCCGTACCCGGGACGGAACTCGATGGGCGATCCCACCGGCATGCCGACCGAGCGCCAGACCGAGTCGGTGCCCAGCCCGTCGGCAACCGCGACGTTGTTCACCAGGCGCACCCGCCACCGGGTCACGGCCACCGAGGCAAGCCGGCCCGGCAGCTGCAGGATCTGGTTCCCCGCCGCCAACGTGAGCCCGGCGGTGGGTGCGACCCGCACCTCGTTGTCGTTGTCGTCGGAGATCCACACCCGGATCAGGGAGTTGTCACTTCCGCTACCGAGGGCGGTGCCGGGGTAGTAGGTGGACAGGATCTGCTGGTGGCTCACGCCCTTGATGGCCGCGCCCTGCGCGCCCCACTGCGACATCCCGCGGCCGTGCCCGTGCCCGTGACCCTCGACGAGGTAGGTGCCGTTCCGCGGGCTCACCGGAGCGTCCGGCGCCGGCGTCGCGGACTGCGACATGGGGCCGAGCGTGACGGTCAGCGCGACCGCGACCACGGACCCAACGGTGACCTCGAGGGCACGGGTCCACCGCCGCCGACGCACACCGGCCCGAGCGGGATTGGCGTCCACGTCAGCGAGAGTCCTGGTCGCGGCCGGGTTGTGGGTGGCTAAAGGGAAAGCTACGGATGAACGGCGAATGACTGTCGGACCCGCGGGTTAATGTGACGTGTGCGCAAGTGGCTGCCTCGCCCAGCGCGATGCTCGACCTCGGGCTGTTCAAACACGCTTCGTTCGTCGGGGTGATGATCTGCGCCGTGCTGATGACCTTCAGCGCTTTCGCGGCCTTCACCTACACCTCGATCTGGCTGCAGTCGGTGCTCGGCCTGAGCCCGATCGAAGCCGGCCTGACCAGCCTGCCGATGTCGGCGATGGCGTTCGGCGTCTCCGCCGCGATCGGCCGCTTCCTGCACGGCAACCGGGCCGGAACCGCGATCGGCGGCGGGCTGCTCCTGATCGGTGCCGGCGGCATCGTCGGCGCCGTCATGGTGCACGGCGATGCCGGCTGGCCGGCGCTGGTGCCGGGCTTCCTCGTGGTCGGGATCGGCGTGGGTCTCGCGACCCCGACGGTGGGCTCGGCCGCGATGGCCGCCGTCCCGCCCCAGCGCGGCGGCATGGCCGGCGGTGCGGTCAACACCGCCCGCCAGCTC
>NZ_JACDFE010000042.1 GCF_013815995.1 Sporichthya sp.
CCGCTGCGCCACTGGCCCCTGGCGCGGCCGCAACCGGCGCACTGTCGGGAGCCGCCTCGGCAGCGACCGGCCCGCCTGCGGCGGCTGCCTGGACCTGTTGCGCAGGCACACCGACGCCAGCCGCGCGTTCGATCGCCGCGTCACTGACCCGGGTGCCTCCGCAGCCGGTCAGCAGCACGGCGAGCGCAACAGCGCCCGCCAGCAGCGCACCGCCCCGGCGGCGCGCTTCGGAGTACCTCAAGTGATTGGCCACGGCACGGAAGCTACGAGGCCTCCCTTGCGGTGTCAAGGGACAGCGCGTAGCTTATCGTCAAGTCGCCGACTAAATTCGGGAGGCGGGCCGCCGGTATGGTCGCGCTGATGAACGACGCGCTCCGCAGCCCGGCCGCCGACACCGGCAAGGCCACCCGACGCCGCCCGGACGAGCTGCGCCGGCTGATCGTGGTCGCCGCGGAGGAGGTGTTCTGCGAGCAGGGCTACGCGGACGCGACCCAGACCGAGATCGCCGAGCGGGCCAACGTCAAGCGATCGGTGCTCTACCGCCACTTCCCGACGAAAGCCGATCTGTTCCGCGAGGCGATGGCCCAGCCGTTCCTGGGACTGCTCAGCGAGTGGATCCCCGTCTGGCAGGCCCAGATCGATTCGCCGTGGCCGGATGAGCTGCTCATGCGGGAGTTCGTGGCCACCATGTATCGCGGCCTGCGCGAGCACCGCAGCGTGGTCCGCGCGCTCGTCCTGGGCGAGGACCGCCCGGCCGACCAACTCCATGACGGCGTCAAGGAGAGCTTCCGCGACACCTTCGCGGACCTGCGGCCGATCATCGTGCGCGAGCTCGAAGGGCGCGGCTACTCCAGCAGCCACGTCGACCTGACAATCCAGATCATCTTCAGCATGGTGATCGGACTCGCGGTCTTCGACTCAGATCTGTTCCCGACGAGTCTGGAGCCGGCGAGCGAGGAGCAGCTGCTCAACCAGACCGCCGCCTTCATCCTCTACGGCGTGAGCCTGCGCAGACCTGAAGGGACGGCGTGACTCTTCGCGTGGCTGGCGGTTCAACATCGTGGAGCGACCGCTGACCAGGTGGGCCATCACCAGCCCGCCGCCGATGCTCAGCGCGCCCAGGGCGAGCTGTTGCCAGGTACGCCACGGGCCGCCGAACCAGATCGCCGTGGTGGCGAACCAGAGCGCGGCCATGGCGACGAAGGTGAGCCACATCGTGACGTTCTGACCGACCGTCGAGCGGCGCCGGACCATCAAGGCGAACCCGAACAGCGGGTACGCCACGATCGTCAGCGGAGTCGAGAGCTGGTAGAGCGGGTCGTCCAGGACGGCTCTGATGGACTCCCAACCGACTGATGCGAACACCTGGATGACCACGAGTCCGGCGACGAAGGTCCGGACGCCGATGCCCGGCACGAACTCGTCCCGGCCATACCTCACGACCTGGGCGAAGAACACGAGTTCTAGCAAGGCGGCGGTCAGCAGGCCGAACCAGAAGCACTTGAGGTACCAGTGGTCGTAGGTGACGAACCAGTCGTGGAAGCGGACCACACAGCTGATGTCGTGGGCGAACCAGAAGAACGTGCAGAACAGCGGCATCGAGTACGCGCGATGGCGCTTGGCCACGCGGACGCACTCGAGGAGCCACCACCACTGGAAGACCATGGCGATGCCGAAGCCGCCGAGGATCCACCACTTGTCGCCGTCGATGGTGGCGAGTAGCTGAACCGGGTCGTAGACCATGAGGCCCTCTGCAGCAGAAGAGCGGGTCAGCGGCAGTCTGCCACTGCGACCTCAGGTAATGGGGCGCTCCGAGGAGCGAACTACTTGGGCTGCGGCACGATCCGGATGTAGGGCTTGGGCTCGTCCCAGGTACCGAAGAGCTCCTTGGCCTGCTCGTTGTTCACCGAGCCGGCGATGATCACGTTGTCGCCCGGCTGCCACTGCGCCGGCGTCGCGACCTTGTGCTTGGCGGTGAGCTGCAAGGAGTCGATGACCCGCAGCACCTCGTCGAAGTTGCGCCCGGTGGTCATCGGGTAGATCAGGATGAGCTTGATCTTCTTGTCCGGGCCGACCACGAAGACGTTGCGGACGGTCATGTTGTCCGCGGCGGTGCGCTTGCCCGCCTCGCCCGAGGTCTCGGCCGGCAGCATCCCGTAGGCCTTGGCGACAACGAAGTCCTTGTCGCCGATCAGCGGGTAGTTCGGCGCGGTGCCCTGGGTCTCTTCGATGTCCTTCGCCCAGCCCGCGTGGTCATCGGTCGAGTCCACGGACAGGCCGATGATCTTGGTGTTGCGCTTGTCGAACTCGGGCTTGATGCTCGCCATGTAGCCGAGTTCGGTCGTGCAGACCGGGGTGAAGTCCTTCGGGTGCGAGAACAGCACAGCCCAGGAGTCACCGATCCACTCGTGGAACTTGATCGTGCCCTCTGTGCTCTCCACCTCGAAGTCCGGTGCGGTGTCGCCGATGCGCAGGCTCATGTCGATCTCCTCGGTCGCGGACCAAACTCAACTGACTCTATAAGGTTTCGCGGCCGGGTGCGCCGCCGGCCGTAACGTGCGGGAAACCCCGGTGATCGCGCATCCGCGACAGTGGGACGGTGGCTGCCCCCGTCGCATCTTCCCGCCGCGCCGCGCGGCAACCCGAGGACGACCGCCCGTTCGCCGGCATCATGCTCGGCCTCGTCATCGCGCTCGCCATCGCCCTGGTGTTCACCCACCTCCGACCGTCAGCGCACGCGGTAGGTGACGGTCCGCCACAAAATCTCGGACAGGGCGAGGGCCACGCTCTCAGCGCTGTCGTCGTCGACGGCGAGCTGGTGGGCGCAGCGCTCGAACATCCACGTCAGCGCGGCGGCCACGCCGTCCGGGTCCGCCGGGGCGTGCCGGCTGCCGGCCCAGCGGGTGCGCAGGTGCCCGGCGGTCTGGGCGGCGAGCTCGTCGACGGCGCCGCGCCAAGCGCCCCGCATCGCCGGGTCGTACTCGGCGAGCTCGATGATCGCGGCCAACACCGCGCGGTTCGCCCGCCAGTGCCCCACGATCGCGCGCATCAGCTCATCGAGGGCCGGCCGGGTGAGCTTCGGGTCGGCAAGCGCTTCGCCGGAGACCTGCTCGCGCCAGGACAGGGATTCCTGGGCGAGCGCTGCGACCACGGCGTGCTTGTCCGGGAAGCAGGCGTAGAAGGTGGCCCGGGAGACCCCGGCCTCGGCCAGGATCCGCTCCACGGACAGCTGCGCCATCGGGTCACCGGCGGAGAGCAGCCGACGGGTCGCGGCCAAAACCTCGGCGGCGGACGCCTCACGCCGGCGGCGGCCGGTTGCGGCCTGCACGCTCTCGATCGGTGCCCCGGGTTCGGATAGGCACTGCACCTGGACAGCGTATCTGATCTGAACATACTGTATGAGTCATACACCCTGTTCAGAACGTGGAGGCAGCCATGGCCCTCGACATCGACTCCCCGGCGGTCGCCGGGACCGCCCCGTCGACAGCGCCGTCTACTGGGCCGACCGAGCCGGACAACAACCGGCTGGCCCGCCTCGCCTGCGCCTGGAGCGGCATCGCCTGCACGGTGCTGTTCGCGATCGGGTTCCTGGTCTTCGCCCAGTGGCTGCCGTTCCCGAGCCCGAACAACTCGGCCGAGCAGATCACCGCCGACATCGCCTCCCACAAGACCGGCATCCGCATCGGCGTCATCTTCATGATCATCGGCTTCGGCCTCTTCGCCACCTTCGTGGTCGGGGTCGCCCTCGAGCTGCGGCATACGGACGGCAACCACCCGGCCCTGACCTACGTGCAGCTGGTGTGCGGCGGCGGGTGCGCAGCGATCCTCGCGCTGAGCCCGATGTTCTTCGGGATCATGGCCTTCCGGGCCGGTGAGCTACCGCCCTACGTCACGCAGACCCTCTTCGACATCGCCTGGTTCTGCTTCGTGATGCCGTACCCGATCTTCAGCCTGCTGCTGATCGCGCAGGGGTGGTCGATCCTGCGCGACCCCCGCGACCCGGTGGTGTTTCCGCGGTGGGCCGGCTACCTCTGCTTTGCCACCGCGGCCGCCCTCATCCCGACCGGCTTCATCCTCTTCTTCAAGACCGGCCCGTTCGCCTGGAACGGCATCGTCGGCCTCGGCATCCCGATGATCTACTTCTTCTCCTGGATCATGACGCTGTCGTACTACCTGATCCGTCACGTCAGCCGGGAGACCCGCAGAGTCGCCTGAGCGCCGAGGCTGAGGCTGCAATTGGTTACTGGAGTGGCGGCGATCCGGCCGCGAATCACCTCAGCCGTAACGAATTGCAGCTTCAGCCTCGGCCGCTCGCTGCACCACTGGCCGCGCTCGCTGCGCTCAGGGCGTGCGGTAGCTCAGGGTCCGCCACAGGATCTCGGAGATCGCCAGCGCGATCGTTTCGGCGCTCTCGGAGTCGGTCACCAGTTGGTGGCAGGACCGTTCCAGCATCCAGGTGAACACGGCGGCGACGGCCTCGGGATTGTCGAGGCGGTCGCGGCTTCGCCGCCAGCGCACGCGGAACTGGTCCGCCGCCTGGTCGGCGATGTCGGCGATCGCGCCCCGCCAGGCCGTCCGCATCGCGGGATCGTGCTCGGCGAGTTCGACGATCGCGCCGAGGACGTCCCGATCGGCCTGCCAGTGCCGGACGATCGTCAGCAGTAGCTCGTCGAGTTGCGCGCGGGTCAGGTCGGGATCGGCCAGCACCTCGGCGTGCACGTGCTCCCGCCACGACAACGCCTCCTGCGCGAGTTGCGCCACGACGGCGCGCTTGTCGGGAAAGCAGACGTAGAAGGTCGCCCGGGACACCCCGGCCTCGGCGACGATCCGGTCGATGCTCAGGCTCGCCACCGCTCCGCCCGCCGCCAGCAGCCGACGGGTTCCCGCGAGGATCTCCGAGCGCGAGGCCTCGCGCCGCTTGCGGCCCGATTCCGCCTGGGCGGTCACCGGCGGGTTCTTGGTTCTCACCCTGGACACGGTACCCGAGTCAGACGTAGCGTCTGAGTCAGACATCACGTCCGACTCTGGAGGAGACCGCGATGAACCGTCAACTGCGGGCGGTCTGCGCCTGGAGCGGCGTGATCACGCTCGTCTTCATGTTCGCCGGCATGGTCGTGGCCGGCTGGCTGCCGGTGCCCTCCCCGGACATGACCTCGGCCGAGGTGGTCGAGATGTACGTCGAGAAGCGGGACCGGATCCGGTTCTTCTCGATGATGAACCTGATCGCCGCCGGCTGGTCGATGCTGTGGTTCGCCGCGATCTCCGCGCAGCTGCGACGGATCGAGAGCGGGCGCAGCCCGATGTGGACCTACGTGCAGCTCGGCGCCGGCATCGCGAGCTCGTTCCTGTTCTGCGTGCAGGCCATCACCTGGACGGTGGCGGCGTTCCGCCCGGAGCGGGACCCGGAGATCACCCAGGCTTTCAACGACATGGCCTTCCTGTGGTTCCTCATGCCGTTCGTGTTCGCCACCGTCGGCGCCCTGGCCATCGCCTGCTGCATCCTCGAGGACAAGAGCGCCGACCCGGTCTACCCCCGCTGGGTCGGCTACGCGAACCTCTACTTCGCCATCGGCTTCCCGATGGCGATGTTCACCACGTACGCCAAGACCGGCCCGTTCGCCTGGGACGGCCTGTGGCCGTGGTGGATCCCGGTCATCGACTACACCCTCTGGTCGATCGTCATGTCCTGGGCGACGCACCGGGCGAGCAACCGCCAGCACGACGAGGAAGGCGCGGCGACAGCAATCGACATGGCCTACGCCCTTCGGGTCGCGGTGCTGGCTCCCCGGGCACCGAAGCCGCCCGGCTCGTAGGGCCCGAAGACGGCCTGTTCCAGGACGCCGAGCCCGACCCGGTCACCCCAGCGGGCGCGCACGACCTGCTGCAGGTGGATGCAGTCGCCCTTGAGGACGTCGAGGTCAGCGCAAGCCGCTTCCTCACCGCCGACGACCAGCTCGTCCTTCCACGTCCCGTGTGCCCATTCCCGGTGGCCGTAGCCCACGCCCTTCATCCGGAACTTCAGTGGTAGCGGTTCGAGCTCCACCGCGGGGCTCGCCTCCGGCATCAGCAGGGACGCGCGACTCGCCTGCCGGAGCCCGGGCTGCCAGGTGATGGCGTGCTGCACCCCGGCCAGGTGCTCGATGCCGAGGTCCGGGCCGAAGACCGGGTCACCGCCGCCGATCACCGGGAGGAGGGCGGCGGTGTACGACCAGGGCCGGCCGTTGGCGTCCTCGCTCACGGTGTAGTGCAGCGCGACGTCGTCGAAGTTGAGCGGCGCCCAGAGGAAGAAGAGCTGGGGCGGCTCGGTTTCGGGTGCCCGCAGGGGTGGAACCCCCAGCGGGCGCACGCCCCAGGACCGGTCCTTGGTGCCGTAGACGGTGCGGTCCCCGAGGTCGACCGTCGCGGAGCCGCTGCTCAGCGACCCTTCCCACCGGACCAGTTGGGTCCCGCGGGTCATGTCCCACGATCGCCGGGTGCCGGCATTGCGCAGGCTGCGTTCCTCCTCGAACGCAGGGGTCCGCGCGTGGCAGGTCAGGTCCGCCCGCAAGCCCTGCTCCGGTGCGTCGACGACGACGCGGTTGATCCGCAGCGGCTCGACGATCTCGACCCGGAGTGGCCCGATCCGGGTGTCGGTGCGGTCCAGCGGAATCCGACCGGACGCGAAGACCGAACGTTGCACGTCGTTGTGCACGACGCTGAAGGCGGCATCGATCACGCCCCGGTTGGGGTAGAGACCCAGGGCAACGGCGAAGAAGTAGTCCTCGGTGTAGCCGTTGAACCAGAAGCGGTCGTACTGGTCGGGGTGCCCGAGGCCGGCGTGCGCCAGGGGCTCCGAGGTCTGGTGCACCGGGTAGTCGTCGTGCGGGATGAGCATCCGTCAGATTCCCCTCGGCAGCAGAGCAAGACAGTCCAGATCGTGGATCTGCGCGGACACGCGCCGGACCCAGGTACTGAACATGGCGTCCCCGCGCTCCGTGCGCTTGACCAGCGCGGCGCTGTAGGTGGGCATCATGTAGCCGAGGAAGCAGTTGTAGCGGTAGTCCCGCAGGCACTGCTCGTACGGGTAGTCACCGACCCCGGCGGCGACCAGCCCCGCGTGGTAGCGCCGGAGCAGCCGCTCCTCGTGGGTCCGTCGCACGTCCGGTTCGAAGCTGCTGCCGATGAAGTACGCGATGTCGGCAGTCCCCGACGAGGGCAGCAGCGTCTGCCAGTCCAGGATCCCGACCGGCTCGCGGCCCCCACGGATGCCGAAGAGCATGTTGTCGAGCCGGAAGTCGCCATGCGTGACCGTCCATGGCCGGGGCTGGCCGGCGAACCACTGGCCCAGCACGGGCGCGAGCCGCTCTCCGATATCCGCCTCCTCCGCGGTCGGGCCGAGCTCGCGGACGAACGCCTCGAAGGACTTGAGGTAGGCCTCGGCGATGCGTGGGAGCCAGCGGTCGCGCACGCTCCATTCCGCGTTCTCCACCGCTCCCCACCTCGGGGCGTGCAGGCCGACGGCAGCGTCGATCACCGCCTCCGCCTGTTTCAGCGAGCACCCCTCGACCTGGTCGACGGGCTCGGTCGGCGCGAGATCTTCCAGCACCAGGACGAACTCGACCTCTGGGTCTCCGACGAGCGCCAGGCACCTCGGCGTCGGGACCGCCAGCCCCGTCGACAGCTCCGCGTAGAAGGCGAACTCGCGCTGATAGACCTCCTCGGCGATGGCCCCGGCCCGCAATCGAGGGTGCTGCGCCGAGAACTTGCCGACGACCGTGGCCGGGGCGGCGGTCGATTCGCTGTAGGTCAGGTGGAAGCGGACGCTCTCGCACAGCAGGCCGTGGCCGATCGCCTCCCCGCTCGCCTGCTCGACGCGAACCCCGCGCCCGAGCACGCCGCAGGAATGCAGGACGGCCGTCAGCCAGTCCGCGTCCACCGCCGCCGGGGCAACCGCCCCGGGCAACTCCACCGCTGAGGCGACCACAGTCGCGATTCTGGACGCAACGTCAAGCGGGGTGGGGGACGGATTGCTTTCCCCCTTGGTGATTCCTCCAAGGAGAATGGCCGCATGGCGAAGAAGCTGAGCAACATGGCCCGCCTCGAGGCGACCGCCCTGGCGCTGACCGAGGCGCAGCGGGTGAACATCGAGGCCTGGGGCGACCACCCGACCTTCCGGGTCCGCAACAAGAACTTCGTGTTCTGTGACCAGGACGCGACCCACCTGACGGTGAAGCTGCCCGGGGAGGAGGCCGCCGCCTTGGTGGCGACGCGTGAGGGCGCCGAGCCCGCCGGCTACGGCCTGGGGCGTAGCGGTTGGGTCGCGCTCGAACTCCCGGACCCGCTGCCCGCCGAGGAATGGGCGGAGATCGCCGAGCTCATCGAGACCTCCTACCGCCTGGTGGCGCCCCAGACCCTGGTGCGCAAGCTCGACGGAGCCTGACGGATCCGAGCCGTATGTATCACCTCCAGCTGCTGGGCATCACCGGCCAGAAGCGGGGTAGAACCCCCGCATCCTGCGCGAAGCACTTCCCGCCGCCCAAACAGCCGCAGGCCGAAGGACGGCAAGGACGATGCCCATGCACGCTCGACACGACCCCCTGGTGCTCACGGTGGCTGACGGCGTGCGCCGCCTGGTCGTGCTGGCCGGCGTCTTCTTCTTCGCCCTCGCCCTGACGTCCCTCGCCGTGCAGGGCTCCGGCCCCCGGACCGTCGACATGACCTACCCGGACGGCTCGCAGCAGCGGACCGAGCCGACGGCTCAGGTGGCGCGCGCTCCCTGACTCCCCGCGGCGAGCGCGAGGATTGGTCCCGCAGGCCAGGCGGCAGCGGGAAGCGGGAAGCTCATGCGCGCGGTACAGGTGACCAAGCTCGGCGGGCCGCAAGCGGTCGAGCTCGTCGAGATCCCCGAGCCGCAACCGGCCGCGGACGAGATCCTCGTCGACGTCCACGATGGCGGACTTGCCTGCCCGGACGTGCTGCAGACGCGCGGGCTCTACCAGTACATCCCCGCGCTGCCGTTCACCCTCGGCACCGAGGTGGCCGGTACGGTCCGCTCCGCACCGCCGGACAGCCGCTTCGCCGTCGGCGACCGGGTGGCCGGGTTGCGCTTCAACCGCGGCTTGGCGGAGGTGGCCTGCTAACGATCTGACGGTGCATTTCGTGCTGCGCACCCGGGCCCGGATGGCGCCCGGTGAGACCGTGCTCGTGCACGGCGCCGCCGGCGGCATCGGGGTTTCCGCTCTCCGGCTGGCGCCGGCGTTCGGCGCCGCCCGCACGATCGTCCTGGTCAGCGACGAGGCCAAGGCCGCGATAGCCCGCGAGGCCGGGGAGACCGACGTCGTCCTGGTGGACGGCTGGGCCAAGCAGGGCGCAGCGCTGACCGACGGCGGCGTCGGTCGAGGCGCCGTCTCCGACAGGTCAGTCCGTGGCCATGCCGCTTCGCAGCTGCACCAGGATGCGAGAGATCAGCCGAGACACGTGCATCTGGGAGATCCCGATCTCCTGACCGATCTCTGACTGGGTCTTCTCCTCGACGAAGCGCAGGTGCAGGATGCGCCGGTCGCGCTCCGGCAGAGCGGCGATCAGCGGGCCGACCGTCGCGCAGTCCTCGAACAGGGCGAAGCGGGCGTCCTCGAAGCCCAGGCTGTCGGCGACTGTGTAGGCACCGTCCTCGTCCAGCCCGGCGGGTGCATCCAGGGAGACCGGGGCGAACGTGTCGTCCGCGGTCATCGCCTCCAGCACGAGCTCCGGGCTGACCGCAAGTTCCTCGGCGAGCTCGTTGACTGTCGGCGCGCGGCCGAGCTCGTGGGTGAGCCGGTCCGATGCCGCGCGCAGCACGGCTTTGGTCTCCTGGAGCCGACGCGGCAGGCGGATCCATCGACGCTTGTCCCGGAAGTAGCGACGGATTTCGCCCTGCACGGTCGGCTTGGCAAAGCCGGCAAAGTCGAAGCCCCGGTCGGGGTCGTAACGGTGGATGGCGAGCATCAGCCCGTAGTAGCCGACCGCCTGCAGCTCATCGGTCTCGACCGCGCGGCCGGCGTAGCGGCTGGCGATCCACTTCACGAGCCCGCTGTAGCGGCGGACGATGTGCTCCTGGATCTGGTCACGCTCGTGCGGGTCAGTGGCCTCGGCAAGAGCATGGAACAGCTCGACGTCCGGCGAGTCAGCATTTACGCGGCGGGTAGTCGGGTGGGTGGCGACCATCGTCTCTGTCATGCAGGGTTCATCCCACCCGGCGGAGACCGCCAACCGGGAGATGCGTGTGACGCCGCCGACCCATCAGGCCGGTTTAGCCCGCTGAGCTGCATAGATGGCACTGTGTAGCGACCGATCACCGATCGGCCTGCTCCTCTGGCTACCCCATCTGGACCCTCTCAGTCGCTGTGTGGAGGAGCAGAAGGGACCGGTCCCGCACCGCGACGACATCGCCGCCGGCCAGTGGGCCGATCGGATCGGGATCGGCGGTGGTGAGCACGACCCGCCAGGGCCCGCGGCCGGTCGGCACCGTGAACTGGACCGGCTCGTGGTGGGCGTTGATGAGCAACAGCAGCCGGTCTCGGCTGGTCTCGCCGTCCGCGTCCGCGATCTGCCGCCCGTCCAGCGCGACCGCGAGAGTCTTGGCGACCGGGTTCTGCCAGTCCTGAGCCTGCATCTGCTCGCCGTCGGGCCGGTAGAGGACAATCTGCGCCGGCTCACCACCGGGACCGCGCAGGTACTCGCGCGGTCGCAGCGCCTCGTGTTCGCGGCGCAGCGCGATCGCGGTCTTCGTGAACGCCAGCAGATGCTCATCGGCGTTGTCCCAATCGTGCCAGGACAGCTCACTGTCCTGGCAGTACGCATTGTTGTTGCCGCCCTGGGTGCGCCCGATCTCGTCGCCGCCCAAGAGCATCGGCACACCCGCCGACAGCAGCAGAGTTCCGAGCAGGTTGCGCCGCATCCGCTCACGCAACTCGACGATCGCCGCGTCGTCGGTCGGTCCTTCGGCTCCACAGTTCCAGGAGCCGTTGTTGGACTCGCCGTCGTTGTTGTCCTCGCCGTTGTCCTCGTTGTGCTTTTCGTTGTACGAGGTGAGGTCGGCGAGAGTTAACCCGTCGTGGGCGGTGACGAAGTTGACGCTGGCGGTCGGGGTGCGCAGGTCGCTCGAGTAGATGTCGCCGCTGCCGGTCAACCGCAGCCCGAACTCACCGAGCTCACCTTCGCCTCCACGCCAGAAGTCACGCACGGAGTCGCGGTACTTGCCGTTCCACTCCGACCATCGGCCAGGAAAGCCGCCGACCTGGTAGCCGGCGGTGTCCCAGGGCTCGGCGATCAGCTTCACCGGAGCGAGCACGGGGTCCTGGTGGACGAGGTTGAGGAACGCCGAGTGGGCGTTCTCCTCGCCGGTCTGACGCGTGAGCGTGGTCGCCAGGTCGAATCTGAAGCCGTCGACGCGCATCTCGGTCACCCAGTAACGGAGCGAGTCCATGATCAGCCGCAGCGGCATGGGGTGACCGACGTTGAGGCTGTTGCCCGTGCCGGTGGTGTCGAAGTAGTGCTCCCGTTCGCCGTCCACGAGCCGGTAGTAGGCCGGGTTGTCGAGGCCCTTGAGCGACAGCGTCGGCCCGAGGTGATTGCCCTCCGCCGTGTGGTTGTAGACGACGTCGAGGATCACCTCGAGACCGGCGGCGTGCAGTGCCTTCACCATGGCCTTGAACTCCACCACCTGGCCCCCCGCAGTGCCCGCCGAGCTGTAGTCGCCGTGCGGGGCGAGAAAGCCGATGCTGTTGTAGCCCCAGTAGTTCCGCAGTCCCCTTTCCAGCAGGTGGCTGTCCTGCACGAACTGGTGAACCGGCAGCAGTTCGACCGCCGTCACGCCGAGGTCGGTGAGGTAGCCGGTGATCGCCGGGTGGGCCAGGCCCGCGTAGGTCCCGGCGATCTCCTTCGGCACGTCGGGGTGCCGCATGGAGATGCCCTTGACGTGGGTCTCGTAGATCACCGACTCCGCCAACGGGACGCAGGGCGGGGCGTCCTCGGCCCAATCGAACGCGCGGTCGGTGACGACGCCCTTGGGCATCGCTGCGGCCGAGTCCTGATCGTTGCGCCGGGACGGGTCGTCGAAGGTGTGCCCGAACACCTCCTCGCCCCAGATCACCTCGCCGTCGAAGGCGGTCGCGTGCGGGTCGAGCAGCAGCTTCTCCGGATTGCAACGCAGGCCGTTCCCCGGATCCCACGGACCGTGCACCCGCAGGCCGTACCGCTGTCCAGGGCCGACGTCCGGAAGGAGGCCGTGAAAGACGTGGGCCGTCCGCTCCGGCAGCTCCGCCCGGGTCTCGTCGCCGTTCTCGTCGAACAGGCAGACCTCGACGGCATCGGCGATCTCGGAGGCGACCGCGACGTTCGTGCCCCCACGCACGGGGGTCGCGCCGAGCGGGAACGGCTGGCCGGGCTGAGTAGTCATGGCGCGGATCTGCCCTGACCGGGCCTGCTTAACCCGGGCGCGGCGGCTCGGCGACCGCGGCGCCGAGCGTCGCCGCCACCTGCCGTACCAAGGGCAGGCGTTCCAGTTCTCGAAGCGTCACCGGCAACGGCAACGCCCAGTTCGCCCGGTCGGGATCGGTGCCCGGGATGTTCGGCCGGTCGGCGGCTGCCACCGCGTCGTCCAGTCCCGCCACCAGGAGCCGGCACGGCGCCCGGCCCAGCAGGTCGTGGGCCGCTCCGATGGCGTCTGGAACTGACGCCTGGTCAGTCAGCCGACCCGGCCCGGCCAGCCGCTCGCGCATCCGCACCGTACCGACCTCGTTGGGATCCAGTCCAAGCTCGCTCTGCTCCGCCAGGTCGGTACCGGTCCACAGGCCGGCGACCGTCGGCAGGTCGTGGGTCGTGACCGCGGCCATTGCGGACGCGGGCCAGCGCGCCGGGTGGTCGTCCTCGAACCAGAGCAGCCGGTAGGACAGGATGTTGCGCTCGGCCATCGCCTCGCGGACTCCTGGCTCGACCGTGCCCAGGTCCTCCCCGACCACCACGGCGTCGGCGCGCCAACTCTCCAGCGCGATGATGTCCAACAGGTCGTCGGCCGGGTAGCGGACGTACGCGCCGTCGGCCGGCGTCGAGTTCGCGGGCACCCACCACAGCCGGAACAGCCCCATCACGTGGTCCACCCGCAGGCCGCCGCCGGTGGCCATCGAGGCCCGGACGGTGTCGATGAACGGCTGGTACCCGGCGTCCACCAGACGCCAGGGGATGAACGGCGGCAGGCCCCAGTCCTGGCCTCGGGTGTTGAACTCGTCCGGGGGTGCGCCCACCGTGACGTCGGCGGCGAGCAGGTCCTGCCAGACCCAGGCATCAGCGCCTTGGGGATCGACCCCGATCGGGAGGTCCTGGATCAGCCGGGCGCTTCGCCCCGCCTCGTCGAGCTGACGCTGCGTCAACCACTGCAGCCAGCAGAAGAACTGGACCCGGTCCGCGTGCTCGGCGGCGAACAGGCCCACCGCCGGATCGGCCGGGTTACGGAATGCGTTCGGCCACGAGTGCCAGCCCGCACCGAATTCCTCGCTGAGGACGCACCAGGTGGCGAACTCCTGCAGGGCACGCCCGCCGGCGAGTGTCCAGGCCGCGAAATCAGGTCCGGGGTCGCGCCGGCGCACCTCCCAGACGTACTCCAGCGCCGCGAGCTTGAGTCGCCACACTTCGTCGCGATCGATGGGGGTGGGATCGTTGAGCGCACGCCCGGCCTGGGCCGCCTTCTCGACCTCGGGCACGCCGGCCGCGCCCGGCACGTTCTCCACGGCCAGGTAGATCGGGTTGCGAAAACGGCGGCTGGCCGGGAAGTACGGACTCGGCTGCTGCGGGAAGGTCGGCGCCGCGGCCTGCAGCGGGTTGACCAGGACGAAACCGGCGCCGAGTTCCTTGCCGGACCAGCGGGTCAGGCGACGCAGGTCCTCCAGGTCACCCATCCCCCAGCTGCGTTCCGAACGCAGGGCGTACACCTGCACGGCCCAACCCCACGCGCGCTGCGGCGGCAGGTGCGCCCGGCCCGGGCCCACGATGAGCCGCCGCGCGCGCCCGGCCGGCCCGATCAGCGCGTGATAGCCGTAGGGCAGGTCGGCCGGGAAGAACCCCTCCACCTCACGGGTCGACCCGTCCTCGAGGACGAGATCGGCCCGGCCCTCCGGCACGGGCTCTCCGCGGCGCGTCACCAGCGGCGCCGGCGAGCGATCCGGCGGCGGCGTGCCGATCCGTTCCCGGATCCCCTCGATCACGACCGGGTGGACCTCGCGCATCGTGCCGCCGGCGTCCAGGTAGCGGTCATCGACCCCCCAGGAATCGGTGACCGGAGCGGCGATCTCTGACACGAGCGGCTCATCCCACCCGGGCTGGACCGGAAACCCACGCGCCGGTGTGACTCCGCTGACCCCGCGGACTGGTTTGGGGCCCCCACATGAGCCCCGAAGCCACCGTCCCCTCCGCCCCGGGAGTCCCCGGTAGCGAGGCGCCCGCCTTCGCCGAACCGACCGACCATTCACTGCGGGCCGGCCCGCGCGGGCCGACGCTGCTTAACGACAACCATCTGCGCGAGAAGATCATGCACTTCGATCACGAGCGCATCCCCGAGCGCGTGGTGCACGCCCGCGGCGCCGCCGCCCACGGCACCTTCGTGCCAACGGTGCGGCCGCGGACCTGGCCTGCGCGGCCTTCCTGGCCGAGGGCCTGGATCAGCGCGTGCGGCGCCCGGAGTTGCCCGCCCGGTGCAGTACGCGAGTGGCCTTCGACTGTCCCCGCTTGCGCTCGATGCGCGCAGCCAGCCGACGGGAGATCAGGCGGGCGACCGGCAGCAGGATCGCGAACAGCACCCAGCTACGCAGTCGGCCGGACAGCAGGGCGAACATGAAGCCTCCGAAGATCAGCGGCGCGACGGACGTGAACGAGCACTGCCCGCGAACGTTACGGTCACGCCGAGAATCTCAGCTAATTCTAAGGATTCACTGGGGATCGGATCGGCCGGAACGGGTAACAATCGACTGGGATAAGGAGCCCGCCGCAAGAACCCGTAGCTCGGGCAAGAGTCCGCCAATTCGTGACTTGAAGCTACGGAAAGGCACCCACCGGTGGTGGGTGCCTTTGCACGCGCGGGCTACAGGAATCGTCAGCCGCGACCTAGAGAGCGGCCGGGCCGCCCGGGCCCGGCAGGGTGGGCTTGACGCCGGTGAACAGCCAGACGTCGAAGAACTGGCCGAGGTCGCGCCCGGACACCGTCTCTGCGTGCGTGATGAACTCCTCGATGGTCACCGCCGTGCCGGCGCGGCTGGTCGCCCAGCTGCGGATGACCTTGAAGAAGGTCTTGTCCCCGACCACCCGGCGCAACTGGTGCAGCGTCATGGCGCCGCGGACGTAGACCGCTCCGTTGAAGATGTTCTGCGCCCCGGGGTCGCCGATCCGGACCGCCCAGAACTCCGCGTCGTCCGCGTAGTCGGCCCAGGCCTTGGTGAAGGCGGCGTCGGCGCTCTGAGCACCGGTGCGCTCGTTGAACAGCCACTGGGCGTAGGTGGCGAAGCCTTCGTTGATCCAGATGTTGCGCCAGTCGGCCAGGCGCAGGTTGTCACCGAACCACTGGTGCGCGAGCTCGTGGACGATCACCCCGACCCCGGCGCCGCCCTCGGCGAAGAACTTCGGCGAGTACACCGGCCGGGTCTGGGTCTCCAGGGCGAACTGGGCGTCGGCCGAGTGCACAATGGCGCCGCCGATGTCGAAAGGGTACGGCCCGAACATCGAGGCCAGGGTGTCGAGGACCATCGGCTGCTGGTCCAGGGCCGCCCGCGCGTAGCCGGGGCCGAGGATGCGGTCGACCGCGTCCCAGTAGCGGACGCCGTTCCTGCTGTACGCCTTCAGGTCGAAGTCGCCGACCGCCAGCGTCGAGAGGTAGGAAGCCATCGCATCGTCCGAGCGCCAGGTGAACACCGTCCGGTTCCCGGCGCTGCGCTGGTCCACCAGCGCCCCGTTGCTGACCCCGGTCAGTCCGGCCGGCACGTCGACGGCGACGGTGTAGGTGGCCCGGTCGCGCGGGTGGTCGTTGACCGGGTACCAGGCGGTGGCCGCGAACGGCTGCCCGACGAACACCGCACCGGTCAGCGTGCGGAAGAAGCCGCGGGCCTCGGAGCCGGACAGCAGCGGGTCGGGGATGCCGTCGTAGCGGACGACGACGGTGAAGTTCCGGCCCTTGGTCACGCCGGCGGCCGGGGTGATCTCCAGTTCCTGCCCGGCGCGGGTGAACCGGGCGGCGGCGCCGTCGACCGTGACCTCGCGGACGGTCAACCCGACCAGGTCGAGGTTGAAGCGGGCCAGGTCCTGGGTGGCCTTGGCAGTGACCGTCGCGACGCCGCCCAGCATTCCTGGCAGCGGGTCGTAGCGCACGGCGAGGTCGTAGTTGTCGACGTCGTAGCCGCCGTTGCCGTTGGCCGGGAAGTAGGAGTCGCCCACCCCTGCGGCACCGGCTACGAAGGTGTCGTCGGCCTCCGCCCCGCCGGGCACGGCCAGCGCGGCGAGCACCAGGGACGCGAGTCCGCCGGCCAGGACTGAGCTCAGCTTCGACCGGCGCATATCGCTCAGAGTATGTGAATTCCCCCGCGGGGGACGGCGTACCGGAATCGCCTTCCAGGCGGCCGTTGCCACCAAGATCATCAACGGCGAGTGGTTCCAGCCGGACGCCGACCAGGACCTGTCCACCGCGGCGGACAAGCCGACGCTGTTCGGCCGCCCGTTCGACGGGCCGATGGAAGGCCACGAGCCGGGCATGCCGCGGCACTACGACGAGCACGCGTGGCTGTGGCAGGACAACCCGAAGGGCACCCTGGAGCCCTACAACCCGAACGGCTCGTGCAAGGGCGCCGAGACCATCGTGACCGTGCCCGCCGCGGCGCCCGCGCATGCCGGCATGGATATGGACGACGACTCCGAGGACGCGGCCACGACCAACGGCGCCCAGGTTTCGAAAACGCCGGTCGGCGGCGCGGACGCCGGCGGCGGTGTGGCGGACAACGGCCAGGTGCTGCTGATCGGCCTGGGCGTGGCGGTGGCGGCCGCGGGTGGCCTCACCATCGGCGCGGCGGGCCGGGCCCGGCGCCGGACCTGACCACCCGTAGTCCAGGGGGTGTCACCCCCTGGACTCGGTCAGTCCCCCGTCGGACAGCGCGTCGGTCAGCAGGGACACCAGCGCCTCGAGCTGCACGTCGACCGAGGACGAGACCGCTTCGTCCGAGCCGTCGAGCGCGCGGGCGGCGAGGCCGGCCTTGCTGTCGATCAGCTCGGCGATCCGCGCGTCCAGGGTCTGCGCGGCGATGATCCGCCAGGCGATGACCGGCTCGGTCTGGCCGATGCGGTGGCAGCGGTCGATGGCCTGGGTCTGCTCGGCGTCGGTCCAGGACAGCTCGGCGAGCACGATGTTGGACGCGACCTGCAGGTTGATCCCGACGCCGGCAGCGCTCAGCGAGCAGACCGCGATCTGCACCTCGGGGTCGTTGACGAAGGCGTCGACCTGCTTGGTCCGTGCGCTCGAGGTCTGGTCACCGCGGATCGAGGAGAACCGGATGCCGGCCTTCTCGAAGGTCTCCTCGGCAGCGTCCATGACGTCAATGTGCTTGGCGAAGAAGACGACCTTGCCGGCGCTGTGCGCGAGTTGGGCGGCGTAGTCGGCGGCGAGCATGGCCTTGGCCGAGCCGATCTTGCGCATCATGCCGAACACGTTGCCCTCGGTCTTGCTGGTCGTCGCCTCCTTCCGTTCCCGGGTGGCGATGGTGCGGACCAGGTCGTGGTCGATGCCGTCCACCGTGTGGCCCGAGGTGCGGGCTTCGAGGGCCGCCTCGTACCGGGACACCATCCGCTTGGCGAGGCGCTGCTCGGCCTGGCGGATCGACTTACCGATCTTGTCCTCGAGCTCGACCGGCAGGTCGGCGATGCGGCGGGCCGGGATGTCCGCGGCCACGTCGACCTTGCGCCGGCGCACGATGCCGAGGTCGATGACGCACTTGCGCGCGGCCGGGTAGAACTCGCGGTCGATCGGGGTCAGCCCGGTCTCCTCGAGCGCATGCATCAGCGGCTTGAGTGGCTTCTTGGCGTCGATCCAGCCGAGGAACTCCCAGATCGCCTGGAAGTCTTCGATGTCGTTGATCAGCGGGGTTCCGGTCAGCGCCATCAGCAGCGGCCGCACGGAGCGGGCCCGGATTCGGTCGGCGAGCTCGAGTACGTGCTGCGAACGCCGGGAGGTCTTGTTCTTGATGAAGTGCGCCTCGTCGACGACCATCCCGCGGAAGCCGAACTCACCGATCCAGCCGACGTGGCGGTCGAGCACCTCGTAGTTGACGACCACGACGTCGGCGAAGCCGTCGATCGTGTCGCCGTTGCCGTGGATGACGGTGGCCTTGCGGTGCGGGGTCCAGATCCCGACCTCGCGCGCCCAGTTGGTCTTGACCACGTTCGGGACCACCGCGAGCAGCGGAAAGGCGTTCGCCGCCTCCGCGGCGAGCAGGGCCTGCGCGGTCTTGCCCAGGCCGGGTTCGTCGGCGAGCAGGAAGGTGCGGTGTCCGCCCGCAGCGGCCGCGATCATCGCGGCCTGGTGCGACATCAGCTCGCGGCCGCTCAGCACCCGCAGGTTGCCGGGCTCGGGCAGCGGCATGCAGGCGGGGGCGCCGCCGGAGGCCTCCTCGAAGGAGCGGAACAGCGGGCCGAGCAGCTCCCAGGAGGCCAGTTGCCGGGTGGGCGGCGCGGCCGTCCGGGCCGGCGTGGCGGAGAAGTCAGGGGCGAGGAAGGGATTGGCGAGCTGGCGCTGGACGACCGACTGCGGCACGACCCGGCGCTCGGCGGCCGGCGAGGTGGCCGTCGTTGCGGGAGGGGCCTCCTCCACGGCCGGCGCCTCCAGCCCGGCGTCGAGGAGCATCTCGCGCAGGAGCGAGCGGGTCGCCTCTCCGATGACGGCGTCCTCGGCCAGCAGGGCGAGCAGGGAGGAGTCGCGGGCGGCGGTCTGGGCCAGGATCATCGCGATCCCGTCCAGCCGCTTGAGCAGCTCGGTGCGCTGGGCCTCGCCGGCGGTCGTGTCGGCCCGGACCCGGGTCCGCTCCTGGCGGGCCAGCAGCGCGATGGCCTGGAACTTGGTGCGGACCGAGGGCACCACCTTGCCGCGCTGGACGGCCGCTTCCACCTCACGCACAGCGCGGGCGAGTACGGGCAGGATGCCGTCGCCGTGACGCGGCCGGTTGCGGCGATCGGGGCGGCCACCGTTGCGATCGGGGCGCGGGACGGAGCGACGCGCGCCCGAGGGGGCCTGCCGAGGTCGGGCCACTAACTCCTCCTTGAGCCCGGGCCGTGACACCCAGGCACAACCGGACAACCGGGTGGTGCAAGCGGCCGGCGTGGCCGGACCGCTTCCCAGCTGGTGCTTCTTCCGGGCGAGTCCGCGGGCCCGGAAAGGCGCACGCGGATCTACCAGCCCGACGGTCCCGGGAGGGACCGTGTGCGCCCAGTATGACGCACAGCGGCCCGGATGCGCGCTGCGACCTGCGTTACGCCGCGCCGGAGGTCCTGCCGAGGGCCTGCTGAGGCGGTTAGGCCTCGGCGCGGCCGACCGACTGCAGGTGCCGGATGGTCATCCCGAACGAGCTGACCAGGGGTTCCTCGGCGTAGGACAGGCCCAGCTCGGCGCAGTGGGCGCGGACCAGGGGCTGGATGTGCCGCAGGTTCGGGCGCGGCATGCCCGGAAAGAGGTGGTGCTCGATCTGGTAGTTCAGCCCGCCCAGGAACCAGTCGGTGGCCGGGCCGCCCTTGACGTTGCGGGTGGTGAGAACCTGCTTGCGCAGGAAGTCCCAGCGCGAGCCGGCCGGCGGCATGACCATGCCCTTGTGCCCGGGGGCGAACGCGCAACCCAGGTGCAGGCCGATCAGCGCCTGGTGGACGAGGATGAAAACGACCGCCTTGCCCGGGCCCATCGCCCACAGGAGCAGGCCCAGGTAGCCGGCGACGTGCACCGCCAGCAGCGCGAGCTCGCGCGCGCTGCGCGCCAGCCGGGCGCTGCCGACGTGCAGATTCAGGGCCTCCAGCATGAGCAGCGGGAAGAACAGTCGGCCCTGGTGGCGGCCGAGCCAGGTCATGAGCCGGCCGCGTCCCATTGCCTGATCCGTGGTCCAGCACAGCGCGCCGACGCCCACATCGGGGTCCTTGCCGACCAGGTTCGGGTTCGCGTGATGCCTGGAGTGCTTGTCGATCCACCAGCGTGCGCTCAGGCCGAGGATGACGTCCCCGACCACGTATCCGGCCACCTTGTTCACCCGGGACGTCCGCGCGACCTGGCGATGCCCGACGTCGTGGGCCACGAAGATCATCCGCACGGTGAAGATCGCCAGCGGGAGCGCCAGGAACAGCGACCACCAGGTGTTCCCGACGACCTGGATGATCGCCCACACCCCGGCCAGAGCGAGCAGATCGAACGCGATCATGACGGCGTAGCGGCGCCGGCGCAGCCGGAGCAGGCCGCGGGCGCGCACCTTCTCCAGGAGGGGAGCGAAATCGCTCCCGGTCCGGCTGGGCACGTCAAGAAGCGCTTCGGTCAAGGCGGGAACCCGGTCTGGTCGACGATCTGCGACATCGCGCCGCGAAGGACCCGGACGTGCGCTGTCCGGAGCCGGGTGTTACTTCGGCGCTGCGCGAGCACTCGCTTGGTATGCGAGCTACCAGGGTCTGGAGCAGTGCTGGGCGTGTCGCGCTCAGCTGCCGTGCAGGTTCGAACCACCTTGGCCTGAGCGTACCCGGCTTGGTAGTCCGCCACACCGGCGGCGGGGGATCTTCGGCCCGCGTTCACATCCCCGAATTCTGACGTCAAATCAGACTATGGGCGCCCGCCCCGGGGAGGGACGGCCCCGCTGGGGGCAATCTGACCCATCCGGCTCGCCCGCCGCGGCGAACCACCTCTGACGGAACAACGGGAGCGCGCTGCGGGCGTGTGACCGGCCATCGATTGCTGTCACGCGCAGATGCGCGGGTGACGGCGGCACAGCCAGTCAGGAGAAGCTGCATGGACAAGCTCGACATCAGCGAATTCCGCCTATTGATGGAGGAATCCCAAGACCTTCAGGTCGACGCGATGCGCGGCATGAAGGAGCCGCTGGACTCGATCGTCGAGGCCGGCCGCGAACGCCGCGCCACCAAGGAGTACGCCGAGGCGAAGAAGGAGACCGCCGACGTCAACCGTCGCCGGCTGCTCCGCGGCCTCGGCGCCCTGGGGGCTGTGGGCCTGGTCGGCGCGACCGCGACCCGGGCCGCCGCCGCCGAGGAGGCCGACGTGATGGCGCTGCAGACCGCGGCGTCGATAGAGAACCTCGCCGTCCTCACCTACAAGACCGCCCTCACGCTGCCCTACCTCAAGGGCTCCAGTGCGGCGATCAAGACCCTGGGCGCGTTCGCGACCATGACGATGGCCCAGCACGAGGACCACGCCAAGGCGTTCAACGCCCGGGCGAAGGAACTCGGCGGCAAGGCACAGACCAAGACCAACCCGAAGTACACCCCCGTCGTGATGGACGCGATCCCAGCGCTCAAGAAGGGTGGCCCGGCCGACGTCGTCGCGCTGGCGATCACCCTGGAGGACGTCGCGACCTCGACCTACGTCCAGAACATCCAGGACCTGACGGACCCCCAGGTACGACTGCTCTTCGGCACTGTCGCCGGCGTCGAGTCCCAGCACCTCGCGACGCTCTACGCGGTGCAGGCGCTCCTCAAGGGCGACGCGCTCGAGCTGATCACCGTCAAGGCCACCGGCGGTGCGACCAACGCCGCGAAGCTCCCGGCGGCCGCCGGCTCGGTGGGTATCCCCGAGACGTTCAAGAAGACCGAGCTCGCCAGCCCGGTGGAAGAGGGAGCGGTCTGATGAGCAACGAAGAGATGCAGATCAGCGAGGCCCAGTTGCGGGCGCTGACCGCGGACATGGTCGACATGCACAACGAGACCTTCCCGACGATGTACGCCGAGCTCTCCGAGTTCGGCTCCACGATGCGCAGCACCCGGCGCGCCGAGGCCAAGTTGCGCCGCGCGGATCTGGCGCGCAGCCGGCGCCGGTTCGTGCTCGGCACCGGTGGCCTGGTTCTCGGCACCGCGTTCCTGGCCGCGTGCGGCTCGGACGACGACGAGGCCGCGGACTCCCCCGCCACCACGCCCCAGGGCGGGTCCGGAAGCGGATCCGGCAGCGGGACCGGCGGTGGAGCGGACGCGTCGGCGCTCCGGGTGAACGCGAGCCTGGAAAACCTGGCCGTCTTCGCCTACGGCGCGGCGCTGGATGCGGCCCCGAAGGGCAAGTTCGGCAAGTCGGTGCCGGCCGCGGTGGCGGAGTTCGCCTCCCACGCCATGAAGCAGCACCAGGACCACGCCGATGCCTTCAACGCCGCGCTCACCGGCGCCGGTGGCACCGCCTACACCGAGCCGAACCCGACGCTGGCCGGGCCGGTCACGACGATGTTCGGCGAGGTCGACTCGGTCCCGAAGCTGGCGATGCTCGCGCTCACGCTGGAGAACACTGCAGCGGCGACCTACGTCAAGCAGATGGGCGAGCTCACCAGCCCGGAAGCCTTGTCCGCCGTGGCCACGATCGGCCCCGTCGAGCGCCAGCACGCGGCGATCCTCAGCTTCGTGCTCGGCGACTACCCGATCCCGGACACGTTCGTGAAGCTGGGCAAGACGAAGACGTCGCTGGGCGCCCAGCCCGGACTCGACGCGTAACCTGCGTTCCGTGACGAGAACGAGCCAGCTCCGGCGGTTCGGCCTGCTCGTCGCCCTCGCCGTGGCCCTCGCGGGCTGCGGCGGGGGCGGTGGCGAGCAGGCC
>NZ_JACDFE010000043.1 GCF_013815995.1 Sporichthya sp.
TCTCGGGCTCGCCGGCCACGCCGCGGGAGACCAGCCGGTGCAGCAGGTGCCAGCGCAGGTCCACGTCCATCGCGAGCCCGGGCACAAGGTCCTCGCCGGCCAGCAACGCAGCCAGCAGGTCGAGCTGCTCGCCGGTGCGGGCCACCGAGGCGAAGGTGCGGGCCCAGGCGAGCTGGCTGTCGCTGCCCGGCTCGGCCGCGCGCAGGTGGCCCCGGGCGGCGGCGGAGAACCGGGCCAGGCCGGTCTCCCGGTAGTCCGGGTCGGCGAAGGCGAACAGCGCCGAGATGGCCTGGCGCTGCAGGCCCTGCTGGACCACGATTCCGGTCTCGGCGGCGATCCCGCGCAGCACCAGGTCGACGTAGTCGCGGGCCGGCAGTTCGGCGTCGCGGGTCATGTCCCACGCCGCCGACCAGCACAGCGCGCGCGGCAGGGACGCGGAGATGTCTCCGATGTGCCGGCCGAGCGTGGCCAGCGAGTTCTCGTCGAGGCGGATCTTGGCGTAGGTGAGGTCGTCGTCGTTGACCAGCACAAGGTCGGCCCCGCGCTTGCCGATCAGCTCCTTGACCTCGGTGCTCGGTCCGGAGACGTCGAGCTCGATCCGCTCGCGGCGGGTCAGCGCGCCGTCGGTCAGCTCGTAGAGGCCGACCGCGACCCGGTGCGAGCGCAACGTCGGGTAGGCCTCCGGGGCGCTCTGGTGCACGGAGAATTCGCTGAACGCGCCGAGCTCGTCGAGGGCGTAGACCGGGCGCAGCACGTTCACCTGGCAGGTCTGCAGCCACTCCGCCGACCACGCCGACAGGTCACGGCCGGAGGTCTCCTCCAGTACGGCGAGGAAGTCCGTCAGCGTCGTGTTGCCCCAGGCGTGCCGGGCGAAGTACATCCGGATCGCGGCGACGAAGTTGTCCCGGCCGACCCAGGCCACCAGCTGCTTGAGCACCGAGGCGCCCTTGGCGTAGGTGATGCCGTCGAAGTTGACCTCGACGTCCTCGAGGTCGGTGATGTCGGCGACGATCGGGTGCGTGCTGGGCAGCTGGTCCTGGCGGTAGGCCCAGGTCTTCTCGACGTTGGCGAAGGTGGTCCAGGCGTTCGTCCATCGCGTCGACTCGGACTGGCAGAGCACGCTGATGTAGGTGGCGAAGGACTCGTTCAGCCAGAGGTCGTCCCACCACTTCATCGTGACCAGGTCGCCGAACCACATGTGCGCGAGCTCGTGCAGGATCGTCTCGGCCCGCCGCTCGTAGGCGGCATCGGTGACCTTGGACCGGAAGACGTAGTCCTCCAGGATCGTCACGCAGCCGGCGTTCTCCATCGCGCCCGCGTTGTACTCCGGCACGAAGAGCTGGTCGTACTTGGTGAACGGGTACGGCTGGTCGAAGAGCTCGAGGAAGAAGTCGAAGCCCCTGCGGGTGACGTCGAAGATCTCGTCGGAGTCGAGGTGGTCGGCCAGCGAGCGGCGGCAGGCCAGAGCCATCGGGATCACCGTCTCGCCATCCTTGCCCGAGGAGCGGTACTCACTGC
Organism: Sporichthya sp.; assembly: GCF_013815995.1. Lineage (GTDB taxonomy): Bacteria > Actinomycetota > Actinomycetes > Sporichthyales > Sporichthyaceae > Sporichthya. The sequence goes on from NZ_JACDFE010000043.1 coordinate 1,519, forward strand.
GGACCACCTCGTAGTCGCCGGCGACCAGCGCGGCGATGTAGGTGGACATCCGCGGGGTGGCCGGGAACGCCCAGACCGCGGCGTCGTCGCGGCCGGGCACGGGCCGGGGCGCCGGGGTCTCGGCGTTGGAGAAGACCTCCCACTGCGCCGGAGCCAGCACGGTGAGCTGGAAGGTGGCCTTGAGGTCGGGCTGGTCGAAGCAGGCGAAGACGCGCTTGGCGTCGGCCACCTCGAACTGGGTGTAGAGGTAGGTGCCCTTGTCGACCGGGTCGCGGAAGCGGTGCAGGCCCTCGCCGGTGTTCATGTACGCGCAGTTGGCCACCACGCGCAGCGTGTTCTCGCCTGCGATCTCGGGCAGGTTCACCCGGGTGCCGTCGAAGTGCGCAGCCGGGTCCAGCTCGCGCCCGTTCAGGGTGATCTCGACCACCGAGGGGGCGATCAGGTCGAGGAAGGTCCCGTTCTCCTGTCCCAGTCCGTCGAACTGGACCACGGTGGTGGAGCGGTAGGTGCTGTCGTCGCCGGTGGCGTCCGCGGTGAGGTCGAGTTCGACCGCGTAGGCGTGGACATCGACGGCGGCGGCGCGGGCCGCAGCCTCGTCGCGGGTCAGATTCTTGCCGGGCACAGAGTGACTCCTGACTCGTTCGACGGGATCGGGTCATCCTTCCACGGAGGGCGGGCAGGCCATCGACAGGAATGACGTCGCGGGAATTCGTTGCGCCACCCGCGGGTTCCGAACTGATGGAAGGTCCAACCGAAATGGGAGTACCCCTCGTGAGCAAGCGCAGCCCCGACCGCAGTGCCGTCGACTTCTGGTTCGATCCGCTCTGCCCATGGGCCTGGCTGAGCTCACGCTGGATCCTGGAGGTCGAGACGGTCCGCCCGGTGGACATCACCTTCCACCTGATGAGCCTGAGCATGCTCAACGAGGACCGGGACATCTCGGAGGAGTACCGCACGCTGCTGGCGCCCGGACGGGGGATGGGACGGGTCGTGATGGCCGCCCAGGTCGGCCACGGGGACTCGGTTGTGCCCGGGCTCTACACCGAGCTGGGCCGCCGCATCCACCACGAGAAGCGCGACCGGGACAAGGCGATGGTCGCCGAGGCGCTCGCCGCGGTCGCTCTGCCGGCGGACCTGATCGAGGCCTGGGACGACGAGAGCTGGGACGCCAAGGTCCGGGACTCGCACGAGGCCGGGATCGGCCTGGTCGGGCTGGACGTCGGGACGCCGGTGATCCGAGTCGCCGACACCGCGTTCTTCGGCCCTGTGGTCACCCCGGCCCCGGTCGGCGAGGTCGCCGGGAAGCTCTGGGACGGCGTGCTCCTGGTCGCTTCCACGCCCGGCTTCTACGAGTTGAAGCGGACCCGGGACGAGGGCCCGCGCTTCGACGTCGGGGCCGCGCCCCTGCACGATCGGGCGGCCTGACCGTTTTTCCGGTCGCCTGACAGACTTTCGCCATGCGCGTCTACCTCGGCTCCGACCACGCCGGCTACGAGCTCAAGGACCACCTGCTGCGGTGGCTCGAGGAGCGCGGTGACGAACCGGTGGACTGCGGCCCGACGGTGTACGACGCCCAGGACGACTATCCGCCGTTCTGCCTGCTCGCCGCGACCCGGACGGCCAACGACCCGGGCAGCTTCGGGGTGGTGCTGGGTGGGTCCGGCAACGGCGAGCAGATGGCCGCGAACAAAGTTCCCGGCATCCGGGCGGCCCTGGTGTGGAGTGATGACATCGCTTCGCTGGCCCGACTGCACAACGACGCCAACGTGATCAGCATCGGCGCTCGGATGCACACCCCGGAGGAGGCGGCCCGCTTCCTGGAGATCTTCCTCGAGACCGCCTACACCGACGAGGAACGGCACAACCGGCGCATCGGCATGCTCGCGGACTACGAGAAGGCGCACGAGCTGCCACCACTGCCGGGCGAGGACGCCGACAGCGCGCATCCGGAACTGCTCAGCTGATGATTCGTCAGATCCAGTAGGAATCGGGCGATGCGGATTGCGGTGATCGGAGCCGGCGGGGTCGGCGGCTACTTCGGTGCGCGGCTGGCCGCCGCCGGGCACGAGGTCAGCTTCCTGGTCCGGGGCATCCAGTTGGAGGCTTTGCAGACCAATGGCCTCAGCGTGCGGAGCGGGCGCGGTGACCTGCAGCTGGACAAGGTGCGGGCCAGTGATGACCCCGAGGAACTGGGGCCGCACGAGGTGGTGCTGTTCGCGGTCAAGGCCTACGCCATCGACGGCGCCCTGGCCCCGTTGACGTCCCTGCTCGGCTCCGACGGATGGGTGCTCTCGCTGCAGAACGGCGGCGTCGCCCCGTCCGATCGGGTCGCGGCCGCGGTGGGCGTGGAGCGGACGGTCGGGGGAGCGGCCTACATCTCCGCCCACCTGCGCGCCCCCGGCGTCGTGGAGCACACCCCGGGCCCGGCGGGTATCGCGATCGGGGAGCTCGACGGAGGACTGAGCGAGCGGGTCGAGGCCTTCGCCGCCCTGGCCCAAGCCGCGGAGATCGACGTCGAGGTCTCCGCCGACATCCGCACCGCGCTGTGGGGCAAGTTGGCCTTCATCTGCGCTTTGGCCGGGGCGACGGCCACCAGCCGGGTGCCGATCGGGGAGGTGCGCTCGGGCGAGGCCGGCCAGGCACTGCTGCACGGCCTGGTCTCCGAAGCGGCCGCGGTCGCGTGGGCCGACGGCGCAGCGCTCGATCTGGATTACGTGGAGAAGACCATCGGCCTGCTCAACTCCCTGCCGCCGGGGATGCGCAGCTCGCTGTACGAGGATCTGGCGAACGGCCGGGTGATGGAGCTGGACTCGCTGCACGGAGAGATCGTCCGCCGGGCCGACGCCCTCGGCGTGGCCGTGCCGGTCACCCGCACCGTCCTCGCCGTGCTGGAGCCGTCGGCGCGCGCGGCGCTCACCCCACGGACGTCCGAAGGAGGGTGAGCTATAGCGCTCGCATCGTCGGACGTTCGGTGAGCTGACGGTCCGTCATCCAAGTTCGCGCAGGCGCGGCATCACGTCGGCGGCGAACTGGTCCATGAAGCGGACCTGGTCCGCGCCGGGAGCGTGGATGACGAGATTGGTGAAGCCTGCGTCGGTGTAGTGGCGGATGGCCTCGACTGCCTCTTCCGGCTTGGACGCGACGATCCAGCGCTTGGCGACCTGCTCGATCGGCAGCTCGTCCGCGAGGCGTTCCATCTCCTGCGAGCTGGTCACCGAGTGCTTCTGCTCGGCGGTCAGCGACAGCGGGGCCCAGAATCGGGTCGCGTTCAGCGCGAAGTCGGCGTCGTGGTCGTAGGAGAGCTTGACCTCGATCATCCGGTCCAGGGACTCCGGGGCGCGCCCCGCCTTTTCGATGCCCTCATTGATGGCCGGGACCAGTTCCTCCTGATAGAGGGCCATGCCCTTGCCCGAGGTGCAGATGAACCCGTCCCCGACCCGTCCCGCGTAGCGGGCCACGACCGGGCCGCCCGCGGCGACGTAGATCGGGATCGGGTTCTCGGGCTTGTCGTACACCGTGGCCCCGACGGTCGTGTAGTACTCGCCCTTGTGGTCGACGTGGTCCTCGGACCACAGCCGGCGCATCAGTTCGATCGCCTCCCGCATCCGGGCGAAGCGCTCCTTGAACTCCGGCCAGACCATGCCGCTGACGGCGACCTCGTTCAGGGCCTCACCCGTACCGAGGCCGAGCATGATCCGCCCTGGGTACAGGCACCCCATGGTCGCGAAGGCCTGCGCGATCACCGCCGGGTTGTAGCGGAAGGTCGCGGTCAGCACCGAGGTGCCCAACGTGATCCGCTCGGTGCGCTCCCCGACCGCGGTCATCCACGCCAGGGAGAACGGCGCATGCCCACCGTTGTGCCGCCACGGCTGGTAATGGTCGGAGACCACCGCGGAATCGAAGCCGTGCTGTTCCGCCGCGACACCGAACTCGACCAGCTCCCGCGGCCCGAACTGCTCCGCCGACGCCTTGTACCCGATTGCGATCGCCATGCCGGGCAACCTAACGCCCGGGCGGGCTCTGCGTCCGAAGCTCGAACGCCGGGTAAAGGATCGGGAAGGCCCCGGGCGGGCTCCCGAAACCGGCGCCCGTCCGCTGCTACGGTCCGCGCCATGAGCATCCTGGAGGGGACCGGCGGGTTCGAGGTCCGGCGCGCAGCGCTGACCTTCGCCGTGACCCTGACGGTCGCCGCGATCGCGGTCGGCACCTGGGTGCTCGGCTCCGGGTCCGACCCCGTCGAGCAGGAGCGCATCTCGGTCGTCGCGGACCTGCGCGTCCCGGACCGGGCCCAGCCGCCCGTGCCGGTGGCCCCGCCGCCCGCTGCCGAGGCCGATCAGGACGGCCAGTAACCGGGCTGATCCGGCTCGCCTCATCTCGCCCGATGGAAGAGATCGTCGAGGTCGTGGCCGCGCTGATCTCGGGGCTCGCCCTGCTCGCGGTGTGGCGTCGCAGATCGGCAGTGGAAAGCGCCTGGCCGACGTACCATGCGAAACCCGGACAATTCTCAGGAGAGCCCGTGCGTTTCCGTCCCGCCGCACTCGCCGCCACCCTGCTCGCCGCCGGTACCGGGCTCGTCCCGGTCCAAACGGCCTCGGCCGCCGAGGCCGTCAACTGGGCGCCGATCGAGACCGCAACGATCCACCCGGGGATGCCGACCTCGTCCGACGGGGCGGGCTGCACAGTCAACTTCGTCTTCACCGACAAGACCGGGGCGGTGTACGTCGGCCAGGCGTCGCACTGCACCTCCACCAGCGGCGACCCCCTGAGCGGCAGCGGCTGCGAGACCGAGTCGACGCCGCTGGGCACTCCGGTGACCCTGGGCCAGTCAGGCATCACCGGGACGCTGGCCTACAGCAGCTGGCTGGCCATGCAGAAGGCCGGCGAGACCGACGAGGTGACCTGCCGGTCCAACGACTTCGCCTTGATCAAGGTCCCGCAGGCCGGGATCGCGATGGTCAATCCGTCGGTGCCGGTCTTCGGCGGGCCGACCGGGATCCGCGACAGCGGGCTCACGGCCGGCGAGGCGGTCTACGGCTACGGCAGCTCCGACCTGCGCGGCGGGCTCGAGACGCCGCAGCAGGGCCTGGCGCTCGCCACCGAGCCGCCCGGCTGGTACCACGTCGTCTACCTCCTGCCGCCCGGCGTCCCCGGGGACTCCGGTGGCGGACTGGTCGACGGGCAGGGGCGGGCCTTCGGCGTGCTGATCTCGCTGAACACGATGCCGCCGGGCGCCAACGGCGTGACCGACCTCGGGAAGGCTTTCGCCTACGCGCAGCAGCACTCCGGCTTCAAGGGTCTGCAGCTGGTGCCGGGCACCGAGGCCTTCGCCGGGTAGCTCCTCGCGAGCCTGCCTATCGAAGGAAGTGGGATGCGTAGTCCACTTCGCCGACGCTGATGCTGTACGCGTCGTAGTAGGTGCTGATCCCGGCTCGCTGCGCCGCGCGGTGGTCGGGGTGGTCGCGCCAGGCGTTGTGGCTCCCCCGGTCGGCGAAGGTCACCAGCGTGACGCGCTCCCCATCGGGCGCCAGGAAGATCTTGTGCTCGACGTAGCCGGCATCGAGCGCGCCAGCTCACTGATCCGCTCGGCGTGCGTGCCGTACGCGTCGGAAGCGGTGGAGGACAGGCGCGAGCGGAACACCGTGACGATCTGTCCGATTCGAGGCTCCACGTGCCCATTCTTGTCCGATTCGTCGCGGGTATTACCACCATATAAGCAGCGAAACTCATCCCTTCAGCCGATCCAAGAGGGGCCGCCCGGCCGATGGGTGGGTCGTTGCAAAATGCGTCTCATTGTCGGGATCGTCGCAATGGACGAGTACGGGGGGAAACATGTTCGGTCTGAAGAAGGACGCCGGTACGCACGTCCGGCTGGTTGCGCCTGAGCTTGGCCGGCGCCGGCAGCCGAGTCCGCACCTGCGCGCCCACCGGCGCGGGGTCGACAACGTGCTGGCCGAGGTCATGCGGATCGAGCGCACCGCGGACGGTGCGGCCAGCCGGCTGCTGGCCAGTCAGCTGTCCGAGGCGACCGTCACCCTGCTCGGCGAGCTCACCGGCGAGGACTTCGCCCCGGTGCGGGAGAAGTTGGCCAGCCACGCGCACCTCGGGTGCTCGATGGCCTTGGCCGAGGACCTCTCGGACGGCTGCGCCGTCGGTCTGACGGAGCCTCACGTCGACACCGCACTGCTCTACCTGTCGCTGGAGAACAAGGTCTCCGACGAGCTGATGAAGGCGCTCACCGACTGGATGGTGGAGGCCGGGTACTACCTGCGCCGGACCGGCCGCGAGGTCGTCGACGTCATCCCGACGCTGCGTGAGGACCTGCCTCGCCTGTTCCCGGCGCGCATCGCACCGGTCGCCCCGGCGGCACCGGTCACGCCCGTCGCGCCGGTCAAGGTTGCGTTCCCGATCCAGCGGCTCGCGAACCAGGTGGCCCGCCGCGGCGCCTAAAGAGGTACTGAGCCAGGCGATCAGCCGTCGGCGGAGTCCGGGCAGTCATCCTGCCCGGGCTTGCAGTCGGCGATCTGGCCTCCGGCCGCGACCCATTCGGCCTCGGAGGCGTCCTTCACCGACCTGGCCATCGCGAGCAGTTCGCCCAGCGAGATCCCGGTGGAGAACACCTCGATGGTGTAGTCGGAGGTGATCTCCCAGGTCACGACCGCACCGTCTTCAGGGTCGAGGATCCAGAAGGCCTTGTGCCCACTGATGTCGCCCTCGGTCACGTTCGAGGGGTCCGAGACCGATTCAGCCCGCCGCTCCTCGAGCGACTGGGAGTAGCCGGTCAACGAGAGGTAGGCGTTGGTTCCGCCCTCGGCCGGCGGTCCGTCGAACTCGGCGTACCAGTCCACGCCGGGGAGTCCGCCGAGCTGGACCTCGCGGCCGGTGCCGATCTGCCGGGTCGCCTCGGTGAGCTCCCACCCGGTGCCCGGGACCTTGGACGGGAAGACCGCGTAGTGCGGATCCGGCGCCTCGCCCGGGTTCGACTGCCCGCCCGGGGCGGCCGCTCCCGGCTTGGCGTCGCTCTTGTCATCGGAATCCGAGCCGGAGTCGCAGGCCCCGAGGGCAAGCAGCGACGTCAGGACCATGGCCAGTGCCCAGCGCTTCACGTGGGCCATTCTCGCTGCCCGCCGGGCTCGGCGCAGGCCTGCGGACGTTAACGGTTCGGTCAGCTCGCCGCCGCCCGGGGCGCGCCGAGGGCCGGCGCGGTCGCGACCCCCACGGCCCGGTCCCGGGGAATCAGCAGGGTGGCGGCGAACGCACCGGCCGCGAACAGCGTGCAGAGCAGGAACGAGACGTCGTAGCCGCTGACGTCGGGCAGCCGCTCCCCGCCCGCGGTGTGCGCGATCAGGACGGCCGCCACGATCTGGGCACCGATCGCCCCGCCGAGCGTCCGCAGCACCGAGTTCACGCCCGTGGCCACCCCGGTGGCCTCCTTTTCGACCGCGGCCGCGACCAGCGTGCCGATGGAGGCGAAGCACAGCCCGTACGTGTGCCGGTGCTCGCTGCCCGGGGCCCGGACTGCCCTCGGCGGCCGCGGTCGGCTCAACTGCGCGCACGCGTGAACGAACGCTTGTGCCGGGAGCATCCGGTCACGCTACGCCCGGGCGGACCGGCCCGACACCCGGGTGAAGTACTACTTCGGCGCGGCCATCCGCGCGGTTAGCCACTCCTGGACGATCGGCCAGGCGTCGCGCCAGTAGGTCATGCCGTGGCGGCGCCCCTGGAACACCACCAGCCGGGACTCCAAGCCCTGGGCCAGGGCGACCTGGTGGTAGCGGATGCTGTTCTGCGGGTCGACCCACTCGCGCTGGGAAGCGAACAGCAGCGAGGGCGGGTCCTGGGAGTCGACGTCGTCGAAGACCGACCGCTTTTCGAGGTCGATGTCGCACTCCTCGCTCACGCAGCCGAGCAGGTCCCGGGTGACGGTCTCCGCCAGCTCGGCCGACTCGTCGGTGAGGGTCGTGTCCCGCGCGATCAGTCCGAGGTCGTAAGGGGCGGACATCGTGATCAGGCCGCGGGCGAGCTTGCGCCCGGCGCCCTGGGTCAACGCGGCGGCGGCGATCTCGCCGCCGGCCGAGGACCCGAGCACGACGATGCGGGAGGTGTCCACGTGCAGGTCCAGTGCGTGCGCGCGGATCCATTTGAGCGCGGTGACCAGGTCCTTGCGCTGGGCCGGCCAGGGGGATTCCGGCGCGAGACGGTAGTTCACCGAGATCGCGACGTAGCCGGCCTCGACCAGCTGCTGGGCCTGCTTGGCCAGGTCTTCCTTGTCGCCGCGGGTCCACGAACCGCCGTGCACGAGGACGACGGTCGGGGTCATCATCAGGCCCGGCTTGGCCGCCGCGACGGCGGCCGGCAGGTAGAGATCGAGGTCGTTGTCCGGCAACTCGCCGTAGCCGAACTGCCGCACCGAGGGCCGCGCCTCGTCGGCGATTGAGTAGAACGAGCCCGCGCCGATAGCGCCCACGGCACCCACCGTGAGCGTCAACGACGCCACGATCGGGATCGTGTACCTGCTGCGCATCCGCCGGCTCCCCGCCCCGAAGCCCGACACCCGGACGTGGATGCCGTCGGTGGGACGATAAGTCGCGAAGTGGGTTCACGCCAGTTTCAGGAGGCCGACACCATGGAGAACTTGATCCACCGGGTCAACGTCGGCGACATGCTGAGCAGGTCCGCTGCGGCCCGGCCCGCGCAGCTCGCCGTGGTCGATGCCGACCGAAGCTGGACTTACTCGGAGTTCAATTCCTGGGTCAACCGGCTGGCGACCGGCCTCTCCGACCGGGGTTACACCCGCGCCGACGCCCTCGGGCTGGCCTCGGCCAACAGCGCCGAGTTCCTGGCCATCTACTTCGCCTGCGCCAAATTGGGCGTCGTCTGCGTGCCGATCAATCTGGGCTGGCGCGCGGAGGAGATCGCCTACGTGCTGGACCACTCCCGCGCCCGTGGACTGGCGGTGGAGGCGGCCCTGGTCGCAGGCACCAGCGAGGCGGTGGCCAAGAGCCCGGCGGTCGCCGATGTCTTCGTGATCGAAGAGTTATCGACGCTGGAGTCCGGCGACGCGTCAGAACCGGGAGCGCACGTCGAGGACCGGGACGCGATCACCTACCTGTACACCTCGGGCACGACCTCCTTCCCCAAGGGCGTGGTCGGCTCACACCTCGCGGTGTACCTGGAATCGATGCAGGGCGCGCTGGACTCCGGCTGGAACGCCTCGGACCGCTTCGTGGCGATGATGCCGATGTTCCACACCGCCCAGCTCAACGCCTTCTGCACGCCGGCGGTGCTGGTCGGGGCGACCATCTACGTGCACCGCGGCTTCGACCCGGAGCGGCTGCTGGACACCGTCGAGCGCGAGGGCATCACGCAGATCTTCGGGTTGCCGATGATGTACCGCGCGATGCTGGACCACCCCTCCTTTGCCGGCCGCGACCTGAGTTCGCTGCGGCGGGCGGTGTACGCGATGGCCCCGATGCCGGACGCGCTGATCCGGGCCTGCCTGGACGGCTTCGGCTGCGACTTCGCGCTGCTGTTCGGCCAGACCGAGATGAGCCCGATCACCACGCTGTTCCGCCCCGAGCACCAGCTCACCCACATCGGTGCGGTGGGCACCCCGCTGACGGGGGTTCAGGTCGCGATCATGGGGCCGGACGGTGGGTTGCTGGCGCAGGGCGAGCAGGGCGAGATCGTCTACCGCGGACCGTCGACGATGAACGAGTACCTGCGCAACCCGGAGGCCACCGCCGAGGCCTTCGCCCACGGCTGGTTCCACTCCGGTGATGTCGGGCACTTCGACGCCGACGGCGTTCTCTGGTTCTCCGACCGCTACAAGGACGTCATCAAGACCGGCGGGGAGAACGTCGCCTCGATCGAGGTGGAGAAGGCGGTGTACGCCGCGTCTCCCGCCGTCGCCGAGGCCGTCGTCGTGGGTCTGCCCCACGAGCGCTGGACCGAGGCGATCACCGCGGTGGTCGTGCCGAGGCCGGGGGAGAGCATCGACCCGGAGGAACTGCGCGTCGCGATCAAGGCGCACCTGGACGGCTACAAGGTGCCGAAGGCGGTCATCGTCGTCGACGAGCTGCCCAGGACCTCCACCGGGAAGATCCAGAAGAACAAGGTCCGCGAGGCCCACGCCGATCACTACGGCTGAGCGGCGTGCTCTCCCGGATCGAGCAGCTCCGCGTCGTCCAGTTCCTCGGCGGAATAATGCTGACGGTCCATCAGACCATCTACGACCGCAGCGGCGGTCGGATCGGGCACCGGATCCTCGGGACCCCCACTCTGCTGCTGCGCACCACGGGCGCCAAGACCAGGCGGCGACGGACGAGTGCGCTGACCTACGCCCGTGACGGCGACACCTACCTGGTGGCGGCGTCTATGGGCGGCTCGCCAAGAGCGCCCGGCTGGTACTACAACCTGCGCGCGGATCCTGGAGTCGAGATCCAGATAGGTCGCCGGCGGATACCTGTCAGGGCTCGCGCTGTGCAGCCGACGGACCCCGACTACCAGCGTCTCTGGGACGTGGTGAACGCCAACAACCACGATCGGTACCGCGGCTACCAACGCCTGACGGCGCGCCCGATCCCTGTCGTGGTGCTGATGCCCCCAGTGAACTGACCTGGCGTCAGAGGCGACGAGCCCTCCATGTTGTGGCCCTTTGTCCGGGATGTCCCAGGGATGGTTCTGTCAGTGGTGGGTCGTAACGTTCGGGTTGTGGAGCTGGGGAGCTTGACGGGGGCGGGGTGCGTGGAGCACGCACGTCTTGTTCAACGTCAGCACAACATGTCCTCAGCCGCTCGGTTGGTTGCGGTGTTGGAGGTCGGGTTGTGCGCGCCCGACTCGGGCGACACGGTGACGCGCATGGACGCGCCGGACCGGTGGTCCGCCGATGAGGTCCGGGCGGCGCTGGCGATGTCGGTCGCGGGGGCGCAGAAGACGCTGGATCTGGGGTGGGCGGTGTGTCGGCGCCTGCCAGAGCTGTACCAGGCGATGGCGTTCGGGGAGCTGGACGAGCAGCGGGCGTGGGCGATCGCGCACTGGACCGCTGAGCTCTCCGATGAGCATGCGCACCTGATCTGCGACGAGGTCCTTCCTCATTGCCTGTTGTCCGCCGCGGAGCCGTGGGTGACCGGGAAGGTGATCGCGGAGATCAAGAAGCTCGCGATCGCTTTGGACCCGGACTGGGCCGAGCGCACCTACGCGGAGGCGATCCGCCGGCGCCGCGTCGTCGGGTGGCGCAACCCGGACGGATCCGCCGATCTCGCTGGCCAGCAGCTGGAGGCCGACCGGGTCGCCGCGGCGTGCGGGCGGCTCAAAGATCTGGCCCGCAAGGCCAAGAACGGAGGGGACCCGCGCCCGATCGATCAGCTCCGCGCGGATCTGTTCACCGGGATGCTGGACGGCACCTTCGAGGGTCTGACCGCCGAGCAGATCCTGGAGGAACTGGCCAAGACCCGCCCTGAGCCCGAGCCGGTTGTCGACGACGACGCCGCCGAGCCCCTCGCCTCGGATCCCGCTCCCGATCCGGCGGCAGAGGCGGCGAAAGAGGCGGCGAAAGAGGCGGCGGATGCCGCGGTGCGGGAGGCGGCGCGCGCGAGTGCTCGTCAGTCTCCACGTATGGGCGTGCAGCTGCGGATGAAGCTGTCCACCCTGCTCGGCCGCGACCAGCATCCCGCCGACCTGGCCGGGTGGGGGCCGATGGACCCGGTCCACGCCCGTGCTCTGGCCAAGCAGCTCTCGCACGGCACGTGGCGCTTCGCGCTCGCCGACGAGCGGGGTCACCTGACGCTGACCGGACTGTGCTCGGTCCGCCCGGAGGGCTGGCGTCCGCGCAAAGCCTGGGCCAAGGGGGTGCTCGACCTCGTCTTCTCCGCGGAGCTGCTCGCCGAAGCCCTTGAAGACCCGGGCACCCCGGCCGAGTGGCGGCCCGTGCTGGTGCACCTGATCCGGTCTTCGGCCAAGCTCGCCGAACTTGCTCTCCGACGCCGGGACCGGTTCGAGGATGACCCCGCACTGAGGGCGGCCGAGTCATCGAGGCGCTTCCCCCGAGAAGACCTGCGGCGCCTGCTCGAGATGAAGCTGAGCACGTGCATCGGTGTCCGGTGCACCAATCCTGCACACGGCTCGGAGATCGACCACACGCTCGATCACGGGCGAGGTGGCCCCACCGTCGAGGAGAACCTCGCTCCCGCGTGCGGGCACGATCACGATCTCAAGACCAAGGGCGGCTGGCGCCTGGATCGCCTCGACGACAGCCGCTTCCAGTGGACCACCCGTCTTGGGCGGCGCTACACCGTGACCACGACGCCGGTGATCGAGCAGTTCGCCCACCCACGACAACAACCCTGCCCCGAAACCGACGCAGCCTGAGGCCGCCGGGCGATGCGAGCTGCCTGACCGGTCGTCAGCCCGCCTGACGGTGCGGGTAGGACAGCAGATCGCCGGCCAGCGTCGCGCGGTAGAACTCGGCGACGCTGTAGTGGTGCCCGACCGCGATGCGTTGCGCGACCCGCTCAGCGGGGAAGACGCGGTGCCCGCTCGGCAACTCGACGGCCGCGGAGCGGCATGCCTCGTCGTAGACCCAGCGGCCACCGGCGTTGCGGACCAACAGTTCGCCGACGTACGCGCCCATCCGGGCGGACAGCGCCTGGCGGGTGCTCATGGTGCGCTGGCCAGGGATCAGGTACTGGTCGCATACCTCGTCGAGGCGGGCGACATCGGCCCCGTCCCAGGCGAAGCCTTCGGCGCCGCGCATGAAGACCTCGGCCAGCGCGCGCATCGCGTCCGCCGTGTCAGCCTCGCTCGGTGCCTGGCGGAACAGGCCTCGCGTGAACGCTCGCATCTCGCCCCCCGGCGTGTCTCGTCTGACTGAAGGTGTCAGCAGCGTGACCTCCCATGATCCGACGACAGAGCCCCGGGCCGCAGGACATTTACCCGATCGGCCCAACCCGGGTCAGCTCACAGGCATGCCAGGAGCGCCGTGATCAGGGCGCTGGAGCGGGGGTCCGGCGCGGAGGACGAGCGCATCTGGTTGACGACGTAACCGAAGGTGAAGCCGCGGTCGAGGTCGGCGAAACCGGTGGAGCCGCCCAGGCCGTAGTGGCCGAAGCAGTTCGGGCCGGACATCGGGCGGCTGGCCGAGGGAAGCTGGAAGCCCAGGCCGAAGCGGGACTGGTAGGTCAGCACCCGGTCGATGCCCTCGCTCTGCGGCAGGACGGCAGCGTGCAGGGTCTCCGGCGCGAGCAGGCGGACCCCGTCCACCTCTCCGGTACAGGCGGCGTACATCCGGGCCAACGACCGCGCGTTGGACATGCCGTTGGCGGCGGGGATCTGCGCCTGCCACAGGGCCGGGACGTTCATCGACACCATGAAGTCGGTGTTCATGAAGAACGCGCCGTAGGCCAGCGAGGTCGGGTCCGCGAGCTGGAGCATCAGCGGGTCCGGCGCGTCACCGGGATCCCGGATCGAGCGCAGCAGCGAAGAGACCCGGGGGACCAACTCGGCGGGTAGGCCGACCCAGACATCGATCCCCAGCGGCTCGGCGATCTCCTTGCGGATCAGCTCACCGGGGGACAGGCCACTGGCCCGGGTCAGGACCTCGCCGACCAGGGAGCCGAAGGTCAGGGCGTGGTAGCCGTGGGCGGTGCCCGGCGCCCAGACCGGGGCCTGGGCCGCCAAGGCCTCCACCAGGGGTTCCCACCGGTAGAGCTGCTCCAGCGTCAGATCGGCGTCCACCTTGGGCAGCCCGGCCCGGTGCGAGAGCAGCCAGCGCACCGGGACGTCCGCCTTGCCGGCCGCGGCGAACTCCGGCCAGTAGGCGGCCACCGGGGCGTCCAGGTCGAGCACGCCCCGTTCGACCAGGCGGAGCGCGGCGATCGCCAGCGCGCCCTTCGTGGCCGAGGCGACCATCTGCAGGGTGTCCGGCCGATACGGGGCGTCGGAGTCGGGACTGAACCGACCCCCCGTCAGATCCACCACCGGACGGCCGTCGAGGTAGACGCAGCACGTCGCGCCGACCTCACCCCACCGCTGGAAGTTCGCCGCGAAAACGTCCCGTACCAGCTCGAACCCCGGCGCGACCGTCCCGGCGATCGATGCGGTCGGCAAGTCAGCCCGCTGCTTTGCCGACCCGCTCGATCGTCTCGGCGAGCTGGTCCTCCTTGAGGAGCGGCATCAGGCTCTTGAACTGCGGGCAGGCCACCCCGCTCCAGTCGTAGGTCTGCGTGACGGTCGTTCCGCCCGAGCCGTTCGGCGTGAGGTCCCAGGTGAAGCTCTGCCCCCCGGGCTTCATGTCGCCGAGCCGGTCGAGGTTGTCGCCGGCCAGCCCGCTCGGGGCCCAGCCGATCCGCCGGCCGGGTTCGAACGCGGTGACGGTGCTCTGCACCTGGTAGTCGTCCAGGACCGGGTTGTTCATGTTCAAGGTGAACGTTTCACCGACGGCGCCGACGGGGCCGCCCTCGGCCACGCTGCGGCACATCCCGGCCCCGTCGATCTCGGCGTGCCGGGCCGGGTCGGCCAGGACGGCGAAGACCTGGTCCGGGCTGGCCGCGACGTCGCGGGTGACCTTTATCTGCTCGGACATGCGAATCCCTTCTGGGTGGAAGTGCGCTCAGCCCCGACATTACGCCCGAGTCCCCGACCCGTTTGCGGAGGACCTGCGGCGCCGTCGGCTGAGGCAGCGTCAGACCCGCGCGGGTTCTGGCACGGAGGCGGGTTTGGGCGGAAGCAACGGAGAGGGTTCGACCCGCAGCACCTTGGCCAGCCCGGCCGGCAGGTACCAGTTCCACCGGCCGAACAGCACGACGAGAGCTGGCACCAGCAGCATCCGCACGATGGTCGCGTCGAGCAGGATGCCGACGCCGAGACCGGTGGCCAGCACCTTGATGTCGGTCCCCGGAGACGCCGCCAACGACACGAACGCCAGGAACAGGATCAGGGCGGCGCTGGTGACCAGTCGGCCGGTCCGGCCGAGGCCCTCGATCAGGGCGGCGTTCGTCTCCCCGGTGCGGTCGTACTCCTCCCGCACCCGGGTCAGGATGAAGACCTCGTAGTCCATCGAGAGGCCGTAGAGGAACGCGAAGATCATGATCGGGGTCCAGAAGATGATCGACCCCGTCGACTGGACGTCGAAGAGCGTTTCCGAGCCGTGGCCGTCCTGCCAGACCCAGACCATCACCCCGAAGGTCGCCGCGAGCGAGATCAGGTTGAGGACGACCGCCTTCGCGGCGAGCACGACCGAGCGGAACGCGCGGGTCAGGGCGATGAAGGTCAGCACCGAGAGGATGACCAGCAGCAGCGGCACCTTGGCGTAGATGCCCTTGTTGTAGTCCTCCAGCACGGCTCCCATGCCGGTGACCCCGACCACGCCGGGGATGTCCTCCACCGCGTCCCGGACCTGACCGACCACCTTGTTGGAGTCGGAGTTGACGGTCTCGTTGGTCGGGATGACCTCGATGACGCTGTTCGAGCCCTTGGCGAAGCCGCTCTCCGGCACCGAGGTGAAGGCGAAGGCGACCCCGTCGACGCCCTTGAGTGCCTCGATCACCGGATTGGTGTCGCCGGTGGTGAAGACCTCGATCGGGGTCAGCACCCCACGCGGGACACCGCCGTCGACCAGCTCCTGGTACTGCGTGACGATCGGGCCTTCCTTGGTCGTCAGCGACGAGGTCTCGGCGTTGCCGAGCTTGATGCCGAAGACCGGCGCGGCGAGCAGCCCGAGCATCACCAGCGCGGCACCGAGGGCCAGCCACGGGCGCTTGACGACCCCGTTGGACCACCGCGACCAGAACCTGCTTGCGGTGGCCTCCTTGCGGATCCGGGGCCGGTCGATCCTCGGGCCGACCGCAGCGAGGATCGCCGGGGTGAGCGTGATGGTGGCCAGCGTGCTGATCAGCGGGATGAGGATGCCGCCGACGCCCATCGAGCGCAGGAACGGCACGTTGAGGAACGTGAGGGAGAGCAGACCGATCGCGACCGCGGCGCCGGAGAAGACGACCGAATGTCCGGCCTGTTCGACGGCGGTCTTGACGGCGTCGTGGTTGTCGCGGCCGTGGTCGCGCTCCTCGCGCCAACGGGTGACGACCAGCAGGGAGTAGTCGATCGCGACCCCGAGGCCGATCAGGGCGACCAGGAACTGCAGGACGATGTTCATGTCCATCGCGTAGGTGAACGGCAGCAGCGCGCCGAAGGTCGCGACGATGGACACCGCCGCGATCAGGATCGGCAGCAGAGCCAGGAACGAGGCGAAGACGAAGGTCAGCACCAGCAGCGCGCCCAGGGCACCGAACAGGACCTCGAACAGCACGCCCGGGCCGCCGCCTTCCTCGCCGCCGCCCTCGGCGTCGGAGACCGCGAGTTCGAAGTACCCGGTGCCGATGACCTTCAGCACCTCGGCGTCCTCGGCCTGTTCGGCGCCGTACTCGTCGGCAATCTCGATGCCGAACGGCTTGTCGTCGAAGGAGTCCGCCGGTGGGCCGTAGACGACCGCGTAGGTCGCCCGCCGGTCCTTGGTGACGAGGTTGTCGTTATTGGTGGTGATCCAGTCCGCGACCCGCCACTCGGGGTGCTCCTCGCGCACCTTGTTCCAGATGGCCTCGATGTCGTCGCGGCGATCGTCGACGGTCTGTCCCTCGGGCACGGTGATGACCGGGATCGACGGCCCGTTGTCGGTGTCCTCGCCGAGGGCCTTGTTGATCGCCTTCGAGGTGTCGAAGCCGGGCTGGCCGGGCACCGAGAAGTCGGCCGTCAGCCGGTCGACGGTCGTGCCGGTGGCGCCTGCGCCGGCGACGAACGCGAAGAACCAGAACAGGATCACGGCACGGCGGTGCCGTAGGACGAAATCGGCGATGCGCTCCACGTTGCACAGTCCTAACAGACGAGCGTCAAGGCCGGCCCGTGATTACTTTGTCGTTGGTTCACAGCTCGACCTCGCCTTCGCGCCTCGGTCATGTCTTCCTATCCTCGGCTCGGGGTGAGCCGCATTCGGCCTGCAACCTCGGCCGGGGCCAATTCGTTCCCCGGCTCGGCGAGTCGCGGCTATCACCCGGCCATCGGCACCGTCGTCGACCAGCGCTCGGCCTACCGGACCGACCCGTGGGGCCGCGCCGAACGCAGCTTCGCCTCGGTGCAGACCTGGATCTACGGCGGCCGGGAGCACCACGCCCTGGCGGCGGAGCCCTGGGCCTGGGTTCCGCTCACCGCGTACCACGCGCTGGTCAGCTACTCGCGGTACTTCATGCCGCGGCCACTGACGGAGCGTCAGTTGGAGCAGGGGTACCAGGAAATCCTGGAGATGTGCCGGATCCTGCAGGTGTCCGAGCGGATGCTGCCGCCGACCACCACGGCCTACTGGGCCTACTACGAGGACATGATCGACCGGGTGCTGGAGAACCAGAGCGCGCACACCGTGATCGCGGTCGCGGAGCGAACCCCTCCGCTCCCAACGCTGCCCGGGCCCCTGCTCCGCTCGGCCGGGGCGATCGCCGGCCGACTCAACGCGGCGCTGCCCGAGCGGGTCGCCTACATGCGGATCGCCCGCGAGGCCCGTCGCGCGGCCCGTGGGGCAACTCACGACCTCGACCGCACGCTTGCCGCGCGACCGATGTAGTTCTCAGCCCGTCGTGCGGTCCGGGCGCTCGGCGCGCCCGTCGGCCAGGGCGTCCCAGGCGTTACGCCGGGAGCCCACGTCGACCGGACGGGTCAGCGCCTCGACGGTGAGGGCGACCACGAGCCGGGCGGGTCGGGCCGTCCGACGGGTGTTGATCAAGATGCGCTGCGCGTCCACGAAGCCTCCGGAAGCTTGAGAGTCACGTTCCGTACCGGGGCGGCAGCCTGAGAGTAAGCACGCCATAGGCCTCATTCCAGGCCGGGATTCCCGACGTGGCGTCGGCACGGTGTAGAACGAGCGGCCCGGGCGGGGCGGTGACGTGGCCTTGTAGCGTCGGCGCGACATGAGCGCCACGTTGTTCGCCAAGGGTCTCGCGGCCGCGCACGGGGACCGGACCCTCTTCTCCGAGCTCGACCTGACGCTCGCCCCCGGCGATGTCGTCGGCGTGGTCGGGGCCAACGGGGCGGGCAAGTCGACGCTGTTCCGGATGCTCGCGGGGCTGGTCCCGGCCGGGTCGGGTCAGGTCGTCCTCTCCCCGGAGACCGCGGTCGTCGGCTACCTCCCCCAGGAGCTCGCGGCGGTCCCCGGAGAGAGCGTGCTCGACCTCATCGCCCGCCGCACCGGTACGGCGGCGGCGCAGATGGCCTTCGACGCCGCTGCCGACGCCCTCGCAGACGGGCGCCCGGTCGGCGGCCTGTCCGCGGAGGACGCCTACGCCCTCACCCTCGACCGCTGGATGGCCCTCGGCGGGGCCGACCTCGAAGAGCGGGCCGAGGCGACGACGCACGAACTCGGCCTCGCGATCGACCTGGCCACGCCAGTGGCATCGCTCTCCCGCGGACAGGCCACGCGGGCCGGCCTGGCTGCGCTGCTGCTCTCCCGCTACGACGTCTTTCTGCTCGACGAGCCCACCAACGATCTCGACCTGGAGGGCCTCGAGCGCCTGGAGAAGTTCCTCACCGGGTTGCGCGCGGGTGTCGGGGTCGTCAGCCACGACCGGGAGTTCCTCGCGCGCACGGTCACGAAGGTCGTCGAGCTCGACCTGGCCCAGCAGACGACGTCGGTCTACGGCGGCGGCTACGCCGCCTATCTGCACGAGCGCGAGGTGGCGGCCCGCCGCAGCCGGGAGGACTACGAGGACTACGCCGACCGCGTCGGCGATCTCACCGAGCGGGCCCGATCGCAGCGCGCGTGGATGGAGAAGGGCGTCAAGAACGCCCGCCGAAAATCCACCGACAACGACAAGATCGGGCGCAAGTTCCGGTCGGAGGCGACGGAGAAGCAGGCGTCCAAGGCCCGGCAGACCGATCGGCTGATCGAGCGCCTGGAGGTCGTCGAGGAGCCGCGCAAGGAGTGGAAGCTCCAGATGGAGATCGCCGTGGCGCCGCGTGCCGGGGCGGTCGTCGCGACAGCCCGCGGGGCGCTCGTCCGCCGCGGTGGCTTCACACTCGGCCCGGTGCACCTGCAGATCGACTGGGCGGACCGCGTCGCGATCACCGGCCCGAACGGGTCGGGCAAGTCGACGTTACTCGCCGTTCTGCTGGGTCGCCTCGCACCTGACGAGGGGTCAGTCGCACTCGGTCCGGGCGTCGTCGTCGGCGAGATCGACCAGGCCCGGTCGGCGTTCGCCGACGGCACGACCCTGCTGCGCGCCTTCGGGGAACAGGTGCCCGACGAGACCGAGGCCGACGTCCGCACGCTGCTGGCCAAGTACGGGCTCAAGTCCCACCACGTGCTCCGGCCCGCCGAGAGCCTGTCGCCCGGCGAGCGCACCCGCGCCGGTCTGGCCCTGCTGCAGGCGCGCGGGGTCAACCTGCTCGTCCTCGACGAGCCGACCAACCACCTCGACCTGCCCGCCATCGAACAACTTGAGCAGGCCCTGGACTCCTACCCCGGGACCCTGCTCCTCGTCTCGCACGACCGGCGCCTGCTGCAGACGGTGCGGGTCAACCGGCGGATCGCCGTCGACGCCGGTCAGGTTGACGAGCGGCCGGTGCCCTAATCTCGGGGCCATGTCTTCCAACAACGTTTTCTTCGATGTTTCCATCGGCGGCCAGCCCGCCGGCCGGCTGGTCTTTGAGCTGCGCCCCGACGTCGTGCCCGAGACCGCGGAGAACTTCCGTGCGCTGTGCACCGGGGAGAAGGGCTTCGGGTTCAAGGACTCCAAGTTCCACCGGATCATCCCCGGGTTCATGTGCCAGGGCGGTGACTTCACCCGGGGCGACGGGACCGGTGGCAAGAGCATCTACGGAGAGAAGTTCAAGGACGAGAACTTCACCCTCAAGCACACCGGGCGCGGCATCCTGAGCATGGCCAACGCCGGGCCGAACACCAACGGATCGCAGTTCTTCATCTGCACCGAGAAGACCGCTTGGCTCGACAACAAGCACGTCGTCTTCGGCACCATGACCTCGGGCGAGGACACGCTCGCGGCGATGGAAGCCCAAGGCTCCCAGAGCGGCAAGACCAAGGCCGCCGTTGAGATCACCGACTGCGGCGAGTTGCCGACCGCGTGACGTGAGGGAGCGGGCGGGTCAACCCCACCATGATGAAGGATAGTGCACACGACTATTGATCAGGAGGCACGCCAGAGCGCTCGACTCCTGAGAGCTACCCGTCAACACTCCTGTGCACTGCCGCCGGGCTCATGCCTGAACTGGTGCAGGCGACTCCTGAAAACGACAGCCGAAGCCCGACACCGCATCGCCGCCTAACCCCATGCAGTTACCGGTCAAACCCAACCTCAAGGGCCACTAGAGGCGCCATCGGCGGCGCGCCCGCCGGCGGCCGACGGCTGCGCGGATTCGAGGGTCGTGGCGGTCATCTCGAAGGTGCGCATGAACTCGCTGTGGCTGGGGATGGCGTCGGCCGGGAGCCCGGTCGCGAGCGTCTCGCACAGTCGGCGGGCGAGCGCCGCGAGACGTGCCGCGCCAACGGCGGCGCAGCTCCCCGCGAGGGTGTGGGC
>NZ_JACDFE010000383.1 GCF_013815995.1 Sporichthya sp.
GGGACTGGCAGCGCTGTGCGCCGCCGGTGGCCGGGTGACCGGCGATCCGGCCGCGCTGGACCGGGCCGACCTGGTGCTGGACGGGATCGTCGGCATCGGCGCGAGCGGCGGCTTGCGGCCGGAGGCCGCTGCGCTCGTGAACCGGGCGGCCGCCGGCCCCGGCCTGCTGGTCGCTGTCGATGTGCCCAGTGGAGTGGACGCCGACACGGCGGAGGTGCCAGGGGCGGCCGTCACCGCCGACGCCACTGTCACCTTCGGCACCTGGAAGCCCGCGTTGCTGGCCGACCCGGCGGCCGGGCGGGCCGGGGCGCCCACGTTGGTGGACATCGGGCTCGAGCCGTATCTTCCGGACCCCGCCGTGCTCGCCCTGCAGCACGCCGACGTGGCCGCGCTGCTGCCGGTGCCGGCCCGCACCTCGGACAAGTACCGCCGCGGGGTGGTCGGGATCTGCGCCGGCTCGGCCACGTACCCCGGTGCCGCGGTGCTCGCGGTGGCCGGAGCGTTGCACGGCGGCGCGGGGATGGTCCGCTTCGCCGGTCCGGAGCCGGCCGCCGCGGCCGTGCGGGCGCGCTGGCCGGAGTCGGTGGTGACCACCGGCGCACCGTCGGAGGCCGGCCGCGTACAGGCCTGGGTGGTGGGGCCCGGTATCGGTACCGACGCCGAGGCCCGGTCCCGACTGGAGGACGTGCTCCGCAGCGACGTGCCGGTCCTGGTGGATGCGGACGGGCTGACCCTGCTGGCGGGCACCGGACCGCTTCGGCGGGCGGCGCCGACCCTGCTCAGCCCGCACGCGGGGGAACTCGGACGTCTGCTCAAGATCGAACCGGCCGAGGCGGAGGCGGGACGGCTGGGCCGGGCGCGCGCGGCGGCCCAGACCTACGGCGCGACGGTGCTGCTCAAGGGCTCGACCACGGTGATTGCGCCGGCGCCCGGACCGGGGGACGGGCCGGCTTACGTGAACCCGACCGGATCAGGCTGGTTGGCGACGGCGGGCAGCGGCGACGTGCTGGCCGGGCTGGCGGGAGCCCTGCTGGCGGCCGGTCTGGAGGTCACGGCGGCGGGGGCGGTGGCGGCCTACCTGCACGGGGCGGCGGCGCGCACGATGGGGGAGCACGGTCACGGCGGTGGCGCTCCGGTCACGTCGATGGACGTGGCGGCCGCACTACCTGCCGTCTGGCGCGAGATGACTGCGAGCTGACTTACCGGCCAACGACGTCCCTCTGGTGAGGGGCCCGGGCGGCGAGGATCAGTACGGCAGCTTCCGGCCGGACGGGGTTCGCAGATCGAGAGCGTTGGCATCCTGCTTGGCCAGGGTGCTTTTGCTCGTGATCGTCTTGCGCTCGATACGAATCTGGCTCTGAGCCATTTCCGATCCCCTCCCCAGGGGGCGAACGGTGGACCGTCCGCGTGTGCACCATGAGACGGCATGACGTGCGTCACGGTTGCGCGGCGTTCGGATGATTTAGAGATCCTTCAAACGGAGGAGGGCCTCCTGTGACAGAAACGTGATGTGTCCTCGCATCTCTGGGGGCCTCGTCCGGATCTGTCCGAATTCGTTCACCTGGGCTTCGAGCGTGGGGGCCCGCCTCCGTCGATCCCGGCGTGTCGCCGGTGCGAGGATGACGGCGAGATGGCTGACGAGATGGCTGACGAGATTGGGGAGACCCCCGCTCCCACCCCGAGCCCGTGGCGCGCCCAGGCCCGTGTCGACCTTGACGCGGTGCGGGCGAACGTCGGCGCGCTGCGCGGGTACGCGGGGTCGGCCGAGGTCATGGTCGTGGTGAAGGCGGACGGCTACGGGCACGGCATGGTCCCGGTCGCGCGGGCCGCGATCGCCGGCGGCGCGAGTTGGCTCGGCGCCGCCGTGCTGGAGGAGGCACTGGGGCTTCGGGCGGCCGGCATCGGCCCGGACGAGGCCCGGGTGCTGTGCTGGCTGATCACCCCGGGCTCCGACCTGGTCCCCGCGATCACCGCCGACGTCGACCTGTCGGCCAACGCCGTCTGGGCCGTGGAGCAGATCGCCGCGGCCGCCGCGGC
>NZ_JACDFE010000253.1 GCF_013815995.1 Sporichthya sp.
GTCTGCGGCGGGGCCGGCGGCTGCCCGTACCCGGGCGGCGCGTAGGGGTCCGCGGGCGGCTGGTACCCCGGCGGGGGCGGCGGAGCCTTCTCGTATCCCGACGGCTGCCCGTAAGCCGGGGGCTGCCCGTAAGCGGGGGGCTGCCCGTACGCCGGAGGCTGCCCGTAGACCGGCGGCTGCCCGTACGGCTGCGCAGGCGCGTAGCCGGGCGGGAGGTAGCCCTCCGGCGGGTAGGCCGCGTCGGCTGCGGCGTCGCTGAAGCTCGGGTACCGGTCGGTGAAGAGGAAGATCATGTAGCCGGCGACCCGGAAGGTGAACCCCTGCAGGAACGTCATCGCCGAGAACAGGCCCCGCGGAGTCTTGCCGAGGATCACTGCGACGACCCACATCACGAAGGCGACCGCCATCACGGCGTAACCGAAGACCTGCGTGACGATGTAGACGGGAATCGCCAGGATCACGCGGAAGAACACCTTGAGCCGGCTGTACGTCTCCTGCGGCGGGTCGATCACCATGTGGATCGGGTATTCGGGGTGCTCGCCGGTGTCGAACGGCGGGTACACGTCGGTCTGCAGGTACAGGTAGCCGCTGACGCGGGTCCAGTAGCGGAAGACGCCCGTGTTGAAGCGGTAAAGCCCCTCCGGGTACCGCGCGGTGAACAGCAGCGCGAACCAGGCCCCGATCACCGTGAAGATCGCCGCGATGCCGTAGACGATGCCGACGATCATCAGGGGGATGACCATCAGGAGCCGGAAGAACGAGGTCAGCCGGTTTCGCTTCTCGGTGTACTCGGGGCGGTAGCTGACTGGGTACGTGGCCACGGTCTCGTCCTCCTCGGCGGCCCCGTTCGGGTGCCGAGAAGAACGTACGCGCCACCACACCCGTCACGTCAATGATCTTGAACGGCGCGCCCGCTCAGACAATCGCCCTACTGGACCGGACCGTCGTCACAGCAGGATCCGCAGCGGGTTCTCGAGCAGGCCGGTGAAGGCCCGCATCCACTCTGCGGCCACCGCACCGTCGACCGGGCGGTGGTCGACGCTGAGTTTCACCCGTAACTGACGGACCGTCCGCAGCTTGCCCTTCACGATCGCCGGGACCTCGGTGGCCGCGCCGACCGCGAGGATCGAGGCCTGCGGCGGGTTGATGATCGCGGCGAACTCGACCGTGCCGAACATGCCGAGGTTGGAGACCGTGACCGTGCCTCCGCTGAGCTCGTGCGGGCGCAGCTGTCCGGCCCGGGCGGAATCGCAGGTGAACAACCCCCGCAGGTTCCCGGCGGGCACGACCTCCGGCCGCTGGACGTCGTAGAAGCCCTGGCAATCGGCCTGCCAGACGTCGATGGTGGCACCGGGCAGCGCCGCACCGTCGCTGCCTCGCACGCACCCGGTCACCAGCGTCGGCTCCCCGCCGGCGACGTCGGCGATGCATTCGCCGAGCGAGCGCGCCGGGGAGGCGGTCATGTGGAAGGGCCCCAGGACGGTGGACTCCGTTGCTGTCCCGCCACCGCGGTTGGCGATGGCGTCGACGAGCATCGACAGGCCGAGGACGTCGGAGAGCAGCACGAACTCCTGCCGGGTGGCGTCGGACCTCTGACCGGTGCGGGTCAGGAACGCGATAGCCGCGTCCAGCTCCGGCTGCGCCAGGTCGACGTCCTTGGCGAAGGCGTGCAGGTGCCGGACCAGAGACTGCAGGATCTGACGCAGGCGAGGGTCCGGGGTCGCGGCGAAACTGCCGGCCACCGCCTCGGCCGATCCCTCCTCGGTGAACCATTCCGGTCGGACGTCAGTGAGAGGCATCGTGTGGGCTCCGTTCCCGAGGCTTACGGACCGTCAGATCTGTGCGTCCTCGAAATGGATGACGAGCGGTGCCTCGGTGAAGAAGCCGGCGATGGCCTCGCCCACGGTCGCGGCCTGGGGCGTGGTCGGGAAAACCTCGAGGTGGTCCTCCAGGTGGTCCCACCCCGCCCGGAGCAGGTAGGTACCCGGCTGGTCCACGCTGCGGGAGATGTTCGCCTCCTGGCAGCCCGGGGCATCCCGCAGGGCCTTGAGCGCGAGAGGTACGGCGGCCTCGAACTCGTCGGCCCGGGCCGGGTCGATCACGAGATGAGCGTGTTCGTAGACCATCAGAGGTCCATCGTGAGCTGGTCGTCGCCGAGCAGGACCTTGCCGTAGACCTCTTTGCCGACCTCCGCCGAGACGTAGGCGTGGCGGGCAGCGATGGCGGCATCGCGCCAGATGCGGTTGAGGACGTTAACGTCGGCGAAGGACCCGGCGCCGTTGGCCGTCATCAGGAAGTCGATCCCCTGGTTGACCAGTTCGGCCGCGACCCCGGTGTCGTTGCGGACCCGGGCGCGCACCTCCATGGTCGGCAGCCGGTGCTCGGCGGCGTTGGCGTCGATGTCCAGGCAACCCTGACGCACGAGCAGCTCAGCCAGGTGGAACTTCGTAGACGCGTTCGCGACCCCGAGCTGGTGCATCGGCGAGGTTCGCGCCTCTGCGTACATGGTGTACGCGACGGCCTTGCCCGGCAGGCTCTTCCGGGTCCGCTCCAGGGCGTGCCGGCCCATCCCGAGTTGCGGCGCAACCAGGATCAGCGCAGCGACCGGAATGAAGGCCATGTAGGAGTTCTGGTCCTGCTTGTGCGGCGTGAGGAACTCCGCCTCCCGCATGCCCACGAACCGTTGCACCCGGTGGTCGGGCACGAGTGGTCCTCGACCACGATGGTGTCGCTGCCCGTTCCGCGCATACCGGCGACGAACCAGGTCGGCTCGATGGTCCACGCCTCGGCGGGAATCAGCGCCAGTGCGCGGGGGTCCTCACCGTCGGGGACGTCGATCCCGATGCCCAGCGTCGCCCAGTCCGCTGCGAAGGACCCCGAGGAGTAAGGCCACCGCCCGCTGACCAGGTAGCCGCCCTCGACCCGCTCCGACTTGCTCCCCGGGGTGAAGATGCCGCACACCTTGGCGTCCGGGTTGGCGCCGAACACCTCGTCCTGAGCCTGCTGGGAGAACGTGGTCGCGAACCAGGTGCAGACGTTCAGCAGCGAGGCGGCCCACCCGGTGGAGCCGTCACCCCGGGAGATCTCGGCAAGCGTCTGGACCCCGGTCGCCATGTTGGCGCCGTACCCGCCGTAGCGCTTGGGCACGAAGATCTTGAACAGGCCGGCTTCCTCGAGGGCCGCCACCACCTCCGGCCCGACGCGCCGCTCCTCGGACGCCTTGTCCGCGTACTCGCGAATGAGGGGGACCAGGGCCGTGGCTCGCGCGACGAGGTCGGCGTCCACGCCTGTGCCCATGCCCTCGCCCGCGAGCTGAAGCGGGATGGGTTGCTCGACCAACGTGTCGGTCACGACGACTCCTGATGTGAGGGGCTGTCACGGATGATGGGGCCGACGTTATGAGCGCCAGGGCGCGCAGCCGAGACACTTGACGCACCCGGCGGGACAGTCCGCGCAGTGCACAACTCCCGCGCCGACAGGCGGAGTCGTCCGCTGCGCAAGGCGTCCAGGCGACGCGTGAAGTGTCTCGGGCGGCGCCACGAACCGGCTTACCTTCGCTGCCCGGAAACCGGTTCGCGCTAGGAGGCTCCGTTGATCGCACCCACCAGACGCGAGCGGATGGGACATCGCCCGGCAGGCGCGACCAACAGCCCGTTCGAGGTTCCGCCAACTGAGTCTCACCGATGCGGCCCGGCTGGTCTTCTGCACGGAACTGCAGCCCTCGGAGGCTCCGTCAGCCGAGACGATCCGATGGGCCGTGACGCGGCGACTGGGTCGGCCGGGCAACGCGCTGCGGGAGGCGAGCGAGGATCTGGCCTCCCGTTACGGCGACGACCCGGAAGCCGCGCGGCGCCGGATGCGGTGGTCGCGGCGCATGGCGGCCGCGGCCTATCTCGCCTCGACCTTCGACTGCGCGTGAGCCGACGTCTGCGGGCTCGCCCCCTTTCACCGGGAGTACACATGTCACTGGTCCCGCTCCGCGATCCCGCGGAATTCGACTCCGCCGACCAGGCCGCGCTCGCGGCCGGGCAGGCCGGCTACGGCAAGGCGCTCCACACCTGGCAGGCGATCGCCCAGCGGCCCGGAATGTTCGGCGCCTATCTGCCCTTCATCCGGGCGGTGGCCGGCCCCGGCTGCTTGGACCCGCGGCTGAAGGACCTGACCGCGGTTTACGTGACGGTGCTCAACCACTGCCGCTACAGCGCGAGCCACCGTTGCACGTCCGCGGCTGCACAGGGCGCGACGCCCGAAGACATCGACGCGGTGGTCAGCGGCAATCACGCGGGCCTGGACCCTGATCTGCAACTGGCGCTGGAACTGGCCCGGGTGATGACACTCGAGCTTCCCGCGATGCCGATCGCCCAGGCCCCCACCGGCCTGGCGGACGACCTGCGCGCGGCCCTGACCAAGGCCTTCAGCTCGGACCAGCTCGTCGAGCTCACCATGTCGATCAGCCTGTGGAACGCGCTTTCACGATTCCACCGCGTGATGGACTTCGACCTCGACATGCCGGTCCCGCCGGAGGCCGTCGAGCGCGTGCTGTGACGCGTGAGACTGCGAGGACCAGCTCAAAGGATCAGGCCAACGTGCCGAGGTAGGCGCCCCAGACCGCGGACCCGGCGAAGACCCCCAGCAACGCACCGGCCAGCATCGACGGCCCGAACGGGATCTGACTGCGGCGGCCGGCCCGGCCGATCACCATCAGGGTCACACCGACGAAGGCACCGATGCCGAATCCGCCGAGCAGTCCGACCAGGCTGGGGCCCCAGCCGAGCCAGCCGAGAGCGAGGCCGAGGGTGGGAGCCAGCACCACGTCGCCCAGACCCATGCCGCGCCCGCCGGTGCCGAACCACAGCGACCAGTACAGGCCGAACCACGCTGCGGCCGAGAGCAGCGCCACCGCCACCGGGGACCAGCCGTCAGCCAGTCCGGCCAGGGCGAGCAGCACCACGGTGACGCCCAGGCCCGGGATCGAGATCTCGAACGGAAGCCGGCGCACGTCGAGGTCGATCAGGGCGAGCGCCAGGCCGGTCGCGGCCAGGAACAGCAGCGCGGGCAGCACCGGACTGACCCCGAAGCGCAGGGTGATCGCGAAGAACAGCGCCGCGCAGCCGACCTCGACCAGCGGGTAGCGCGCCGAGATCGGGGCCGCACAGTCACGGCACCGGCCGCGCAGCAACAGCCAAGACAGCACGGGGATGTTGTCCCGCGGGCGCACCGGGTTCTCGCAGTTCGGGCAGCTCGAGCCGGGGCGGACCACCGACTTGCCGGCCGGTACCCGGTGCACGACGACGTTGAGGAACGAACCGATCAGCAGGCCGCCGAGGGCGAGGAACGTCGCGGCCACCGCGTCCGGGCTCACGCGCTGGTACCGGTACGTCCGAGCCGCGGTGCGAGCCGCTCCACCTCGGCCGGCGACAGAGCAGCTCGGGCCGCGGCCCACACCCCGGCCCGGGCGGCGGCGACGTCCACCGGACGGTCCGCCGCCTCGGACAGGATCAGGACAACGGCGGCCCGCCGGACGTCGGCGAGCAGCAGGCCGGCGTCGCCGGCAGCCAGCGAGGCCTCCACGAGGTGGGCCTCGAGGTCGGCGAGGTCGGCCAGGCACATTTGCTGGGCAGCGTCAGCGCGGTAGGCGGCCGCGAGCAGCGCCTCGGCGATCACCCGGCCGTCGGCCGCCGCGGTTCGCAGCTGGGCGACCAGCGCGTCGGCCCCGATCTCCCAGGCCCGCCAGTGCAACGAGCCCGACGGCGAGGGCATCGCCCGGCCCGGGGCCGGTGGGAGTTCGGCCAGGTGCTCCAGGTCGGTCAGCCGCTCGGCGACCAGCGCAGCAGCCGGCTTATCGAAGACCCCGAGCAACCGGCGACGGGCCGTCACCACGACCTCGCGGGCGTCGCGAGCTGCGGCGGTCTCCGCCGCGTCGGTGGACCCGCAGACCGCGGCACCGACGGCGGTGGCCACGGCCTGGATCCGGCGATCAGCGGTAGGCGAGTCGGCGGGGGCCCGCTCCCAGAGCAGGGCCTGCACGTGCAGGACGTCGG
>NZ_JACDFE010000044.1 GCF_013815995.1 Sporichthya sp.
CTGCTGGTGTGGGTCCGGGACGACGGTCGCGGTGGCGCCGACCCGGGCGGGCCGGGCCTGCGCGGGATCGCCGACCGGGCCGAGGCGGCCGGTGGACGCCTGGTCGTCGGGCCGCGGGTACCCGGCCCCGGCACCGAGGTCCGGTTGGAGCTGCCGTGCGCGTCGTCATAGCCGATGATTCGGTACTGCTCCGGGAAGGCCTGGAGCGGTTGCTCACCGAAGCGGGCATCACCACGGTCGCGGCGGTGGGGGACGGAGCCGCGCTGATCAAAGCGGTGCACGAGCACCGGCCCGACGTCGCGCTGGTCGACATCCGGATGCCTCCGACGTTCACGCACGAGGGGGCACGGGCCGCTGTCGAGTTACGGGCTTCCTTCCCGGACCTGGGCATCCTGCTGATCTCGCAGTCGTTGGAAGGCACCCACGCCCTCGAACTCGCACGCAATCACCCCACCGGGTTCGGTTATCTGCTCAAGGACCGGATCGCCGACGTGCGGACTCTCGTCGACGCGATCGAGCGGGTGGCCGGCGGCGGCACCGTGCTCGACCCGGACGTGGTCGCGCACTTCCTGGGTCGGCAGGCGCACCGCGACCGGCTCGGGCCCTTGACGGACCGGGAACGCGAGGTCTTGGCGCTGATGGCCGAGGGCCGCTCGAACTCGGCGATCTCCCGGGCGTTGCGGGTGCACGAGAAGACGGTGGAGAGCCACGTCACGAGTATCTTCACGCGGCTCGACCTCCTACCCGAGCCGGACGACCACCGCCGCGTGCTCGCGGTCCGGGCCTGGCTGGAGCCGGGCGGCGGTTGAGACCCGCCGCCCGGTTGTTTCGCGCGGTTCTTAGAGCCGGACCTGCCACTCACCCCAGTGGTCCCAGAGGCGGAAGCCCATCGCCTCGTTGACCCTGATCATCGGGTCGTTCGAGACCGCGTTCCAGGTCCACACGGCGCCGATCCCGGGCTCGCGTTGCCGGGCCTGCTCGAGGTTCGCGATCTTGATCAGCGTCCCGAGCCGGTGTCCGCGGTGGTCCGGGTCGACGATGGTGTTCCACTGATGGACGTTCGTCCCGTCGTCGACCGCTCGTCCGATGTTGGTGAACCCGGCGACCGTGCCGGTGGCCGTGTGGACGGCGATCGTGGAGAAGACCGTCAGCTCCTGACGGACGGTGGCTGCCTCCTGCATCCGGATCCGGTTCGCGTCGTAGGCCTCCGCCTGCCAGTCCAGACCGTCCATCGGGGCGTCCGTGGACATGCGCCCCACCAGGTAGGCGACACCGTCGATCCACTGCTCGGGAGTCGAACCCACGTAGGAGACCAGTTCGTAGCCGTCGGCGTGGGTGAGCGCCTCGGCCTTCAACTCGGCCGCCACCGCCAGATTCGCTGTGTCCACGACGAGGCGGCGGCGGGCGTCCAGGATGCCGACCTCGCCGTTGATCGACCGGCCGAAGGCCTCGCCGGCGCCGCCGATCGCGGTCTCGAAGAGCACCAGCTTGCGGCCCAGTCCGAGGGCCCGCGCGGTGAGGAAGTCCCAGAGCTCGCGGGCGATCCCGCGCCGGCGGGCGTCGGGGTCGACGATGATCTCGACGAACACGCTGTGGGTGTTGTCCAGTTCCGGGACCCGGAGGTGGGCGCCGGCCACGATGCGTCCGGCCTCCAGCACCATGAAGTGCGTGATCGGCTCGTCCGGGGTCGGGTTCAGGATCCGCAGCGCCTCGTGCCGTAGCGCGTAGGCGGGGTCCTGCGGGTGGTCGACGTCGTGGGCGGCCCGGAACACCGCGACGAACTCGTCGACCCGGGCCGGGTCCAGGACCTGAATCTCCATGCCGCCAGGACACCTGGTGCCGGCGGGCGACGCCACTGAATATTCGCGATATTCGCCTCGGTCAGCGGAGCAGGGCACGGCGGGTACGGCTCCATGCGCGGGTACCGCGTCGCCCAGGCCCCGGACGGCGTAGTGCCGGTCGCGGGGCTTCCGTGACCGGTCCCCATCTCCTGTACGCTTTCCTCATGCGTCTGCGCCTGGCCGTCAACGGCCTCCTCCTTAGCAGCCGCGACGAGGCCCCGTAAGGGCCGGCTCCCTCGTCGCGGGATCAGCTGCGCCTGCCGGTCGCGCTCGATCCGACCCCGCGACATCTGAGGAGCCTTCGATGCAACACCCCCAGCAGCCCAGCGGCATGCCGATCCACCGCTATCCCGCGTACGTCCCCGTCGGCCTGACCGACCGGACCTGGCCGGACAAGGTCATCACCGCCGCCCCGCGCTGGTGCGCGGTCGATCTCCGCGACGGCAACCAGGCCCTGATCGACCCGATGAGCCCGGCGCGCAAGCGCCGGATGTTCGAGCTCCTGGTCAAGATGGGCTACAAGGAGATCGAGGTCGGGTTCCCGGCCGCCAGCCAGACCGACTTCGACTTCGTCCGCCAGCTCGTCGAGGAAGACCTGATCCCGGACGACGTCACCATCCAGGTGCTGACGCAGGCCCGCGAGGAGCTCATCACCCGCACCTTCGATTCCATCCGCGGCTCGAAGCAGGCGATCGTGCACCTCTACAACTCGACCTCGACGCTGCAGCGTCGCGTCGTGTTCGGCCTCGACCGCGACGGCATCAAGGACATCGCCGTCCAGGGCGCGCGGATCTGCCAGAAGCTGGTCGAGACCGTCCCCGAGACCGACGTCTACTTCGAGTACTCGCCGGAGTCCTACACCGGCACCGAACTCGAGTTCGCCGTCGAGGTCTGCAACGCGGTCAACGACGTCTGGAAGCCGACGCCGGATCACCAGGTGATCCTCAACCTGCCGGCCACCGTCGAGATGGCGACCCCGAACGTCTACGCCGACTCCATCGAGTGGATGCACCGCAACCTGGCCTACCGGGACTCGGTGGTCCTGAGCCTGCACCCGCACAACGACCGCGGCACGGCGGTCGCGGCCTCCGAGCTCGGCTACCTGGCCGGCGCGGACCGCATCGAGGGCTGCCTGTTCGGCAACGGTGAGCGGACCGGCAACGTCTGCCTGGTCACCCTCGGACTGAATCTGTTCAGCCAGGGCGTCGACCCGATGATCGACTTCTCCGACATCGACGAGATCCGCCGCACCGTCGAGTACTGCAACCAGCTGCCGGTCGCCGAGCGCCACCCGTACGGCGGCGATCTGGTCTACACCGCGTTCTCCGGCTCGCACCAGGACGCCATCAACAAGGGGTTCGACTGGCTCGCCCGCGACGCGGCCGCCGCCGGTGTCCCCGTCGAGCAGCAGACCTGGGCGGTGCCCTACCTGCCGATCGACCCCAAGGACGTCGGTCGGACCTACGAGGCCGTAATCCGGGTCAACAGCCAGTCCGGCAAGGGCGGCGTCGCCTACATCATGAAGACCGAGTACCACCTCGAGCTGCCGCGCCGGCTGCAGATCGACTTCTCCGCGGTGATCCAGCGGCACACCGAGGTCGAGGGCGGCGAGGTCACCCCGGAGGAGATGTGGGGGATGTTCGATTGTGAGTACCTCGCGCCCTCCGAGATCGGGGCCGAGGGTGGCGTCCAGCTCGACTCGCACCACACCTCCTCGGCGGTGGGCGCGCAGGACGAGCTCTCGGTGAACGTGATCGTCGAGGGCCAGTCCAAGACCCTGACCGGCTCCGGCAACGGACCGATCGCGGCCTTCACCGATGCGCTGTCCTCGATCGGCATCGACGTGCGCGTCCTCGATTACCACGAGCACGCGATGAGCGCCGGCGGTGACGCCCGCGCCGCGGCCTACCTCGAGTGCGCCGTCGGCGGCGAGGTGAAGTGGGGCGTCGGCATCGACGCCAACATCGTCACCGCGTCGCTCAAGGCCGTGTGCTCGGCCATCAACCGCTGACGCAGCAAGACCCGACGATGGCGGACGTTAAGCTCGCGTCCGCCATCGACCTCCCCGAGGTCGTCGCGACCTTGGCCGAGGCGTTCCACGCCGTCCCGATCTTCCGCTGGTTCATCCCGGACGAGACGCGCCGCGCAGCGATCCTGCCCGCGTTCTTCGCCGCGATGTGTGAGGCCTATCTGCCGTGGGGTGAGATCCACCGCTCGGCGGATGGCCTCGCGGCAGCGGTCTGGGCGCCGCCGGGGGAGCACATGCCCGAGGCGCAGGCCGCGGTGCTCGGTCCCAAGCTCGCCGCCGCGCTGGGGGAGTACGGCGCGACGTCGGCGGAGATCCGTCCGCTGCTCGCGCAATGGCATCCGCGCTACCCCCACTACTTCCTGCACTTCCTCGCGGTGCGGCCCGCGGCGCAGGGCCGCGGTTACGGCAGTGCGCTGCTGCGGACGGTCCTCGATCGTTGCGACGCCGAGGGCATCCCGGCGCATCTGGACGCGACCAGCGAGGAGAACAAGCGGCTCTATGAGCGCCACAAATTCGTGGTGACGGCGCGGGTCACCCTACGAGACTCGCCGCCGCTGTGGTGCATGCTCCGGGACGTCACCCCGCAGAATGGCTAGGTGAGCACCTACCGGGACACGGGGATCGTGCTGCGCACCCAGAAGCTGGGTGAGGCGGACCGGATCATCACGCTGCTCACGCGCCGGCACGGCCGGATCCGGGCGGTGGCCAAGGGCGTGCGGCGCACCTCGTCGCGGATCGGGGCCCGGCTCGAGCCGTTCGCCCACGTCGACGTGCAGTGCTACTCCGGGCGCAGCCTGGACATCGCCCAGCAGATCGAGACCATCGACGCCTTCGGCGGCAAGCTCTCCCGCGACTACGCGCGGTGGACCGCCGGTCAGGCGATGCTCGAGGCCGCCGAGCGATTCACCGAGAATGAGCACGACCCCGCGCTGGCGCAGTTTCAGCTCCTGCTCGGCGGGTTGCGGGTCCTGGCCGAGACCGAACGGGACCCGGTGATGGTGCTGGATGCGTTCCTGGTCCGCTCGCTGTCGATCGCCGGGTACGCGCCGAGCTTCTCCGACTGCGCCGGCTGCGGGGCAACCGGCCCACACCGGTTCTTCACCATCCCCGGCGGCGGGGCCTCCTGCGCGGACTGCCGCCCGCCGGCCTGCGCCGCGCCCGGCGCGGAGACCCTCAGCCTGCTCGGCGCCCTGCTCTCCGGCGACTGGGAGAGCGCGGAGACGTCCGCGCCGCGCGCCCGCCGCGAGGCCAGCGGCCTGGTCGCGGCCTACCTGCAATGGCACCTGGAGCGGGGGCTGCGCTCGCTCCGTCACGTCGAGCGGGACCTGCCCGCGCCAACCCAGAGCGCATGAGTCGGCGGCAGTACGCGGCCCCGCCGCCGCATCCGTCCGGCGCGCGTCCACCCACGCTGCCCGCGGAACTGATTCCCCGTCACGTCGCCATCGTGATGGACGGGAACGGGCGCTGGGCCAAGGAACGCGGGCTGGCCCGGACCAAGGGCCACGAGGCCGGCGAGGCCGCGCTGCTCGACGTGATCTGCGGGGCGATCGAGATCGGCGTGACGTGCGTGTCGGCGTACGCGTTCTCGACGGAGAACTGGAAGCGCACCCCGGACGAGGTGCGCTTTCTGATGGGCTTCAACCGGGACGTCATCCACCGCCGCCGCGACGAACTCGACGCGATGGGGGTGCGGGTGCGCTGGGCCGGTCGGCGCCCGAAGCTGTGGCGCTCGGTGATCTCCGAACTGGAGGACGCCGAGGTTCGCACCGCCGGCAACGACAAGATCACCCTGCAGTTCTGCGTGAACTACGGCGGCCGGGCCGAGATCGTCGACGCCGCGCGGGCGCTGGCCGCCGACGTGGCCGCCGGCAAGGTGAAGCCGGACAAGATCAGCGAGGCGAGCTTCGCGCGCTATCTCGACGAGCCGGACCTGCCCGACGTCGATCTGTTCGTGCGCAGCTCGGGGGAGCAGCGCACCTCGAACTTCCTGCTCTGGCAGAGCGCCTACGCCGAGCTGGTCTTCCTGGACACGCTCTGGCCGAACTTCGACCGGCGCCACCTCTGGCACGCGATCGAGCTCTACGCCTCCCGGGACCGCCGCTACGGCGGCGCGGCCCCCAACCCGCCGCCCACCTGAGCAGTCCCATCGTGAAAGCCGGTCGTAAGGCGCGCTCAGTCGAGGCCGATGACGGGCCGGCCGGCGAAGAGCATCAGGCGGTCCTGGGCGCTGGCGACCGCCGGCGCCGGGATCTCGGGGCCGAATCCGTCGGGGCTGCGGATGCCCTCGCCGAAGCGCGTGAGCAGGGCCATCGCGTGGTCCACGCCGGCGGCGTCGAGGGTGTCTTCGAGGCCCGCCGCCTGGCAGAGGTCCCAGGTGTGGATCAGGGTGTCGGAGCAGAGCAGGCCGCCGACCAGATTCGCGAACTCGGACTCGCTGCCGAAGAACCGCACCGGGAACAGCGCCTTCTCGTCCTCGGCCAGGGCCTTGGACATCTCGGCCGTCACCGCGCGCCAGGCCTCGACGACGTCCTCGTGGTCGGTGACCTCGTCGGCGGGTTCGCCGGTCAGCGTGGCGAGCACCCGGCGATGGGTGTCGACGACGTGCGCCATCAGGTCCCGGGAGTTCCAGTTCGAGCACGGGGTCACGGAGTTCCAGTCCAGCCTGCGCACACGGCCCACGCGGACGTCGAGGTCGGCGGCGATCCGGCCGTAGCGGCCGCGGATCTCGTCGAGGTCAGGAAAGACAAGGTCGGGGGACGTCATGTTTCCGACGTTACCCAACGCCCGCGGCGGGATCGCGTCAGCCTGCCGAGCAGCCCGAGCAGCGGCCGAAGATCTCGACCGTGTGACTGACCTCGGTGAAGCCGTGTTCGGCGGCCACCTTGTCCGCCCAGCGCTCCACTGCCGGGCCCTCGACCTCGACCGTCCGGCCGCAGGTCCGGCAGACCAGGTGATGGTGGTGCCCGCCGCTGCAGCGCCGGTAGATCGACTCCCCGTCCCCGGTCCGCAGCATGTCCACCTCACCGGACTCGGCGAGGGACTGGAGGGTCCGGTAGACCGTGGCCAGGCCGACGTTCTCCCCGCGCTGCTTGAGCAGGTCGTGCAGCTCCTGGGCACTGCGGAAGTCGGAGACGGCGTCCAGCGCCGCGGCGACGGCAGCCCGCTGCCGGGTCGCGCGCTGCGGACGGACGCCCACCGAGTCTTCGCTCATATGTTGAGCACGCCCACCACGACCACGGCCAGCAGCGCCGCGACCCGCAGCAGCCGGCCCGCGGTGGGCAGCATCGGCCAGAACGCGGCCAGCAGCCAGCCCAGCAGCCCGGCCACCAGAACGAGCAGCACCAGCCCGAGAACGCCGCCGGCGATCAGGCCGACGACCAGGCCGATCGCGACGAAGCCGGGCAGGACGAGCTTGGGCAGCCGGCCCATCCAGGCCAGCGCAGGCGCGGTGACGGTCGCGACCTTGTTCGCGACCTGCTCCACCGGCACGTTCTGACGCACCCGGGGGTCGGGCCGTGGCGCCGTCGGGCGCGGGCCCGGGCGCTGGTTACGGGGACGTGGTTTCGCGGCCATCTCCCCATCCTGCCAAGGTGTTCCGGTGTTGCTTGTCGCAAGGGTGCCCGGGATCACTGATCCGACGGAGTTCCAGGCCGAGGCGGAGGCCGCCCTCGCGGCGCTGGCCACCCGCCCCGGGTGGGTCTCCGGCCGGATCGGCCGGGCTCTCGACGACCCGGACTGCTGGGTTCTGGTGTGCGAGTGGGACGACGTCGGAAGCGGACGCCGCGGCCTGACCACCGGTGCCGTGCGCATCGCGATCATGCCGCTGATGGCCCGGCTGCCCAACGAACCCGGGACCTTCGAGATCGTCTCCTGCGCCTGACGCTCGTCCACCTCGAACTACCCCCTTCCGGGTCCGTTCGGGCGGTGTCGCGGGCGCCGGGCGGCGAGTAGTGTTGCCCGCTCCACGCACCATCTGCCCGGCCGTCCGTTGTGGAGTTCCCGCGTTGCCTGTTGACCGGATCGACGCGATCGTGAACCTCAGCCGGCGCCGGGGTTTTGTCTTCCCGTCCAGCGAGATCTACGGCGGCACCCGGTCGAGCTGGGACTACGGACCGCTGGGCGTGGAGCTGAAGGAGAACATCAAGCGGCAGTGGTGGAAGGCGTGCGTTCAGAGCCGCGAGGACGTGGTCGGACTGGACTCCGCGATCATCCTGGCCACCGAGGTCTGGAAGGCCTCCGGGCACTTGGAGTCCTTCGTCGACCCGCTCACCGAATGCCAGGTCTGTCACAAGCGCTGGCGGGTCGATGAGCTCACCGAAGAGCCGGAGAAGCTCGCCGACCTGGCCTGCCCGGGCTGCGGCAGCAAGGGCGCGCTCACCGAGCCGAAGCTGTTCAACGGTCTGCTGCGCACCCACCTCGGACCCGTCGACGGCCCGGACGGCGTGCATTACCTGCGTCCGGAGACCGCACAGGGGATCTTCGTCAACTTCTCCAACGTCATGGCCGCCGCTCGCCGGCGCCCGCCGTTCGGGGTCGGACAGGTCGGCAAGTCCTTCCGCAACGAGATCACCCCGGGCAACTTCATCTTCCGCACCCGCGAGTTCGAGCAGATGGAACTCGAGTTCTTCGTCGTGCCCGGCACCGACGAGAGCTGGCACGAGTACTGGCTGGGCGAGCGCTGGAACTGGTACCTCGACCTCGGCATCCCGGAGCAGGACCTGCGCCGTTACGAGCACCCGGCGAACAAGCTCTCGCACTACTCCAAGCGCACCGTCGACATCGAGTTCCGATTCGGATTCAGCGGAAACGAGTGGGCCGAACTGGAGGGCGTGGCGAACCGGGGCGATTACGACCTCACCACGCACTCCAAGAAC
The DNA here is from genome assembly GCF_013815995.1 of Sporichthya sp. Classification (GTDB taxonomy): domain Bacteria; phylum Actinomycetota; class Actinomycetes; order Sporichthyales; family Sporichthyaceae; genus Sporichthya. The sequence goes on from NZ_JACDFE010000044.1 coordinate 8,745, forward strand.
TCCGGCAACGACCTCAGCTACTACGACCAGGCCACCGGCGAGCGGTGGACGCCCTATGTGATCGAGCCCGCGGCCGGGCTGACCCGGTGTGTGCTCGCCTTCCTGCTCGCCGCGTACTCCGAGGACACCGCCCCGAACGCCAAGGGCGTGCCGGAGAAGCGGACTGTGCTGCGCCTGGACCCGAGATTGGCGCCGGTCAAGGCCGCGGTGCTGCCACTCTCCCGCAACCCGCAGCTCTTGCCCCAGGCCCGCGAGCTCGCGGCCGCGCTGCGCCGAATCTGGAACGTCGACTTCGACGACGCCGGCGCGATCGGGCGGCGGTACCGCCGGCAGGACGAGATCGGCACCCCGTTCTGCATCACGCTGGACTTCGAGACCCTCGACGACGGCGCCGCCACCGTCCGTGACCGCGACTCGATGCGCCAGGAGCGGGTCTCACTCGACCGGCTGACGGGCTACCTCGCCGAGCGCCTGGTGGGCTGCTGAACACTGGGGTGGTGCAGAACACGAGTATGGGGGCGCTTGCGCTCGGCACGCACCAGGTGTGGCCGCCGGTCGTGCTCGCGCCGATGGCAGGGATCACCAACCGCGCCTTCCGGCGCCTGTGCCGCGAACACGGAGCGGGTCTGTACGTCAACGAGATGGTCACCGCGCGCGGCCTGGTGGAGGGGGACAAGACCTCCCGGGCGATGGTCAGCTTCGACGTCGACGAGTCCCCCCGCAGCCTGCAGCTCTACGGCACCGACGCCGCCTCGATCGCCGGCGCGGTCGCTCTGGTGGTGCGGGAGAACCTGGCCGACCACATCGACCTGAACTTCGGCTGTCCGGTGCCCAAGGTCACCCGCAAGGGCGGCGGGGCCGCGCTGCCCTGGAAGCGGGCGCTCTTCGCCCGGATCGTCGGCGGGGCCGTGGTCGCGGCCGACGGCGCGGTGCCGGTCACGATCAAGATGCGGATCGGCATCGACGACGAGCACCCGACCCATCTCGAGGCCGGCCGGATCGCGGCCGCCGAGGGCGTGGCCTGGGTCGCCCTGCACGCCCGGACCGCCGCCCAGCATTACGCCGGCAACGCCGACTGGTCGGCGATCACCGAGCTGAAGGCGCACCTGGCCGGCACCGGGGTGCCGGTGCTGGGCAACGGGGACATCTGGGAGCCGGCCGACGCCCTCCGGATGGTCGCCGAGACCGGCTGCGACGGCGTGGTCGTCGGGCGGGGCTGCCTGGGCCGGCCCTGGCTCTTCGGAAATCTCGCCGCCGCCTTCGACGGCCGGCCCGACCCGGGCAACCCCGGGCTGCTCCAGGTCGCGGCCACCCTGCGCCGGCACGCGGAGCTGATGACGGACGACCTGGGGGAGTTCAAGGCTTGCCAGGAGATCCGCAAGCACATCGCCTGGTACCTCAAGGGCTTCGCCGTCGGTTCCGAGCTGCGCCAGGCGCTCGGCCTCGTCGGCTCCCTGGCGGAGCTGAACTTGCTGCTCAGCGCGCTGGGCAGTGATCAAGCGTTCCCCACCGCGAGTCTCGGCGTCCCCCGCGGGCGGGCCGGTTCGCCGCGGAAGGTGGCCCTCCCCGACGGGTGGCTGAACGACGCCGGGGACGCGGTCGTGGACGACGAGGACGCGGGTCTGGCGGCGCTGTCGGGCGGCTGACCGACCGTCATGATCACCAAATGTTACGAGGGTGAGACGGACGACGCAGAGGGTCAGATAGGACTTTCGGGGTACTACGAGGAAGAATCAGGTCCTGCACAGCTGCGCAGGGTCGCGTGAGCTGGCCCATCCCGGTCTGAAGATCCGGTAAGCCGAGAGAGCGAGAACTCATGGCGCCCGAGCACGGTGCTTCTTCGAACGCTGAGGCGTCCGGCCAGGGGGATGCCCTCGTCGTCGTCATCGGCGCCGGCCCGGCCGGCCTCACCGCCGCCCTCGAGCTGGTCCGCCGCGGCCGCGCCGTGACCGTCCTGGAGGCCTCCGACCAGATCGGCGGCATCTCCCGGACCGAGGTCCGCGACGGCTGGCGCTTCGACATCGGCGGCCACCGCTTCTTCACCAAGGTCCCCGAGGTGGAGAAGTTCTGGCACGAGGTGCTCCCCGACGAGGACTTCCTGCAGCGCCCTCGGATGAGCCGGATCTCCTACCAGGGCAAGCTCTACGACTACCCGCTCAAGGCCGGCAACGCGCTGAAGAACCTCGGCATCATCGAGGCCGTCCGTTGCGTGCTGTCCTACGTCTGGGTGCGAATCCACCCGCCGAAGGACCAGACCAACTTCGAGGGCTGGGTCGCCGCCCGCTTCGGCTGGCGTCTGTACCGGATCTTCTTCAAGACCTACACCGAGAAGCTCTGGGGCATCCCAGGCGACCAGATCCAGGCCGACTGGGCCGCCCAGCGGATCAAGAACCTGTCGCTGTTCTCCGCGATCAAGAACGCGATCTTCCAGCCCAAGGGCCAGACCGAGATCACCACGCTGATCGATGCGTTCCAGTACCCCAAGTACGGCCCCGGAATGATGTGGGAGAAGTGCCGCGATCTCGTCGTCGAGGGTGGCGGCCAGGTGATCATGAAGTCCCCGGTCGTCGCGCTGCACCGGGACGGCGACCGCGTCACCGCGGTGACGGTCCTGCAGTCCGGCCCGGACGGTGTGGAGCAGGAGAAGCTCATCGCCTGCAGCGACGTCATCTCCTCGATGCCGCTGCAGCATCTGGTCCAGGCGATGGATCCGAAGGCCCCGCACGAGGTCATCGAGGCCGCGCAGGGCCTGGGCTACCGCGACTTCCTCACCGTCGCCCTCGTGGTGCCGGAGGAGGACGGCTTCCCGGACAACTGGATCTACATCCACACCCCCGGGGTGAAGGTCGGCCGGATCCAGAACTACGGCTCGTGGTCGCCGTACCTGGTCAAGGATGGCCTGACCTGCCTCGGACTGGAGTACTTCGTCAACGAGGGCGACGGCACCTGGACCTCGACCGACGAGGACCTGGTCGCGCTGGCCAAGAAGGAATTGGCTCAGCTCGGGCTGGTCAAGACGGAGCGGATGCAGGCCGGCTACGTCGTGCGGGTGCCCAAGGCGTACCCGATCTACGACGAGGGCTACGACAAGAAGGTCGACACCATCCGGCACTGGATCGCGGACGAGACCGTCAACGTCCAGGCCACCGGCCGCAACGGCATGCACCGCTACAACAACCAGGACCACTCGATGGTCACCGCGATGTACGCGGTCGACAACATCTGCGGGATCGCGCGGGACCTCTGGACGGTCAACGTCGAGGAGGAGTATCACGAGGAGAAGCGGTCCGGCCCGAACGAGACCGGTGGTGCTGCCACAGCCGGCACCGGGCGGTCCGCGCCGATCCTGCCCCGTAAGAGCTCCTGACGACTCGCGAGAACCAGCCCGCCCATGGTCTCCCTTCCGGCCGCCCCACCGACCCGCGCCGCCGCACCAGCGGCCCGCGGGCGGTTGGAGCGGCTGGAGCCACTGGTGCTGCCGGTCATCGCGCTGGTGGTCGCGCTCGGCGTCGCGCTACGACTGTGGTCGCCCTCGCCGCTGTGGCTCGATGAGGCGCAGACCGTCCAGTTCGCCAGGCTGCCGCTGGGTGACCTGCAGGAGGCGCTGAAGACCGACGGGGCGCCGCCGCTGTACTACGCCCTGCTGCACGGCTGGCTGTCAATGATGGACGCCTTCGGTCTCGACGACCCGTGGGCGGCGCGGTCGCTGTCGATGCTGTTCTCCCTCGCCGCGCTGCCGCCCGCCTACCTGGCCGGACGGCGCCTCGGCGGGACACGGCGGCACGGGGAGATTGCGCTGGTCGTCTTCGCCGCGAACCCGTGGTCGGTGCGCTACGCCGGCGAGGCGCGGATGTACTCCCTCGTCGTGCTGCTGGTGCTGCTCGGTGTCCTGGCCATGGACTGGCTGCGGCAACGGCCCGGGCCACTGCCGGTGATCGCGCTCGGCACCGTCACCGCCGCGCTGCTCTACACCCACTACTGGGCGATGTTCCTGCTCGTGACGGTGGGCGCCGTGATGCTGGTGCGCGCCTGGCGCAATCCGGAGGGGCGGCGCACGGCGCGGCTGGCCCTGATCGGCATGGCCGGTGGTGGGCTGCTGTTCCTGCCCTGGGTGCCGACCCTGCTCTACCAGTCCGACCACACCGGGGCGCCCTGGGCGGCCCGCCCGGATCTCGGCTCGATCGCCTCCCTCCCGGCCGACTGGTCCGGTGGCGAGGGTCCGGCCGGGCGATCGCTCGCCCTGCTCGTCGTGCCGCTGATCTTGCTCGCGGTCTTCGCCCGCCGGCGGCCCGGGTCCTCCCTGGTCGTGGGCGCCCGCCCGGAGGGCATCACGGCGCGGCTGGCGGTGATCTCCGGCGGCACGCTGCTGGTGGCGCTGGCGGTCTGCATGGCGACCGGGGGCGCGGTGGTCGGGCGCTACACCGCGGTCGTCGTCCCCCTGGTCCTGCTGCTGGTCGCCTTCGGGATCCGCACGCTGCCGCCGGCCGCCGGGGTGGGCGTGCTCAGCGCGCTGGTCGTGTTCGGCCTGCTGGCCGGGCTGACCGCGGCCACCACCCCGCACACCCAGGCCGGCCGGATCGCCGACGTGCTCGACGCCCAGGCCAAGGCCGGTGACCTGATCATCTACTGCCCGGATCAGTTGGCCCCGGGGGTCGGGGCCGAGCTGACCCTGACCGGCCTGAACACCCTCACGCTGCCGCCGCAGGCGAACCCCGCGGTCGTCGACTGGACCGACTACGAGGCCCAGATCGAGCAGCTCAAGCCCAAGGTGCTCGCCGACGGGATCGGCGACTACGCCCGTTCCAAGCCCAACTCCACGGTCTGGTTCGTCTCCGGCGTGGGCTACCGCACGCACGCCCAGGTCTGCCCGGCTCTGCACAACCGCCTGGTCGACGAACTCGGCTTCCCGGGGCAGGTCCTCACCCGCGACGGGCGCGGGGCGGAGAAGGCCAGCCTGGAGCGCTTCCCTCGCTGAGCAGCGCCTGACCAGAGTGAGCAGCACCTGAGCAGAGTGACCAGGGAACGCGAAAGCGCCCGCTCCAACGATCGGAGCGGGCGCTTTCAGTGACTGTGGGACGTCACCGAGGGAACCTTTAGAGCGGGCGGACGTTCTCCGCCTGCAGGCCCTTCTGGCCCTGGGTGATGTCGAACTCGACCTTCTGGTTCTCGTCGAGCGAGCGGTAACCCTGAGTCTGGATTGCCGAGTGGTGCACGAAAACGTCTTCGTGGCCCTCGACGGCGATGAAGCCGAAGCCCTTCTCGCTGTTGAACCACTTCACGGTGCCTTGAGTCATGTGTCCTCATCTTGTTGCTTGCTACTTATACGTTGCCAACGCTAGCACGCCTGGGAACCCCCCTTCGGCCGCGTGGCGAGAGCTGCTGCGCCGACCTCGGTAGGCTGCCGGGTTGACGCGTGGACTAAATGAGGGAGCACGGGCGTGCCGAAGTTCGTTTACGACTTCACCGAGGGTAATCGGGACCAGAAGGATCTCCTGGGTGGCAAGGGAGCCAATCTGGCCGAGATGACGAACCTCGGGTTGCCGGTGCCGCCTGGCTTCACGATCACCACCGAGTCCTGCAAGGCCTACCTGGCCACCGGTTCGGCGCCGTCCGAGCTGAAGGACCAGGTCACGGACAAGCTTTCCTGGCTGGAGGCGCAGTTCGGCAAGAAGCTCGGCCAGGCCGACGACCCGCTGCTGGTCTCGGTGCGCTCGGGTGCCAAGTTCTCCATGCCCGGAATGATGGAGACCGTCCTCAACATCGGCCTGAACGACGAGTCCGTCGCGGGCCTGGCCAAGCAGTCCTCCAACGACCGCTTCGCGTGGGACTCCTACCGCCGCCTGCTGCAGATGTTCGGCAAGACCGTGCTGCACATCGAGGGCGAGCACTTCGAGGACGCGATCGACGCGGCGAAGAAGGCGAAGAACACCACCGCCGACCTCGACCTCGACGCCGACGACCTGCGCGGCCTGGTCGAGACCTTCAAGGCGATCATCAAGCAGCACACCGGTAACGACTTCCCGCAGGACCCGCGCGCGCAGCTCGACGCGGCCGTCTACGCGGTCTTCAAGTCCTGGAACGCCCCTCGCGCGATCCTCTACCGCCGTCAGGAGCGCATCCCGGCCGACCTCGGCACCGCGGTCAACGTGCAGTCAATGGTGTTCGGCAACCTCGGCATGGACTCCGGCACCGGCGTCTGCTTCACCCGCGACCCGGGCACCGGGCAGATCGGCCTGTACGGCGACTACCTGGAGAACGCGCAGGGCGAGGACGTCGTCGCCGGCATCCGCAACACCCTGCCGCTGCAGGACCTCGAGCAGCTGGACAAGACCAGCTTCGACCGGCTGATCGCGATCATGTCGCAGCTGGAGACGCACTACCGCGACCTGTGCGACATCGAGTTCACCATCGAGCGCGGCAAGCTCTGGATGCTGCAGACCCGCGTCGGCAAGCGCACCGCGGGCGCGGCGTTCCGCATCGCCACCCAGCTGATCGACGAGGGTCTGATCGACCTCGACGAGGCGCTGCAGCGCGTCACCGGTGAGCAGCTGACCCAGCTGATGTTCCCGAAGTTCGACACCTCCGCGAACCCGAAGCGGATCACCAAGGGCATGAACGCCTCGCCCGGTGCCGCTGTCGGTCGCGCGGTTTTCTCCTCCAAGGAGGCGGTGGCCTGGGCCGAGCGCGGCGAGGCCGTCATCCTCGTTCGCCGCGAGACCAACCCGGACGACCTCGAAGGCATGATCGCGGCCGACGGCATCCTGACCAGCCGCGGCGGCAAGACCTCGCACGCGGCCGTGGTCGCGCGCGGCATGGGCAAGACCTGTGTGTGCGGCGCCGAGGAACTCGACGTCGACACCAAGGCCAAGACCATCAAGGCCCCCGGCGGCCTCACCATCAACGAGGGTGACGTGCTCTCGATCGATGGGTCCTCCGGTGCGGTCTACCTCGGCGAGCTGCCGGTGCAGCCGAGCCCGGTCGTGGAGTACTTCGAGGGCAACCTCGACCCCGCCTCGGCCGACGCCGACGACCTGGTCAAGGCCGTGCACCGGCTCATCACCCACGCCGACGGCCTGCGCACGATGCGGGTCCGCACCAACGCCGACACCCCCGAGGACTCCGCGCGGGCCCGGCGGATGGGCGCGCAGGGCATCGGCCTGTGCCGCACCGAGCACATGTTCCTCGGCGACCGCGCGATCCAGGTCGAGAAACTGATTCTGGCCAACTCCGACGCCGAGCGCCTCGCCGCGCTGGCTGCCCTGGAGCCGCTGCAGAAGCAGGACTTCGTCGAGATCTTCACCGCGATGGACGGCCTGCCGGTCACGGTGCGCCTGATCGACCCGCCGTTGCACGAGTTCCTCCCCAACCTCACCGAGCTGGCCGTCAAGGTCGCGGTCGCGGAGGCGCTGGGCCAGGACCCGGGCCATGACAAGGAACTGCTGGTCGCGGTCAACCGGCTGCACGAGTCGAACCCGATGCTCGGCCTGCGCGGCGTGCGTCTCGGCGTGGTCATTCCCGGCCTGTTCGGCATGCAGGTGCGCGCGATCGCCGAGGCCACCGCGGAGCGGATCAAGGCCGGCGGCGACCCCCAGCCGGAGGTGATGATCCCGCTGGTCGGCGCCGTGCAGGAGCTGGAGCTGATGCGCGAGGAGTCGGAGAACGTCATCGCCGGCGTCTCCGCGCAGAGTGGGGTGGACCTCTCGTTCATCCCGATCGGCACCATGATCGAGCTGCCCCGCGCCGCTGTGACGGCGGGTCAGATCGCCGAGGCCGCGGACTTCTTCTCCTACGGCACCAACGACCTGACCCAGACCACCTGGGGCTTCTCCCGCGACGACGTCGAGGCCGCGTTCTTCACCCAGTACCTGGAGAAGGGCATCTTCGGTGTCTCGCCGTTCGAGTCCCTCGACCGCGAGGGCGTCGGCCGGCTGGTGCGGATCGCCTCAGAAGAGGGCCGGGCCGCCAAGCCCGGCCTCAAGCTCGGCGTCTGTGGCGAGCACGGCGGCGACCCGGACTCGATCCACTTCTTCCACCAGGTCGGCCTGAACTACGTCTCCTGCTCGCCGTTCCGGGTTCCGGTCGCGCGTCTGGAGGCCGGCCGCGCCGCCGGCACCGGCGGCTCCGACACACGCTGAATGCCGCGGGACGTCGTCCCGCAGGGGCGCATGTCAGCCGGCATACCGGCTGGCATGTGCCCGTAGCGGCTGACAGGCCCGGGTGGTGGGCGCGCCGCGCTAGGGTCGGCGGCGATGGAGTCGGAGGCATTCGGCGACGGCTACGCAGCGGCTGACGTCGAGCGTTGGGTGGCCGAGCCGCCGAAAACAACGGGGCGGACCGCGTTCGCGCGCGACCGCGCCCGGGTGCTGCACTCCGCCGCGCTGCGCCGGCTGGCGGCCAAGACCCAGGTGGTCGCCCCCGGTACCGACGACTTCGCCCGCAACCGGCTCACCCACTCCCTCGAGGTCGGCCAGATCGGCCGGGAGCTCGGGTCGTGGCTGCGGGCTGACGCCGACCTGGTCGAGACCGCGTGCCTGGCCCACGACCTCGGCCACCCGCCGTTCGGCCACAACGGCGAGGATGCGCTCGACACCGCTGCCTTCGCCTGCGGCGGGTTCGAGGGCAACGCCCAGACCCTGCGGGTGCTGACCCGGCTGGAGGGCAAGACCTTCGACCCGGACGGTCGCAGCGTCGGGCTCAACCTGACCCGCGCCGCCCTGGACGCGACCGTGAAGTACCCGTGGCCACGCCGCGAGGGCGTGCGTAAGTTCGGCCACTACCCGGACGACGGCGAGGTCTACGCCTGGCTGCGGGGCGGCGCGCGCTCCGGGAAGCGCTGCCTGGAGGCGCAGGTCATGGACTTCGCCGACGACGTCGCCTACTCCGTGCACGACGTCGAGGACGGGATCCAGGCCGAGATGATCGACCTCGGTGCGCTCGCCTCCTCGGCCGAGCGGGCCGACCTGGCGGCGCTGGCCCGCAAGACCTACCTGCCCGACCTGGACGCCGGTGAGCTCGACGAGGCCGCCGCGGGGCTGACCGGGCTGCCCTGGTGGCCGCGGGACCCGGACCGGACCCGGCGTGGGATGAGCCTGCTGAAGAACATGACCAGCCAGCTGATCAGCCGGTTCTGCCTGGCTGCGCAGGCCGCGACCCACGAGGTGCACGGCACCGGCCCCCTGACCCGGTACGGCGCCGACCTCACCGTGCCGCGCGAGACCCAGGTCGAGATCGCCCTGCTCAAGGCCGTCGCCGCCCGCTACGTCATGCACACCGAGGCCCGGGAGATGCTGCAGGCCAAGGAGCGGGCGATCATCGCCGAGCTCGTCGATGCCCTCGAAGCCGGCGCACCGGACACCCTCGACCCGGCCTTTGCGGTCGACTTCGGCGCCGCTGGAAACGATCTCGATCGACGCCGCGTCGTGCTGGACCAGATCGCCTCGTTGTCCGACATCTCGGCGATTGCGCTGCATTCGCAGCTGACCGGGAGCGCCGCGCACTAACGGGACCTGAGGCCCCTCCCAGCGCATTCGCAGGCAACACCACGCAAGTGGCGGATGCATGCTGCCGTCGAGGGCAGCACCCAGTAACGACCAGTAGGTAGCCTCGGACGGTGCTCGCCGCCGTCGTCTGTCCGCAGCCCCCGCTGCTGATCCCAGAGATCGCGGCGGGGGCTGCGGCGGAGCTGGACGAGTTGCGGGCCGCCTGTGACGCGGCTTTGAAGGCGGGTCTGGCGGCCGGGCCGGAGCGGGTGGTGCTGGTCGGCCCGGGGAGGTACACGCATCCCTGGCCGGCCGATGCCGCCGACGGATTGGCCGACCTCGGCATGCCCAAGCCGGCCGGGGACCTGCCGCTCTCCTTGACCGTCGGCCGCTGGCTTCTGGAGCGCGCCGGATGGGACGGGCCCCGTTCGCTGCACTCCATCGCCGCCGCCGCCGCCGCTGACGAGTGCGCCGCGCTGGGCGCACAACTCGCCGGCGGACCGCCCGCCTTGCTGCTCGTGACCGGCGACGCCAGCGCCCGCCGCACCGTCGGCGCCCCGGGGCATCTGGACCAACGCGCCGAGGCCTTCGACGCGGACGTGGCTGCGGCCCTGGCCAAGGCTGACGTGGGCGCGTTGCTGGAGCTGGACGCGGCGCTGGCAGCTGACCTGCTCGCCGCCGGCCGTCCGGCCTGGCAGGTTCTCGCCGGGGCCGTCCACGCCGCCGGGGGCTTCTGGGCCGGCACCCTGCACCACGACGCCGCCCCCTACGGCGTGGGCTACCTCGTCGCGTCCTGGCTGCGCGCCTGATCGCGGGGGATGTCATCCCTGTCGACCGCGGAATGTCCGATTTGCCCGGCTTCCCGATGTCGAGAGGGCTGACATCCCCGCGAAAGTTGATGGGCTGGCCCCCGTCGGAGTTCTGCCGCGACGGACGACGATAAGGATGTGAGCGCACAACCGGCATCGGCGGCGGCCCAGGACGATCTCCTGGCGCTGTACGACGTTGCGCTCCCACTGGTCTACGGCTACCTGCTCCGACGGTGCGGCGGCCGGCCGCTCGCGGAGGACCTGACGGCGGAGACTTTCCTCGCCGCCGTGGACGCCGTCCGCAAGCCGGATCCGCCGCGGATGGAGGTGGCCTGGCTGATCGGGGTCGCCCGGCACAAGCTGGTCGACCACTGGCGACGCCTCGCGCGGGAGGAACGCAACCTGCGCGCCGTCGAGGCACCGGCCGAGGCCGAGGACCCCTGGGACGCGACGCTGGACGCCCTCGTCGCCCAGGCCACGCTGGAACAGCTCGGCCCGCATCACCGCGCCGCCCTGACCCTGCGCTACCTGGACGATCTGACGGTTCCTCAGGTCGCGGCGGCGCTGGACCGCACCCTGCACGCCACCGAGGCGTTGCTGGTGCGCGCCCGCGCCGCGTTCCGTGCGGCCTACGACATCACCCCGACCGGGAAGGAGGACGACCATGGCTGACCCGCTGGAGATCCTGCGGACCACCGACGCCCCCGTCGACCCCGACCCGGCCTTCGCCGCCCGGCTGCGCGCCCGTCTGGCGCGCGCCCTTGCCGCCCCTGAAGGAGTCACTGTGAGTGCCCCGACCGTTGACCTGACCTCCGCTGTGTCCGTCACGACCCCGGCCGCCGCGCCGAACACCGCGCTGACCCCGTACCTGGCGGTGAGCGACGCCCGCGCCGCGATCGACTGGTACACCGACGTCTTCGGCGGTGCGCTCGTCGGGGAGCCCTACGAGATGCCGGACGGGCGGATCGGGCACGCCGAACTGCGCGTCGCCGGCGCCCGGCTGTACCTGGCCGACGAGTTCCCGGAGATGAACCTGCAGGCGCCCACCGGCGCCACCTCGGTGACGCTGCATCTGGCTGTCCCCGACGTGGACGCCCTCGTCGAGGTCGCCCGCGCGGCGGGCGCCGAAATCGAGCGCGAGCCCGCCGATTACCCCTACGGGCGCAACGGCGCGGTGCGCGACCCGTTCGGGCACCGCTGGCTGCTGGACCAGGTCGCCCCGGTGCCCGCGGGCGGTGACGGCGACGTCGGGTACTTCTCGCTCTGGATGCCGGACCTGGATCGGGCGGCGGCGTTCTACGGCGCGGTGCTGGGCTGGACCTTCGCCGAGCGCAGCCCCTTCGCGCGGATGATCGAGGGACCGACCTCGCGTGCCCTGGTCGCGCTCGACGCGCCGAACGCGGGGTTCTGGCCCGAGCCGCGTCCGGGAGCCTTCACCTCGCGGGCCGTCGCGGACATCGACGGCGCCGTCGCCCGGGTGCGGGCGGCCGGCGGCCGCTCCACCGATCCGTCGGAGACCCCGTACGGGCGCAGCGCGGACTGCCTGGACGACCAGGGCATCCCGTTCTCGTTGCACGAGCGCGAGTCGGGCAGCCCGCGTCCGGCGCTCAACGGCACCGACCCCGGCGATGTCGCGTACTGGACGATGCAGGTTCCCGACGCGGCCCGGGCGCGGAACTTCCACGCCGCGGTCTTCGGCTGGACCTTCGTCGAAGGGCACGCGGCCGACGGGTGGCAGGCCGAGGGCCCGGCCCCGATGACGGGCCTGCACGGCGGTCACCCGCAGGCGGACCTGGTGCCGATGTACCGGGTCGAGGACGTCGTCGCCGCGGTGGAGCGGGTCCGCGCCGCCGGTGGCACCGCCACCGACCCGGAGCAGCAGCCCTACGGGATCAGCTCCGAGTGTGTGGACGACCAGGGTCTGCCCTTCTACCTCGGGCAGCTCTGAGCGAACGCCGCGAGGGCCCCAAGAGATGACATCTCTTGAGGCCCTCGGACGGTGTCTGCGAGCTCAGCCCATCGGGGGACCGGTCGGCGGCGTGGTCGGCGTGGTCGGCGGGACTGTCGGCTGCGGGGGCTCCGCGGGGCCGGTTGCCATCGGCGGCGCGGGATCGCCCTGATCCTTGCCCTCGGCGCGGTCGAGGCCTTCCTTGGCCTTCTCCAGCCCCTTGTCGATTTTGTCGCCGTGCTTGCCATGGGTCTTCTGGTTGACCATGTTGCCGGCCTTCTCCAGGCCGGACTCGATCTTGTCGCGGTTCTCGGTGACCTTGGCCTTGGCCTTGGCCTTGAGCTCGTCGAGCTTGCCCATCCGGGCCTCCTCGTGGTTCGGGGTCGTTCTTGATGGCCTTCCCCAACCGGCACCCGGGAACCACGTCAGCTCAGTGACGACTGGAACACTGGGTTCGTGCCCGAACCCCTGCCCGATCCGTTGGTCGTCGCCGTGGTGGGGCCGACCGCGACCGGCAAGTCCGGTCTCGGGGTCGAGCTAGCCCGCAGGCTCGGCGGCGAGGTGGTGAACACCGACTCCATGCAGCTTTACCGCGGGATGGACATCGGGACGGCCAAGCTGACCCCGGCCGAGCAGGGCGGTGTTCCGCATCACCTCCTCGACCTCTGGGAAGTCACCGAGCCCGCCGCGGTCGCGGCCTACCAGCGCCTGGCCCGGGGCGTGGTGGAGGACCTGCTGGCGGCCGGCAAGTCGGCCGTGCTGGTCGGCGGTTCCGGGCTGTACGTGCGGGCGGTGCTGGACGACCTCGACTTCCCCGGCACCGAGCCGGCCGTGCGCGCCCGGCTGGAGGCCGAGGTCGAGCAGGTCGGCCCGCACGCGCTC
>NZ_JACDFE010000045.1 GCF_013815995.1 Sporichthya sp.
CGTCAACACCTCACGCCAGCTCGGCTTCGCGCTCGGCATCGCCCCGCTAGGTACGCTGTTCTACGCCCGCGCGCAGCACGTGTTCGAGGATCGGGGGATCGACGACGCCGCGGAGGCCGGTCGGGCTGTCGCCGGCGGGCGGTCCGGGGAGTTGCTCGCGCAGGACCCCGGCCTCAGCGATGCGATCCACGCGGCCGCGGTCGGTGGCGTCCAGTGGACCCTGGGCGTGGCCGGGGTCATCGGCCTGATCGCCGCGACGATCGCGCTGGTGCTGATCCGGCCGGTGAAGTCCGCCGAGCCGCCCGCGCAGGCTGGGCCACCGACGCAGGCCAAGCCACCGAGCCCATCCGGACCGCCGAAGCAGGCGGGGCCGGCCAGGCTGAACGGCTCCGGTGGACAGTCGGCTCCGACCGGACCGCGCCGCGTCGTCGGCGCCCAGCTACCACCCGACCCGGTTCCCGCCGGGCAATGGAACCCGCGCGAGAACTGACGGGTCAGCCGGCGACCGCCGTCAGCGTCAGTCCTCCACCCGGATCACCAGCGCCGCACCGATGTCGCCGGCGGCGCACCCGGTGAACAGGCCCACCCCGCCACCGCGGAGGCGGAGCTCCTCGATCAGCTCGGCGATCGAGCGCATCCCGGTCGGGGCCTGCGGGTGGCCGAAGATCAGGCTGGAGCCGTAGGCGTTCATCCGCTCGAGTGGGAAGCCGGTCTCCTTGGCGAAGACCAGGTCGTTGACGGCGAACGGGTTGTGCGTGGTGACCGCGTCGACGTCGTCGATGCTCAGCCCGGCGGCGGCGAGGGCGGCCAGCGCCGCCGGGATGGGGGCCTCGGGCATGTGGGCCTTGGCGACCCTGGCCTGACCCGCGGACAGCACCCGCACGACCCCGGCCCCGCCGGAGAGTTCACGGGCCCGCTCAACCGTCGTCACCAGAGCACCGGCGCAGCCGTCGGCGGGGTGGGTCTGGGAGGCGAAGGTCAGCACGCCGTCGGGGACGACCGGGCCCAGTTTGACGATCTCCTCCGCGACCGCGGGGCGGATGCCCTCGTCGGCGTCCAGCGTCACCGGACGCTTGGCACCGACCGAGACCGGCACCTGGTAGCGGCGCTGGAAGGCGCGGTCGTCGGCCAGGGCGCGCTGGTACTGCTCCGAGCGCAGCAGCGTCAGCTCGTCGCACTCCTGCCGGGTGACGCCGTGCTTGGCGGCGACCGTCTCACCGGCCGCGAGCATGCCCTGGCCGGTCCACGGGTGGCCGAAGGAGTCGACCACCCAGGTCTCGGTCGCGGGCGAGCCGCCCATCGCCTTGGGCTGCGGGTAGAGCAGGGTCGGGCCGTTGCTGGTCCGGTCGGTGAGCACGACCAGCTGGGTGCCGGCGCCCGCCGTCACCGCGCCGGCCGCGGACACCAATGCCGCCACCGACGTCGCGCACGCCTGCGCCAGCATGGGCCCGGACAGCCCGGGTGCGCCGATCCGCCCCGCGAGCGTCGGTGCGCCGTAGAACACCTCGCGCTGAGGGATGGTCCACCCCAGCACGAGGCCGTCGAGGGACGCCGGGTCCACGCCGCGGTCGGCCAGCGCGCGGGTGGTGACCGCGGCGGCCAGGTCGAGGCTGGACACGTCGGCGAGGGTGCCCTGCCACTTCGCGAACGGGGAGGACCAGGCGTGGCCGGCGGGGATGGCGACATCGGCGAAGCGCAGGCGGAAGCTCCTGCGGGACGGGGCAGCGCCGGGGACGGGGCGCCGCTCTGCCTCGAAAGTAGACATAAATCACGCGGCTCGCAAGATATTTGTCGACTATCGACCGCCCCTCCCGCGACTCTGGTCGCGTGCCCGGGCCCTCGGCGGCCACGGATGGCCCGGCCGGCCACCCAGAGTCGGGGCGCCGGCGGCGGCGGGGCAGCCGGGGGCGTCGCCTGAGGTGGGAAATACTCGCCCCGCTGTCGCCATCTCCTGCTGCGCGGCGCGCTCATGCCCGAGCCTCGAAGGCGCGCCACGCTGCAGATGTTGGGAGGACCGGGGTGAGCGGGACCGCCGAGGAGCGTCGCGCCCGCCGCCAGCGACGCGTCAGCGACCAGCTGGCCCACCCCGCGCGGTTGATCGCTTTCGGCTTCGGGTTCGCCGTCCTGACCGGGACGGCGCTGCTGATGCTCCCGGCGGCGACCGAGGCGGGGGAGCGGCCCTCGTTCGTCGACGCGCTGTTCACCGCCACGTCGTCGGTCTGCGTCACCGGGCTGGCGATCGTCGACACCGGCGGGCACTGGTCGACCTTCGGCGAGGTCGTGATCCTGCTGCTGATGCAGATCGGCGGCCTCGGCATCATGACGATGGCCACGATCATCGCCCTCGTGGTCTCCCGCCGCCTCGGGCTGCGGGCCCGGCTGCTGATCCAGGCCGAGACCAAGACGCTGCAGTTGCGCGACGTCCGTCGGGTCCTCCGCGCGATCATCGTGTTCAGCCTCGTCACCGAGGCCATCGTCACCGCCATTCTCACCGTCAGATTCGCGACCCACTACGACATGTCCTGGGGACGCGCGGCCTACGACGGGGTGTTCCACGCGGTCTCGGCGTTCAACAGCGGCGGCCTGTCGCTCTACAGCGACAGCATGAGCCGGTTCGTGCGCGACCCGATCGTCAGCCTGACCGTGACCGGCGCGGTGCTGCTCGGCAGCATCGGCTACCTGGTGATCTTCGAGCTGACCCGGAACTGGCGCCGCCCGCGCGAGTGGTCGGTGCTCACCCAGCTCACCCTCGGCGTCTCGGGGGTGCTGGTGGTGCTCGGCACCACGCTGATCACCGTCGCCGAGTGGTCCAACGACGCCACCTTCGGTCCGCTGGACGTGCCGGACAAGATGATCGCCGGGTTCTTCGCCTCGGTGATGCCCCGCTCCGGCGGGCTGAACAGTGTCGACATCGGGGCCATGCGGGAGGAGAGCCTGCTCCTCCAGATCATCCTGATGTTCATCGGCGGCGGCAGCGCCAGCACCGCGGGCGGGATCAAGGTGACCACCTTCGGCCTGCTCGCGTTCGTCATCTGGGCCGAGATGCGGGGCCAGGCCAAGGTGCACGTGGGGCGCCGGCAGGTTCCCGAGGCCAACCAGCGCCAGGCGCTGGCGATCGCGCTGCTGGGCATCGGCCTGGTGATGGCCGGCACGCTGGTGCTCCTCGGGCTGACCGACCATCCGTTCGACCGCGTGCTGTTCGAAGCGACCTCCGCCTTCGGTACGGTCGGGCTGTCGACCGGCATCACCCCCGACCTCGGCCGGGGCGGGCAGCTGGTGGTGGTGGCGCTGATGTTCATCGGCCGGATCGGACCGCTGACCATGGCCTCCGCGCTCGCGCTGCGCGAACGCGACCGCCGGTACGAGTACCCCGAGGAGAGGACGATCGTTGGGTGACCGTCGCAAGGACGCCGTGGTCGTGATCGGCCTCGGCCGGTTCGGCAGCGCGCTCGCACTGGAGTTGGTGCGTGAGGACGTCGAGGTGATGGCCATCGACAGCCGCCGCGAGATCGTGCAGCGGATGGCGGGCCGGCTCACCCACGTCGTCACCGCGGACTCCACCGACCTCGACACCCTGCGCGAACTCGGCATCGGTGAGTTCCGCCGCGCCGTGGTCGCGATCGGCAGCGACATGCAGGCCTCCATCCTCACCACCTCGCTGCTGGTGGAGCTCGGGATCCCGGACATCTGGGCCAAGGCGATGACCGAGCCGCACGGCCGGATCCTGGAACGCGTCGGCGCGCACCACGTCGTGTTCCCCGAGCACGAGATGGGCCAGCGGGTCGCGCACACCGTGCAGGGCAAGATGCTCGACTACATCGAGATGGACGCCGACTTCGCGATGATCAAGATGCTCGCGCCGGCGTCCGCGATCGGGGTGCCGCTGAACCAGTCCCCGCTGCGCAGGAAGTACAAGATCACGGTGGTCGCGGTGAAGCATGCGGGTGGCGACGACTTCGCCTACGCCACGGCGGACACCGTCCTGCAGATCGGCGACGTGATCTACGTCTTCGGCCGGACCGAACACATCGAGGGGTTCAGTTCCGAGTCGAGCTGACGATCCGTCAGGACGTGGTCGTCGCCGCTGGGGTGGCGAGGCGCGCGGCCACACCGGCGGGGTCGGTGGCGGTGCGCTCCTGGCCGAGGAACAGATCGCGGATCGCCTCGTAGAGCTGGTCGGTGTCGTCCTCGCCCGGATCCACCAGGTGCAGCAGGCCGAGTCCGAGGGCCAGGGCGACGTAGGCGCGGGACTGCCGGTCGTCGCCCGCCGCACCGACCGCGCGCAGCCCGGCCTGGGCGGCCTCGCCGTACGTCCGCAGCGCGTCCCGGGCCGGCCCGGCGAGCTCGGGGGAGCGGGGCGCGTTGACGAGGACCTCGTAGAAGGCGAGGCGGTGCGGGCCGTCGAGCTCCATCACCTTCGCCGCATACCAGCCGGCGATGTCGCCGGGGGTGAGTACGCCGTGCAGTTCCCCGAGATCAGGGGCCGCCATCTCGGCCGCTCGACCGGCGACGAAGGCCTGCAGGGCCTCGGCGACCAGCTCGCCGATCGAGGAGAAGTAGTAGCTCGCGGTCGCCAGCGGCACGCCCGCGGCCTCGGTGACGGAGCGGTGCGTGGTCCCGGCCAGGCCCTCGGTCCCGACCACCTCGACGGCGGCTTTGAGCAGTGCCTCGCGGCGCGGCTGCGCCTTGCGTCGGGCCTGGAGCGGAGCCATGCGCGCAGTCTTGCACAAATTTCTTGGAAATGCTTCCAAGTCCGGTCGAAAGGTGCTTCAGTAGGGCGCAGCCGACCAAAGGGGCGTCCCGTGAAGCTCACCCGTGTTGCCGCAGCCGCAGCCACCGCGATGACCGCACTCGCTCTCGCCGTAGCCGGCCCGCTGGGCCTCGGTACCGCGAACGCCGACGTTCCGCCGGACCACGCCTGGATCATCCCCGAGCCCGCGCTGTCCGGCGCCAACGACTTCACCTGCAGGCCGACCGCGGCCAAGCCCAACCCCGTCGTGCTGGTGCACGGCCTGGGTGCCACCGCGAGCGAGAACTGGTACTTCCTCGCGCCGTACCTGGCCGGGCAGGGCTACTGCGTGTTCGCCAAGACCTACGGCATGGACCCGCGGTACCCCAGCCGTGGCGGACTCAAGCCGATGAACGAGTCCGCGGCCGAGCTGTCCGCGTTCGTTGACGAGGTGCTGGCCGCCACCGGCGCCAGGAAGGTCGACATCGTCGGGTACTCCGAGGGCGCGATCATGCCGCGCTGGTACCTGAAGTTCCTCGGCGGCGCGGCTAAGGTCGACCACTTCGTCGGGTGGGCCGGGCCGAACCACGGCACGAACATCCACGGCATCACCGACCTGCGCACGGCCGTCCCCGGCTGGGACGGCCACCTGGGTCAGTACTGCGGGTCGTGCCCGCAGTTCATGCCCGGCTCGGACTTCCTCACCGCCCTCAACGCCGATGACGAGACCCCGGGCACGGTGCACTACACCGTCATCGCGACCAAGTACGACGAGCTGGTCACGCCGTACCAGACCAGCTTCCTCACCGGCGCCGAGAACATCGCGCTGCAGGACGTCGACCCGGCCAACTACGCCGGCCACGCCTCGATGGCCAACGATCCGACCACCTTCGCCCTGACCCTCAAGGCCTTGGCGGCGCACGGGCACTGATCCCGAACGATCGAGACCGCGTCCTACCTCGCGTAGGGCGCGGTTTTCGGTTCTCTGGGCACGTGCGCGGTGAGCAGGATCGTCGCGGCGACCGCGCTGGTGGCCCGGCTGAAGTGCAGTGCGGCGAAGGCCTGGTTCACGCCGGGCTGGAACACCGCGGTGCAGAAGGCGTCGTCGAAGCGTTCTCTCGACGCCGGGCCGTCGTGCCCCAGCGCGTCCTCGACGAGCGCGTAGGTGACCGGGTCATGGGTGCCCAAGCTCAAGTGATCCGGGCTCCGGCCGGGACAGGCCTCGCTCACGACGATGTTGGCGATCTCGCCCTGACCCGTCGTCAGTTCCGAGGATTCCGGCGGGACGATGATGCCGTCGGTCATGGAGTAGATCACGCTGTAGCTGATCCCGGGCCAGGTCTCCGGGCCGGCATTGAGCGCGTTCATGAACGCCGAGCCGGTGCGCTGCTGCCAGATCGCCGGCGCGCAGTCCGGGCTGCACAGCAGGATCGCCCGATCGGTGCCGTGGTTGGACGGCGCCATCCCGATCAGGTCATCGACCATGCCCCGGGTGTCCGGCCAGTACTTCAGAGCCCAGCGGCTGATCATCCCGCCCTGGCTGTGGCCGAGGATCGCGATCTTGTGCCCGCTGTGGCGGTACACCGCACGGATCGCGGCGACCACGTACTCGGCCGCTACCTGGATGTCGCCCATCGTGCGGTCAGGCAGGTCGAGGGTGCAGAACGGCTGCTGCTCCAGGGAGAACGCCTGGGCGTAATTCCAGCCGAAGTTCTCGTCGGTGTTCACCGTGGTGCCCGGCAGCAACAGGACGGTGGCCTTGTCGGTGTCCCCGGTCGCACAGGCCAGGTTCGTGTCGAGCCAGGTCGTCGAGACCGACAGTGGGGGACCGGTGTCCGGCGTGCGGGCCGCGACCGCCGAGGTCGGGACCACGCCGGCGACCAGGGCACCGGCCAGAACGCCGGTCGCGAGCACACCTTTCACGAGGGTCCGTTCCCCGCCTTCCACTTGATGCCGCAGCCCAGGCTCGGGGCGTGCGGCTCGGGGACCGGGCGGCCGGCCAGCACGTGCTCGACCGCCGCCCGCAGGGTCTCGCCGGTGACCGGGCCGCCTGTGCTCGGGCGCGAGTTGTCGAACTGCCCGCGCCAGGCCAGGCGGCGCTGCGCGTCGTAGAGAAAGAAGTCCGGGGTGCAGGCCGCGCAGAAGGCCGTCGCGGTCTCCTGCGTGGTGTCGATCAGGTACGGGAAGGTGAATCCGGCGCGGGCGACCTGGTCGGCCAGGCCCGCCGGTCCGTCGTCGGGGTAGCGGTCCGTGTCGTTGCTGCAGATCGCGACCGTGACCAGGCCGTCTCCGGCCAGCTTCTCCGCGAGCGGTCCCAGCGCGGACTCCAGGTGCTTGACGTACGGGCAGTGGTTGGACAGGAAGACGACCAGCAGCGCCGGGGCGCCGGCCAGGTCGGTGAGGGAGACGATGCCCCCGCCGAGCGCGGGCAGCGCGAAGTCCGGTGCGGGAGTCCCCAGCGAAACCATGTGGGAGGCGATGGCCATGTCCGCATCATCGCCGATCGACGCGTTGTGGCAATGGCGTTGACCTCTATGTGAATCTCGCCTAGCCTCGAAGAGGAGTTTCGAGGAAGGCGGCCCGCCGTGACGCAGACATCGGTCGACCGGACCGCCGTGCTCCCCGACCCCTCGGGCGGGCCGACGCCCTACCTCTCTCCGGTGGCCCTGGTCGAGCGCATCGTCGCCCATATCGCCGCCGGGACCACCGACCTCGGTCCGCGTACCGGTCGGGTGCCGGTGGCGGACTACACCGACCCGGCCCGACTGGCCGCCGAGCTTGAGATGCTGCGCCGGGTCCCGGTGCCGTTCTGCACCTCCGCCGCCCTGACCGAGCCGGGATCGTTCGTCGCCCGGGACGCGGCCGGGGTGCCGCTGCTGGCCGTGCGTGGCCGTGCCGGCCAGGTCCGGGTCTTCCGCAACGCATGCCGGCACCGCAGCACCGCGTTGGTCGAGGGCGCCGGTTGCGCGCGGTCGTTCGTCTGCCCTTTCCACGGCTGGGTCTACGGGCTCGACGGGGCGCTCTCGCACGTCCCGGACGCTTACGGCTTCGACGGGGTGGAGCTGGTCGATCGGGGACTCGCGCCGGTGCCGTGCCACGAGCGGGCGGGTCTGGTGTTCGTGCAGCAGGAGGGCGAGGCGGACTTTTCTTCCGTCGAGCAGGTGCCCGGGCTGACGGACCGTCATGTCCTGGTGGAGACCGAGCGGATCGCGGTCGAGGGCAACTGGAAGGTGCTCACCGAAGGGTTCCTGGAGGGCTACCACATCCGCCAGACCCACAAGAACACGTTCTTCCCGATGGGGTACGACAACCTCACGGTGCTTGAGCACTCCGGGCGGCATTCCCGGGTGACCTTCCCGTTCCGGCGGGTCGAGATGCTGGGCGAGACCCCGCCCGAGCAGTGGCACCTCGGCAAGGCGCTGACGATCGTCGACCACATCTTCCCGAACGCGATCATTGCCCGGCTGACGGCGCACAGCGCGTTCGTGGTGGTCGAGCCGGTGAGTCAGACCAGTTCGATGCTCGTCATCTCCAAGATTGCGCTCCCCGCCGAGGACGGCTCGATCCCGGAGGCCGTCCACCGCGACATCTCCTTCGTCGAGACCGGTCTGCTCGAGGACCGCGCGATGGCCGAGGGCGTCCAGCGCGGATTCGCGGCCCGCACCGAGGACGTGGTCTTCGGCCGCTACGAATTCGCTCTGACCCAGCTGCACGAAGGGCTGGCTGCGGAGCTCGAGCCGCAGCGTCCGAAGAACTGTGCGCTATAACGCACGCTTCGTCGGACGTCAGGGCATCATCTGTCCGCCTTCGTTGACTCCCGGGCGCCCTCTCGCTTAGTCTTGACCCAACCGAACATTCGGTCGGGTAACGGGAGCGGGACATGGAACAGCAGGAGCAGTTCGACGCGGTGCTGGCCGCCGACGAGCGGATCGAGCCCCGGGACTGGATGCCCGAGAAGTACCGGGCGACCCTGATCCGCCAGATCGCCCAGCACGCCCATTCCGAGATCATCGGGATGCAGCCGGAGGGCGCCTGGCTGACCAAAGCGCCGTCGCTGCGGCGCAAGGCGATCCTGCTGGCCAAGGTGCAGGACGAGGCCGGCCACGGGATGTACCTGTACTCGGCCGCGGAGACCCTCGGGGTGGACCGCTCCGACCTGCTCGACCGGCTGCACACCGGCGCGCAGAAGTATTCGACGATCTTCAACTACCCGACGCTGGAGTGGGCGGACGTCGGCGTCATCGGCTGGTTGGTCGACGGCGCCGCGATCGTCAACCAGGTCCCGTTGTGCCGCTGCTCCTACGGCCCGTACGCCCGCGCCATGATCCGGATCTGTAAGGAGGAGTCCTTCCACCAGCGGCAGGGCTTCGAGATGCTGCTCGCCCTGCGGGACGGCACCGACGGTCAGCGCGCGATGCTGCAGGACGCGGTCAACCGCTGGTGGTGGCCCTCGCTGATGATGTTCGGCCCGCCGGACGGCGCTTCGGCCAACTCCTCGGCCTCGATGGCCTGGAAGATCAAGCGCCACTCCAACGATGACCTGCGGCAGCGCTTCGTCGACATGACGGTCCCTCAGGCCGACGTCCTGGGTGTCCGGCTGCCGGACAACGACCTGCGCTGGAACGCCGAGCGCAACAGCCACGACTTCGGCGAGATCGACTGGGAAGAATTCGCCCGTGTGGTGAAGGGCGACGGCCCGTGCAACACCGAGCGCATCGAGCGTCGCACCGCCGCGCACACCGAAGGCGAGTGGGTCCGCGAGGCCGCCACCGCGTACGCGCGCAAGCAGGCCGCGAAGGTTGGCGCAGCATGAGCGAGCGGAGCGAGCGACCACATGGGCACAGGTCCCCGGCGAAGCCGGACACCGAGCGCAGCGAGGTGGCCGGGTGAGCGAATGGCCGCTGTGGGAGGTCTTCGTCCGGCCGCGTCGCGGCCTCGGGCACGCGCACGTCGGGAGCCTGCACGCCCCGGACGCGGAGATGGCGCTGCGCAACGCGCGTGACCTCTACACCCGTCGGCAGGAGGGCGTCTCGATCTGGGTCGTCCCGGCCGGCTCGATCACCGCGTCCAGCCCGGAGGAGAAGGACTCCTTCTTCGACCCGGCCGGCGACAAGGTGTACCGGCACCCGACCTTCTACACGTTGCCGCCGGAGGTCGACCACCTGTGATCGGGAGCAGCCGAGCCGACGAGCCAGGAACGAGCGAGGAGGGGAGCGCGACCCTGAGCACCAGCCCGGTTGCCGCCTACGCCCTCGCCCTCGGCGACGACGCGCTGATCCTCGGCCAGCGCTTGATCGAGTGGGTTACCCACGCCCCCGAACTGGAGGAGGAGGTCGCGCTCGCGAACATCTCCCTCGACCTGCTCGGCCAGGCCCGCACCCTGCTCACCTACGCCGGGTCCTTCGACGGTCGGGACGAGGACGCGCTGGCCTACCGCCGCGCGCCCGAGCAGTTCCGCTGCGTGCACCTGGTGGAGCGGCCCAACGGTGACTTCGGCGCCACGGTCGCCCGGCAGCTGCTGTTCTCCGCCTACCAGTTCGAGCTCTACGACGCCCTGACCGCCAGCGCCGACCCGACGTTGGCGGGGCTGGCCGGCAAGGCGGTCAAGGAGGTCGCCTACCACCGTGACCACGCCAGCCTCTGGACGCTGCGCCTCGGCGACGGCACCAAGGTCTCCCGTGGGCGGATGCAGGACGGGCTGGCGGCCATGTGGCCGTATGCCGACGAGCTGTTCGCCCCGGACCCGGCCACCGCCGGACTGGTCGGACTCGGTGCCGCGGTGGACCCGGCCGCGCTGCGCCCGGCCTGGACCAGGTACGTCGAGAGCGTGCTCGCCGAGGCCACGCTGACGGTGCCTCAGATGACGCCCGCGCCGGGCGGCGGCCGTTCCGGGATTCACACGCCGGAGTTCGGCGCGCTGCTGGAGGAGATGACCTCGCTGCATCTGGAGCACCCGGGGGCCCAGTGGTGACCTCCGCCCCTGGAGCAACGGATGTCATCCGCAGCGACATTCGCGAGGCGGTGGCGGCCGTGCTGGACCCCGAGCTGCCGCTGATCACCATCGCCGACCTCGGCATCCTGCGCGACGTGCAGGTCAACGGCACCCAGGTGACCGTCACGATCACCCCGACCTACTCGGGCTGCCCGGCGATGGAGGCCATCGCTGGGGATGTCCGTGCTGCGGCGACCGCGGCCGGCGCCACTGGCGTCGAGATCCGCACGGTGCTCGCCCCGGCCTGGACCACCGACTGGATCACCGACACCGGCCGCGCAACTCTGGAGGAGCACGGCATCGCGCCCCCCGGGCCGAGCACCGGCCCGATCGGCCTGACGCTGAGCGTGCGCTGCCCGCAGTGCGGTTCGATGGACACCCGGGAGCTCTCCCGGTTCTCCGGCACGGCCTGCAAGGCGCTGCATGCCTGCAACGTGTGCAAGGAACCCTTCGAGCGGATGAAGGCGCACTGATGACTGTGGAAGCGGCAGCACCGCCGCGCGCCCGCGCTGCCTTCAACCTCCTGACGGTGGCCTCGGTCGAGCCGCTGACCTCGGACTCGGTCGCGGTTACTTTCGACGTTCCCGCCGAACTCGCCGCGGCCTACACGTTCCGCCCTGGCCAGCACCTGACGATCCGCAGCGACCACGGTGCCCCGAACAGCCGGCGCAGCTACTCGATCGCCTCGCCGGCCGGCGGTCCACTGCGGGTGGGCATCAAGCGGCTGCCCGGCGGCGCGTTCTCCGGCTGGGCGGTGCGCGACCTGCGCCCCGGCATGCAGCTGGACGTCATGACGCCGATGGGGGAGTTCGGCACGGACCTCCGTCCCGACACGGCCCGCCACCACGTCGCGTTGGCGGCCGGGTCGGGAATCACCCCGGTGCTCTCGGTCGTGGCCAGCGTGCTGGCGGCCGAGCCCGCGAGCACCATGACGTTGCTCTACGGTTCTCGCGGGTCCGCCCAGATCATGTTCGGCGAGGAGCTGGCAGATCTGAAGGACAGTCACCCGGCGCGCTTCCAGCTGCTGCACTTCCTCTCCCGCGAACCACAGGCCTCGCCGTTGCGGGCGGGCCGGCTCGACGCCGCCAAGCTCGACGGCGTGCTCGGGCCGCTGGTGCCGCTCGACGCCGATGCCTGGTACCTGTGCGGTCCGAACGACGCCGTCGCGGCCTGGTCCGAGGTGCTCATCGCCCGCGGGGTGGAGGCGTCGCGGATCAACCGCGAGCTCTTCCACGTCGGCCCGTTGCCGGCCCGGCCGGTCCTCGACGGCCCGATCGAGGGCCCGCACCGCACGGTGTTCTTCACCCTCGACGGGCGCAGCGGGGAGATCGAGATCAGCCCCGAGGAGACCGTGCTCGACGGCGTGCTCCGGTTGCGCCCGGACGCGCCGTTCGCCTGCCGCGGCGGGGTGTGCGGCACCTGCCGGGCCACCGTCAACAGCGGGACGGTGCAGATGGACGCCAACTTCGCCCTCGAACCCGACGAGCTCGAGCGCGGCTTCGTCCTCACCTGCCAGGCCCGGCCGACCAGCGACGAGGTAACCGTGGACTACGACCGATGAGCACGGAATCCGGCCTCGATCCGATGAAGGTCGCGAACGCGGTCACGCACGCGATGATGCGGGGCGACCGGGCGTCGGGCGCCGCCGGGATCTCGTTGGTCGACGCCGCGCCGGGCGAGGTGACGGTGACGATGACCGTCACCAAGGAACACGTCAACGGCTTCGACATCTGCCACGGCGGCGTGCTGTTCACCCTGGCCGACACCGCGTTCGCGCTGGCCTGCAACAGCCATGGCCCGATGACGGTCGCGGCCGGCGCCGACATCACGTTCTGCAAGGCCGCCGCACCCGGCGACGTCCTGACCGCCCGCGCGGTCGAGCGGACCCGGTTCGGGCGCAGCGGCATCTACGACGTCACGGTCACGCGCGGCACCTCCGACGGAGGGGCGGAGATCGTCGCGGAGTTCCGTGGCCGTTCACGCACCATCGGCGAGACCCAACCGGGGGCGGCCGCCAATCCAATCGACCCTGGCGGATCACGGAGCGGCTGACATGAGTGCAGATTCCCGGGGTGGACTGGACCCCATCGAGACCGCCTCGGCCGACGAGGTCGCCGCCGTCGCCGAGGAACGGCTGCGGTGGTCGGTGCGCCACGCCTACGAGAACTCGACCGCGACCCGAGCGGCCTTCGACGCCGCCGGCGCACACCCCGACGACGTGCACGGTCTGGCCGACCTGGCCAAGGTCCCGTTCACGACCAAGGCCGATCTGCGCGCGGACAACTGGGGCCGCTTCGCGGTCCCGCGCGCTGAGCTCGCCCGCATTCACGCCTCCTCCGGCACGACCGGGCTGGCCACCGTGGTCGGCTACACCGCCGGCGACCTGGACACCTGGGCCACCCTGATGGCCCGCTCGATCCGCGCGGCCGGCGGCCGTCCCGGGATGACCGTGCACATCGCCTACGGGTACGGACTGTTCACCGGTGGCCTCGGCGCGCACTACGGCGCCGAGAAGCTCGGCTGCACCGCCGTCCCGGTCTCCAGCGGCATGACGGAGCGTCAGATCAAGCTGATCGCGGATCTGCGGCCCGAGGTCATCATGATCACTCCGTCCTACCTGCTCGCGATCGGCGATGAGATGGAGCGGATGGGCCTGGACCCCGCGGAGAACTCGCTGCAGGTCGGCATCCTCGGCGCCGAGCCGTGGACCGAGGGCATGCGCGTGGAGATCGAGGCCCGGTTCGGTATGCACGCCGTCGACATCTACGGCCTGTCCGAGGTGATGGGCCCCGGCGTCGCGCAGGAATGCGTGGACTCCAAGGACGGCCTGCACATCTGGGCCGATCACTTCTGGCCGGAGATCATCGATCCGCAGACCGGGGTCCCGCTGCCGGAGGGGGAGCGCGGCGAACTGGTGCTCACCTCGCTGACCAAGGCGGCCTTCCCGGTGATCCGCTACCGCACCGGCGACCTGACCCGGTTGCTGCCCGGCACCTCCCGGCCCGGCATGCCGCGTATCGAGCGCATCACCGGCCGGGCCGACGACATGATGATCGTGCGCGGCGCGAACGCCTACCCGAGCCAGGTCGAGCAGATGGTGTTGCGTGTCGAGGGACTCGCACCGCACTTCCTCTGCGTGCTCACCCGCCCGGACCGTCTCGACGTCCTGACCGTGCGCACCGAGGCCCGCCCCGACGTCGAGGCCTCCCGCTACGACGACCTGGCCGGCGCGCTGCAGGCCCTGCTGCTCGCCGAGCTCGGACTCGGCGCCAAGGTCGAGGTCGGCGAGCCGGGTGCGATCGAGCGTTCCGTCGGTAAGGCCAGGCGTGTGCTGGACCTGCGATGAGCGCAGAGCCGGTGGAAGTGACCGTCGAAAAGCGCAGCCGCTACGACGTCGAGTCCCTGCTCGCGGTCGCCGTCGAGGTCTTCGGCGAGCGCGGTTACGACGGCACCAGTATGGACGACCTGGCGCGCGCGGCCGGCATCACCAAGTCCTCGTTCTACCACCACGTCAAGGGCAAGGAAGAGCTGCTGCGCCGGTCCCTGGATCGCGCTCTGGGTGGGCTTTTCGCGGCCCTGGAGGCGGCCGAGGCCGGGGAGGGCGCAGCAGTGCGCCGGCTGGAGGAGCTGCTGCGCGGTTCGGTCGCCCTGCTGGTCGCCGAGCTCCCGCACGTGACGTTGCTGCTGCGGGTGCGCGGCAACACCGAGACCGAACGCTCGGCCCTGGCCCGACGGCGTGAATTCGACCACCGCGTGACCGCGCTGGTGGCCGCAGCCGAGGCCGAGGGGGACCTGCGCATCAGCGCCGACCCCGCCCTGGCGGCCCGGTTGGTTTTCGGCCTCATCAACTCCCTCACCGAGTGGTACCGCCCCGGCGGTGAGCTCGGCGAGGCCGCGCTCGCCGACGCTGTCGTCGAGCTGGCCCTGTCCGGCCTCCGGGTCCGCCCCGCGGAGTAGTGGAACGTTGTTCTATTCAGCTTCGGGGTGCACTATGACGGCGTGACCCCGCCCCGCCTCGCACCCCAGCGCACGCCGAGCCAGGACGTCGAATCGTCCCTGCTCCGGGCGGCCGATGCGGTGCTCCGCCGGGACGGTCTCGCCGGGGTCACGGTGCGCGCGGTCGCCGCCGAGGCCGGGGTGGCGCCGATGGGCGTCTACAGCCGGTTCGGCAGCAAGGACGGCCTGGTCGACGCGCTGCTGATCCGGGCGATCGGGGACTTCCGCAGCGCCGTCGCCCGCCACGAGGAGCCCGACCCGGCCGAGCGGCTCAAGGCCGGCGGCAGGCGGTACCGGGAGTGGGCCCTCGCCAACGACCAGCACTACGAGGCGATCTTCCTGGCCCGGATCGGGCTGGGTTCGGCCCAGGTCGCCGAGGCCTCCATGCAGGCTTTCGGTGAGCTGCTGGCCCGGGTCGAGTACGCGATGGCGGCGGGCGTGCTGCGGCAGGGCGACGTCACCGAGGTCGCCCAGCAGATCTGGCACGCGGTGCACGGCGCGGTCGCGCTGGAGTTGCACTCGCTGGTGCTCACCGACGACGCCGGTGCCACGTACGAGCGGCTGCTCGACACCATCGTGCGCGGCCTCGCCCCCTGACCCCGGTCCGCGGCCGCGTCCCCATCGGAAACGCGGGTTCATATGGCGGTGACATTACGGAGTTAGCGTCCGAGTCATGGCAGCTCGACGTGTGGTCCTGGCGCTGGTCGCCGCTCTCGCCCTGACCGGGTGCGGCGGGTCCGACGACGCTCCTGACGCGGCCGCCGCCGAGGCGACGATCGCCAGCGTTTCCGCGTCGCCGACCGCCAACGCCGACACGGCCGACAAGCCGGGCAAGGCCGGCAAGGGTATGAAGGGCGCCTCCGCCGCCGCGACGGTGGCGCCGGAGATCGTGGTGCCGACGACCTCCGACGCCGTGTCCGCTCAGACCCTCGGCGGCTGGCAGGGCCTTGTCGTCGCTGAGCTGCGCAAGGTCGAACCCCGCCTGGTCACCACCGACGGAGCCGCGGTCAAGAAGATCCGGGCCACCTGCGTGCAGATGCAGACCGGGATGTTCGAGACCAAGGTGGTCCCGATCATCATCAAGCGCTTCAGCACCGCGCAGTTCACGCCGACCTACGAGCTGGGCCAGCAGGTCTACTCGATCCTCCTGCAGTACGCCTGCTACCGGATGAACGAGACGCCCAAGGAATGACGGGGCATCAGGTCCGGATCTTGTAGTCCTCAAGCAGGCGCCGGCCGATGATCATCCGCTGGATGTCCGCGGTGCCCTCGCCGATCAGCAGCATCGGGGCCTCGCGGTAGAGCCGCTCGATCTCGTACTCCTTGGAGAACCCGTACCCGCCGTGGATGCGGAAGGAGTCCTCGACGACGTCGCGGCAGTACTCGCTGGCCAGGTACTTGGCCATGCCGGCCTCGAGGTCGTTGCGCTCCCCGGAGTCCTTCTTCCGCGCGGCCATCGTCATCATCTGGTGCGCGGCCTCGACCTTGCAGGCCATGTCGGCCAGGCGGAACTGCACGGCCTGATGCTCGGCGATCATCTTGCCGAACGTGTGACGCTGCTGGGCGTACTGGACGCCGAGTTCGAAGGCACGCAGGGCCACTCCACAACCGCGCGCAGCCACGTTCACGCGGCCGACCTCGACCCCGTCCATCATCTGGTAGAAACCGCGACCGCGGCCCGCTGCGCCGCCGAGCACGTGCTCCTGCGCGATTCGGAAGTCGTCGAAGACCATCTCGGTCGTGTCGACGCCCTTGTAGCCCATCTTCTCGATCTTGCCGGGGATCAGCAGGCCCTTGGCGACCTCGCCGAAGCCCGGCTCCTTCTCGACCAGCAGGACGGTCATGTTCTTGTAGACAGACTCCGCGCCCTCGTCGGTCTTCACCAGCACCGCGACCAGGCTGGACGAGCCGCCGTTGGTGAGCCACATCTTGGCGCCGTTGACGACGAAGTCCTCGCCGTCCTCCTTGGCCTTGGTCTTGATGGCGGCGACATCGGAGCCGCACTCCGGCTCGGACATCGAGAACGCGCCCCGCAGCTCGCCCTCGGCCATCCGCGGGAGGTACTTCTGCTTCTGCTCCTCGGTGCCGTGCTGCATCAGCAGGTAGGCCACGATGAAGTGCGTGTTCACGATGCCGGACACGCTCATCCAGCCGCGGGCGATCTGCTCGACCACCAGGGCGTAGGTGAGCAAGGACTCACCGAGGCCGCCGTACTCCTCGGGAATGGTGAGCCCGAACAGGCCCATCTCCTTCATTCCGTCGACGATCTTCTGCGGGTACTCGTCGGCGTGCTCCAACGCCTGGGCGGTCGGAATGATCTCCTTCTCGACGAAGTCCACAACGGTGCGCAGGATCTCCTGCTGCACGTCGGTGAGGTTCTCGGTCTGCGCGAGGCGGCCCATGGCGTCGTACTCCTGTGTCAGCTGCGTCACTGTGCTGGCGGAATTGCCGAGTACAGGATCGCGGTAACGTCGATAACGGACGCGACCGGGTCGGCAGCTGGAGGTACAGGGCATGTCCGTGGACACGTCGAGCGCCGAAATTGCGTACCCCCAGAAGGGCTTCCAGGTGCCCGAAGGGGCGACCGACGTGCTGCTGATCAGGCACGGTCAGTCGGCCGGGATGACGGCCAGCAACTTCCGGCGCACCGACACCGGCCAGGCCGATCCCGAGCTTTCGGACAAGGGCCACGGGCAGGCGGCGGCGATGGCCGAGCGGATGTCCCGTGCGGGCATCCAGGCCCTCTACGTCTCCACCCTGATCCGCACCCAGCAGACCGCGGCGCCGTTGGCCTCCTTCACCGGCCTGACCCCGGTGGTGGTGCCCGAGCTGCGCGAGATCCAGCTCGGCGACTGGGAGGGCGGGGAGTTCCGCCGCCGCCTGGAACAGCAGGACCCGATGATCCTGACGCTGATGCGCGAGGGCAGCTGGGACGACGTCCCGAACGGCGAGGGCGACGAGGCGTTCACGGCCCGGGTCCGGGCCGGCCTGAAGCTCGTCGTCGACGCGCACCCGGGGGAGCGGATCGCCGTGGTCTGCCACGGCGGGGTCATCGGCGCGGCGATCGCGCTCGCCACCGGCTGCTCGCCGATGGCGTTCATGCACGTCGACAACTGCTCGGTCAGCCAGCTGATCGTGCACGACGGGCTGCCGATCGTGCGCCGCGTCAACGACACCGCGCACCTCGGGCCGGCTTTCTCGCAGGCTTCCGACGAAGCCCTGATCTGAGCCGACCGTGACCGTTGCCGGGCTGGTGCTCGCCGCCGGGTCGGGCAGCCGGCTCGGGCAGCCGAAGGCGCTGGTCGAGATCGCGGGAGTGCGCCTGGTCGACCGGGCCGTCCGGGTCCTGCGCGACGGTGGCTGCGACCCGGTCGTCGTGGTCTCCGGCGCCGCCCCGTTCGACGTGGCCGGGGCAAGCGTCGTCGCCAACCCGGCCTGGGCCACCGGCATGGGCTCCTCACTGCGGGTCGGGCTTGCGGTGCTGGCCGGCGGGACCGCGCGGGCGGCGGTGATCTCGCTGGTGGACCAGCCCGGGATTCCGGCCGCGGTTGTCTCTCGACTGCTCGCGGCGCACGCCGACGGCGCGATCGTGGCCACCGCGACCTACGGCGGCAAACGGCGTAACCCCGTCCTGCTCGATCGCGCGACCTGGGCCGAGGTGTCCCGGCTGGCCGAGGGCGACCAGGGGGCCCGCCCGTACCTGGCCGCGCACCCCGACCAGATCACCGGCGTCGAGTGCGATGACCTGGGCGACGCCGCTGACATCGACACCCCTGAGGATCTGGCCCGGGCCCGCGGGGGAGCAGACGGCGCCGCAGGGTGTTAGCCCGAAAGTCCCACGACCGAAAGTCGACTGCACAAGTTTACTTTGACTCCGCCCGGCGTAGACTGACCGCCTGGCACCCGAACGAGGAGCGCGTGATGAGCCTGCCCGACACCCTCAGCCCGACGACCCTGCGCCAGCAGAACGGCTCGGTCCGTCTGCTGGACGTCCGCACGCCCGGCGAGTTCGCCGCGGCCCGGATCCCGGGCTCGCACAACATCCCGCTCGGTGACCTCGACGCCCACGCCGACGCCCTGGCCGGCAGCGCGACCGACCTCGTCGTCGTCTGCCAGTCCGGCGGCCGGGCGAAGATCGCCGCCGACACCCTGCGGGCCAAGGGCCGAACCAACGTCTCGGTCCTCGACGGCGGCCTCGCTGCCTGGGAGTCCGTCGGCGGCGAGACCGACGGCGGCGCCTCCGCCTGGACGATCGAGCGCCAGGTCCGTCTGGTCGCCGGCTCCCTCGTGCTGACCGGTATCGCGCTCAGCCTGAAGTACCCGAAAGCCAAGTTCCTCTCCGGCGCCATCGGCGGCGGACTCACCTTCGCGGCCGTCTCCAACACCTGCATGATGGGCTCGATGCTCGCCAAGCTCCCGTTCAACCGGGCCGCCAGCGCCGACATCGACTCCGCCCTGGAGGCCCTGCGCACGTAGGCGCCCGCACCGGAATCTCACTCTGGCCGCGTGGCCGGGCCATCGAGTACCTGCGATAGCCCGGGCCCGCGGCCAGAGTCGTCTCGGGGCTTACCTGTCCGCTAGGTCCGGCTTACCGGAATTGCGGGTCCACCGTCCGGCCACCGATAGCGGGATGTTGATGCGCGTTTGGCCTGGAAGCGGGAGGCTTGGGGAGAAGACACGTCTCTCGGGGGGACTCAAGTGCGGATAGGGGTCGCAGGCGTAGGGCGCATCGGAGCGCTGCACGCCCAGAACTTGGTGGCTGCCGTCGGGGCGGCAAATGTGGTCGTGGCCGACGCGGACGCGGGCCGGGCCCAGGCAGCGGCAGAGGACCTCGGGGTCGCCTGCGCGGGCGACGTGGACGCGATGCTCGCGGCCGGCGTCGACGGCCTGGTCGTCGCCACGCCGACCGACACCCACGCGGCGTTGATGCTGCGCGGGGTCGAGGCCGGCATCCCGGTGTTCTGCGAGAAGCCGGTCGCCCCGGACATCGCCGGCACCCGCGCGGTCCTGAACCGGATCCAGGCGATGGGTGGTGTGGTCCAGGTCGGCTTACAGCGTCGCTTCGACGCCGGCTACGTCGCCGCCCAGGCTGCGGTCGCCTCCGGCGCACTCGGTCAGGTGCACACCATCACCGGTCACACCCTGGACCCGACGCCACCGCCCGCGGCCTACGTCACGGTCTCCGGCGGCATCTTCCGGGACTGCCTGGTGCACGACCTGGACATCCTGCGCTGGGTCAGCGGCCAGGAGGTCGTCGAGGTCTACGCCACTGGCGCCAACCTCGGCGATGACTACATCCGCCTGGCCGGCGACGTCGACGCGGTTGCGGTCACTTTGACGATGACCGACGGCTCGCTCGCGATGCTCTCGGCCAGCCGCTACAACCTGGCCGGCTACGACGTCCGGATGGAGGTCCGTGGCCACCGCGACTCGGTTGCGGTCGGGCTGGACCAGCGCACCCCGGTCCGGTCGATGGAGCCGATGACCTACCCGCATGCCCCGGCCTACCCCGGCTTCCTGGAACGCTTCGCCGGCGCTTACGCCGCGGAGATGGCAGCCTTCGTCGGGCTGGTCCGCGGCGGCGGCACCAGTCGCTGCACGGTCGCCGACGCCTTGGCTGCTTTCGTGCTCGCCGAGGCCTGCGAGATCTCCCGCCGCGAGCGCCGTCCGGTCTCGATCTGCGAGATCGAGTCCGGCGGCCCGACGGTTCCCGGCCAGCACGGCGGCCGCGGGCTCTCCGTCGCGGAAGGTGTGACATGAGCGAGGCTGTGAACACTGAAGCTGCGGGTTGTCCGCGGCAGCGGATGGCTCGACCCGGTGCTGCGCGGCCGTGGGCCCAGCGCCTGGCCGGCGCCCCGATCTCCTGGGGCGTCTGCGAGGTGCCCGGCTGGGGCTACCAGCTCCCGGTCGAACTGGTGCTGGCCGAGATGGCCGCCGCCGGGCTCGCGGCGAGTGAGTTCGGCCCGGACGGCTTCCTTCCTGATGCTGGGTCAGATCGCGCCGCCGCGCTGAGCCGCCATGGGATGAGCGCGGTCGGCGGGTTCGTCCCGGTGGTCGCGCACACAGCCGAGATCGATCCCGCGGACTTCGATTCGCTGTTCCGCGCCTTCGCCGAGGCCGGGGCCGGTGTGGTCGTCCTCGCCGCGGTGAGCGGGCAGGACGGCTACGACGCCCGGCCGGTGCTGGACGACGACGCCTGGACGCTGCTCTGCATGAACCTGGACCGCCTCGCCGACGCGGCCGCGGAGCACGGGCTGCTCGCCACGTTGCACCCGCACGTCGGGACGATCGTGGAGCGCCCGCAGGAGGTCGACCGGGTGCTGGCTGCGGCCACCATCGGCCTGTGCCTGGACACCGGGCACTGCCTGGCCGGCGGCGGGGACCCGCTCGCACTGGCCAAGGTGGCGACCGCCAGGATCAAGCACGTGCACCTCAAGGACGTGGACGCGGCCATGGCGGCCCGGGTGCGCGCGGGCGAGTTGACCTACACCGACGCCGTGCGAACCGGGATGTACCGGCCGCTCGGCGAGGGCGACGCCCGGGTGGCCGAGATCATGGAGACGCTGGAGAGCGCCGGCTACGCCGGTTGGTACGTGCTGGAGCAGGACCGCATCCTGCCGACGCCACGGGGAGCGGCCGGGACCGCCGAGGCCGCCGACGCCGAGGCCGCCGACGCGATCCGGGCCGACGTCAACGCCAGCCTGGCCCACCTGCGGGCCGCGGTAGGCGCGTAGGCCCCCGGGGATTCGCGCATCCATGACCGCATCGGCATCCAAGAGAGCGATTCCGCGGCGTGTCGCGGGGTTCTGCTCATCCATGCGCGAAACGGTGGCCCGATGAACCCGACGGCGCCGGAGGTCCTGACGATCGGTCGGATCGGCGTCGACGTGTACCCGCTGCAGGTCGGCGTCGGGCTGGAGGACGTCGAGAGCTTCGGCAAGTATCTCGGCGGCAGCGCGGCCAACGTCGCGGTCGCGGCGGCCC
>NZ_JACDFE010000046.1 GCF_013815995.1 Sporichthya sp.
CCGCCGGGAGGGCGCCGGTGTCGGTCGCGACCGCACCGGTACCGGGGTCGACCGGAAGGGCGCCGGTGGCGGCATCAGCCTGCGGGACGGTCACGATCTGCCCGATGCCGGCGGCGGCCTCGATGGCCTCGTCGCTCTCCCGGGTACCCCCGCACCCGGTCAGCAGCACGGCGACGGCGGCGGTCCCGGCGATCAGGGCCGTGCCTCTCGCGCGATGGGTTCGGCTAAACACGGGCACGCTCCTAGACATGGGCAGAGGCTCCTTGGGGGGCGGTGCCGGCGTAGGCGTCGAAGATCTCGTCCTCGCCGAATTCATCGGAACGACCGGAGAGCCGGATCGTTCCGCGGGCGATCACGACCACGGAGTCCGACAGCGCCAGGGCACGGTGAACGAACTGTTCGACCACGATCAGGGCCACGCCGGTGTCCTTCAGCGTGGCGAGGAAGGTGAAGATCTCGTCGACGAGGTTGGGCGCCAGCCCCATCGAGACCTCGTCGAGCAGGACGACCTTCGGGTTCTGGATGTAGGACCGGGCGACCGCGAGCATCTGCTGCTCGCCACCGCTCATGGTCCCGGCGGTCTGGGTCAGGCGCTGGCCGAGGCGCGGGAACGCCGCTGCGGCCTTCTCGATCGCGGCGGACGCCCCGCCGCGCGGAGCCTGCAGGATCAGATTCTCCTTGACCGTCAGGCTCGGGAAGATCCCGCGCGGGTCCGGGATGTGGCACAGCCCGGCCTTGACGCGGTCGTGCGTGGACTTGCGGGTGACGTCCTGACCATCGATCAGAACCTGGCCCGAGGTTGCCTTAAGCAGTCCCGAGCAGGTCTTGAGGAAGGTGGTCTTGCCGGCGCCGTTCGGGCCGAGCACCGCCAGCGACCCACCTGCGGGCAGGGTCAGCGATAGGTTGCGCACGACGGTCTTCTCGCCGTAGCCGGAGGTGACGCCCCGCAGTTCCAGGATCAGCCGAACATCTGCGCTGCTCATGCGTTGGCCTCCACGATCTCGTCGTCTGGCGCGTGGATGCCGAGGTCCTCGGTGCCCAGGTAGGCCTTGCGGACTAGGTCGGAGGTGAGGACGTCGTTCGGCAGGCCCTCGAAGAGGAGCTGGCCGAAGTCCAGGACGTAGGCGTAGTCGCACAGCCCGCTGATGACCGTCATGTCGTGCTCGACGATGAGGATCCCGATACCGAGCTCGGCCACGACGGACTTGAGCAGCGTGGTGAACGCATCGCTCTCGGTGGCGTCCAGACCGGAGGACGGCTCGTCCAGCAGCAGCAGGCGGAAGTCACCGGCCAGCGCGCGGGCCAGCTCGACCAGGCGCCGCTGACCGGTGGACAGCCGCCCGGCGCGGGCCTTGGCGACCTCGGTGATGCCGCACTGCGCCATCGCCTCCTCGGTCGCCTTCGCGATCGCGGCCCGCTCTCCGCGACGGGGGATCAGCTGGGTGATCGGGGAGACACCGGCCAGACGCGCCTCGCGCCCGAGGGCCACGTTCTCCGCAACGGTGAGGCTGTCGTAGAGCTCGATCCGCTGGAAGGTGCGCCCGATCCCGAACTTGGCCCGGGCCGAGGCCGGGGCGCCCGAGAGGTCGTGACCGTCGAAGGTGATCTTGCCCTCGGACGGTGAGTTCGCTCCCGAGCACGCGTTGAACGTCGTGGTCTTCCCGGCGCCGTTCGGGCCGATCAGACCGGTCACCGAACCGATCGGGGCGTGCATGGTCAGGTGATTGACGGCAGTGACACCACCGAAGCGCACCACCAGGTTCTCGATGTGCAGACCCGCACTTTCCGCGCGTGCCGTAGTTCTCGCAGTCATCGGTCGCCTCCGGACATCGCGAGCTCGGGTGCTTCTTCGCGCGCCGGAGCGGGGGCCTTGCGGCTCGAGCTGGCGCGTCGCCAGCCCGCGTCCGCCCCACGCTGCGGGATCGGGCCCTTGGTGCCGACCCGGGAGGACCCGGCCAGGTTGTCCTTGATCCAGGTCACCGGGTCGAACCCGGACGCGGTGATCAGGGAGGCGAGGATGGCCAGCACCCCGAAGCCGATGGCCTGGTAGTCCGCGTCGAGGTCGGCCAGGTAGGACGGCAGCACGACCAGGGCGAGCGCGGCCAGGATCGAGGACCGGACCAGGTTCATCCCGGTGATCGCGATGACCGCGACCCAGAGCAGGGACTGCAACGAACCCAGGCCACCCGGACCGGCGGCGCCGTTGCCGACCGCGATGACGCCACCGGCGATACCGGCGAAGAACGCGGAGATCGCGAAGAGCAGCATCAGGGTGGTGGTGGTGCCGGTGCCGTAGGTGGACAGCGCGAGCGGGGAGTCCGCGAGCGCCCGCAGCAGCCGGCCCAGCCGCGAGCGCTGCAGGATCAGGACCAGAACGATGACCGCGGCGAGGATGGCGACGGCGACGTAGAAGTACTGCTTGTCATTCGCCAGTCCGACCCCGGGGATGTCCGGGCGCGGGGCGTCCCGGGTGCCGCCTTGGGGGAACATGAAGCTCTTGCGGTAGATCAGGTTTTCCATCAGCAGGCCGAAGGCGAAGGTGGCCAAGGCCAGGTAGATGCCCGCGAGGCGGACCGCGGGCAGCGCCACGATCAGGCCGAGCGGCACCGTGATCAGGCCCGCGCCCAGCAGGGCGAGGAACCACGGCAGGTTCGCCTCGGTCGAGAGCCGGCTGAAAGCCACCGCCCCCACCGCGACGAACGCGGCGTGACACAGCGAGACCTGCGCGGACATCTTCACCAGCAGGGACAGCGAGAGGAACATGATCGCCAGCCCGCACGCGCTGGTATAGACCGCGAGGCGGGCGTCGACCAGGTTCGGCAGGAAGATCACCACGACGCCGAGCGCGATCCCGGCCCCGGCCCGGATCGGCAGCGGCAGCGGCGCGAAGTGCTCGGGCTGCTGACGCCGGACCGGGGCCGCCGTGGGCAGGCCGCGCTTGCCGACCAGGAGCAGGACACCGAACAGCGCGAAGAAGGGCACCGAGGACGGCAGGCCGGCCAGCGAGGTGTGCTCGGACTCCAGCTTCTGCCCGATCGCGGCGACGACGCCGATGATCAGGCCACCGACGAACGTCCACGGCAGGGAGCGGAACCGTCCGATGGCGGCGGCACCGAAGGCCTGCACGACCAGGTACGTCAGGCGGATCGGGTCCAGACCCACGATCGGGGCCAGCAGGATGCCGGAGATGACCGCGACCGAGCCGCCGATCATCCAGGCCAGCCGGCGCACGGCGGCGCCATCGAGGCCGGTGAGCTCCATCAGGTCCGAGTCGTCGACCACCCCGCGCATCGCGATGCCGATCCGGGTGCGCGAGAGCAGCAGACCCAGACCGACGGCGATCACGATGCCGACGAGCACGATGATCAACTGGTTGTAGCCGACGTTGACGCTGACCTCGAAGGTCTCCGTCGGCAGGAAGCTGTCGATGGTGATGGTCTCGGCGCCGTAACGCTTCGAGGTGATGCCCTGGATGATCAGCAGCAGACCGACGGTGGCCACCACGATGACCGACGGCGCGGCCTTGGCCAGGCGCCTCGCCACCCGTTCCAGGACGAACCCGAAGAGCACCCCGACGATCAGGACCGAGATGACGGCGGCCAGGAACCAGGGGACGTCGTTCTTCACCCAGAGCTCGAAGAACAGGTACGCACCGGCAGTCGCGAGCGCACCGTGCGCGAAGTTGAACACCCCGCTGGTGCGGTAGGTCAGCACCAGACCGACACCGGCCAGGCCGTAAACGGCGCCCGCGGTGATGCCGACGACGATGAAGGGCAGCCAGACATCCATCAGAGGTCCTCCTCCCCGAGGGTCCGGGCGCGCAGCGCCTTCATCCGGCGCGCGAGCTTCGTGCGGAACACGTAGAGGTAGAAGCCGCACCCGGCGAAGACCACGAGGGCACCGAGGATGGCCAGATTCAGCCCGACCGTCTGGTCGTCGAAGGCGGGTTCACCACTGACCGACACCCAGCCCAGGACGACCAGCAACACGCCGACCGCGCCGGGGATCGCGGCAGCAATCAGGCTCGGGGGCGCACCGGGGCGCCGGCGCTCGACGTGAGAGGCCATCAGTGCGTGCGCGTCAGTTCGGTGCGGGACTCCAGTTCACGCACACGCTGCGCCAGGGCGGCGATCTCCGCCCGGTCGACGGCGGCGGCGCCGGATTCAATCCCGGCCGCCTCGAGGCGGTCCAGGGTGCGCCACTCGTCGTTCATGTCCGCCGACAGCCACAGCGTCGCGCCGACGATCACCAGCACCAGACCGCCGATGCCGTAGGACACGACATACGGCACCTGCTTGGCGATGAACGGGGTGTCAGAAACGCCGATCCAACCGAGCACGACGAGCAGCACGCCGGCGAGAATTGCGGCGACGGCCAGCGCGCGGTCCCACTGCAGACGGCACCACTTCACGAATTCCATGTCAGGACCTCTAACTCAGACGCGGTGTTGGCTTAGACACTGTGTGGGCTAAACGCGGTGTTGGCTTAGACAAAGCGGCGCGCGCCGACGGCGGCGAGCAGCAGGATCGGGACGATCGCGGCGAGGATCGGGTAGAACGAGATCTCGGTCAGATTGGGCGTGAGCGCCGCGGAGGCGTTGGCGATGTTGACCGTCGGCACCGAGGCGGCGCCGGGCGTGACCCCCAGCGCACTGCCCGGGGCGACCACACCGGGAATCGCGGCCGCGTCGACGCCCGTCGCCGGCAGGGCCGCACCAGGTGCGACCGCGGTGTCGGTACCCACGGCCGGGGTGCCGGTCCCGGCCCCGGCGGTGAATCCGGCCGCGTCGGCCTGCGCGAAGGTGCGCCCGACGATGTAACTGACCACGCCCCGGGCGCTGCCCACGTTCGGGATCGCGCGCTCCATGCTGATCTCCAGCCCGGAGGACAGGATCGAGTCCGCGGTCTCGACCGCGGGCAGGAACTTCACCGTCACGCCGGTCTCGGTGATCGCCTGGCTGACCTGGCGGGCCGGGTCGAGCGGGGCCCCCTGCGGGCCGGCGATCAGGCCCTTGTCGGTGACCCCGATGACCAAGGTGCCGAGGCGGAACGTGGAGGCCTCGAACGAGGAGGTCTTGGTGACCTTGCCCCCGGGGGCGACCGAGACCACCGCGCGGGAGAAGGCTCCGTTGAGTTGGAAGGCGCCGACCGCAAGGCGGGTGCGGGCCTCGCCGAGCGAGGTGACCGTGCCACCGAGGAACTCCACGGAGGCGTTGGAGAAGCTGCCGAACTCCTCGCCGCCGGTGGTGGCGGCGCCGGCCTCGGTCTGGGCCTCGGAGCGGTCAGATCCGGACTTCGCGTGCATCAGGTAGCCGGGCTGACGAACCGTCACCTCAGGGTTCGAGGGGTTCTGGCTCGAGACGTAGAACGGGTAGGACGGCACCGACTTGCCGGACAGAGTCGAAACCAGGCCGGGGAAGGCGACCCCGGTCGCGCCCGGGTAGGGCAGCGAGGAGAACGCGGTGCTCTCGCCCAGGCTGTCCAGACCGGCCTGCGCCGTCGGGCCACCGCCGTCGATGAAGTCCTCGACGATCAGGTAGTCCTTGACCGCGATCGTGGCTCGGATCCCGTCCGCGGCGGCCTGGCCCCGGAAGGTGCCACTGCCGAAGTCCGCCTGGGTGCTGGCCGGAGCCATCGGGTCGTCCGCCGCGAACGCGGCCCCGACGCCGAGCGTGCCGGCCACGGGGGTGAGCACGGTGACGACCGCCGTCGCCGCAACCCGGCGCCGACTGGCGGCGAGGCTGGCCCGCTTGTGCCTACCACTCATGAGCGTCCCTTTCCGGACTGCCGAACCTGTCGAGCACGTCTGTACTCCTGCAGCACAAAGCAGAGGGCTGTGGCCCGTCACTTTTAACGGACCTTGGGGTGATTCGTTACAACGTCGCGGTACTCCTCGCGAATCGCGACCTTGGCGAGCTTGCCGTTGGGCAGTTTGGGCAGCGGCTCAGCGCGGAGCACCACATAACGCGGCACCTTGTAACTGGACAACTCCGCATTGCAACGTTCGACGACCGCCTCGACGGTCACCGAAGGGTCGGCGACCAGGATCGCGGCCGGGGTCTCGCCGAACTTCTCATCCGGCGCCCGGATCACGGCCACCTCGGAGACGCCGGGGATCGCGGCGATGACCTGCTCGATCTCGACCGGCGAGATGTTGATACCGCCGGTGATGATCAGGTCCTTGACCCGGTCGACGAACTTCAGTCGGCCGTCGGCGGAGGTGGTGCCGAGGTCGCCGCTGCGGATCCAGCCGTCCTGGATGGCCTGGGCGGTCGTCTCGGCGTCGTCCCAGTACCCGGGCGTCATGCCGGGGCCGCGCAGGATGATCTCGCCGTTCTCGCCCGGGTCGACGTCGGTGCCGTCGGGACGGACCACGCGGAACTCCGTGAACACCGAGCCGGTGCCGCAGGTGTCCGGGTGGTCGGCGGCGTCCTTGACCAGGGTGGCGGTGGCGACGCCGCCGGCCTCGGTCATGCCGTAGATCTGACGCAGCTTCACGCCCTTGGCCGCCCAGGCCTGGAGCATCGGGACCGGCACCGGGGCACCGCCGGTGAAGGCGGAGGTCAGCGACGAGAGGTCGGCGTCGGCGAAGTTCGGGGCCGAGGCGATGGCGCCGAAGATCAGCGGGACGCCGAACAGCGCGCCGATCCGGTGCTGCTCGATCAGGCTGACGGCGCGGGCCGGGTCCAGCGACTTCTCCACGACCAGCGTGGTGCCGAGAATTGCGGAGAGCGAGAGCCCCCAGACCAGGCCGGGGGTGAAGGCGAACGGGAGCACCAGCAGCGTGCGGCCGCCCGGGCGCATGCCCTCCTCGGTGAGGCTGGCCTCGAACGCGATCGACAGCAGCTGGCGGTTGGTGCAGATGACGCCCTTGGACAGGCCGGTGGTGCCGCTGGTGAAGATCACCATGGCGGGGGCCTCGGGGTCGACCTCGACGACGAAGTCGTTGCTCTCGCCCTCACGCAGATCGGCCACCGCTTCGAGACCGAGGGTCTCGACGTTGGCCCCCATCGCGACGACCTCCTTGAGCACCGGCTCGAAAGCGGGCTCGTGGATCACCAGGGAGGCGCCGGCGGCGGTCAGGATCTTGTGCAGTTCAGGCCCGACGAGCCGGGGGTTGAGCGGCACGACGACGCCGCCGGCCTTGAGCACCCCGAGCGCGCCGGCCGCCCACTCGAGGGAGTTGCCGCCGAGGACGCCCACCCGGTCACCGGGCTGCACCCCGCGGGCGGCGAGGTCCGCGCCGACGCGGGAGCTCCAGTCCTGCAGCGCCCGGAAGGACAGGGTCTCGTCCTCCAGGACGATTGCCGCGTCCTCGCCGCGGGTTCGCGCCCACCAGCGCAGCGCCGACGCGAGAGTGGCTGCCATCAGAAATCCACCACACCGCGGATGTTGGTGCCGGCGTGCATGTCGGCGTAGCCGGTGTTGATCTCTTCCAGCGAATACCGCTTGGTGGCCAGCTCGTCGAGCAGGAGGTTGCCGTTCTGGTACAGGTTCAGGAAGTACGGAATCGCGGCGGCCGGCGACATCATGCCGAACAGCGCGCCCTGGATCCGCTTCTGGAACATGGCGAGCTCGAACAGGTTGATCGGGATCTCGTTGGAGTCGATGTTCGCCATCGCGGTGAGCACGACGGTGCCCGCCTTGCGGATGGAGGCGAAGGCCTGCGCGACGTGCTGTCCCTCGGCGATGCCGACCGTGACGATCGCGGAGTCGGCGCCCTGACCGTTCGTCAGGGACTGCGCCAGGTCGGTGGCCTCGTTCATCGTGGTGCAGGCATCGGTGGCGCCGAGCTTGAGCGCGCTGGTGCGCTTGAACTCGGCGGTGTCGACGGCGATGATCCGCGACGCCCCGGCGTGCTTCGCGCCCTGGACGGCGTTCATGCCGATGCCGCCCGTGCCCATCACGATCACGACGTCGCCCGGGCGCACCTGCGCGGCGTTGACCGCGGAGCCCCAGCCGGTCGGGACGCCGCAGCCGACCAGCGCGGCGGCCTGCAGCGGAACGTCCTTGTCGATCTTGATCGCGCCCCACTCGGGGAGCACGGAGTATTCGGAGAAGGTGGAGACCAGCGAGGTCTGCGCGACGTCCTGACCCTGGTGGTGCATGCGGAACGTGCCGTCGAGCTGGGTGCCCATCATCATGAAGGCGCCGTTGTCGCAGAGGTTCTGCATCCCGGTCGCGCACCAGCGGCAACTGCCGCAGCTCGGGATGAACGCGGCGACGATGTGGTCGCCGACCTGCAGATTGCGTACGCCCGGGCCGACCGCCTCGACGATGCCCGCGCCCTCGTGACCGCCACACAGCGGCAGGTGCGCCATCGGGACATCGCCCTTGGCGACGTGGTCGTCGGAGTGACACAGGCCGGCGGTGACGTACCGGACGAGCACCTCGTGCTCACGGGGCTCGTCGACCTCGAGCTCGACGATCTCCCAATCGCCCGGAGCCTCGAAGAGGACTGCGGCCCTCGACGTGATCGTCACCTGGTGACCCTTCCGCCTGGCCGCGGTGCGCCCGGTCGGATGAACCCGAGCCGGAACAGCGCCGCAGCAACGCCGGTGAAACCTATAGGCTTTAGCCTAAAGTGCTTTGTGAGCTTCGTCAACACCTAGATACACTGTCTGGACTTCGCGTCCGAACGTAGATCTAGCGAGCGAACGCTTGCAAGGGGCGACCCGCATGCCGCTGACCTGCCGAGATGTACGGAACCGTTCCGTACCGCTGTTGCTTCTCTGACGTTTCATATTTATTGTCAATGTTTACCACTTGACCATTCCGCTGACCAGCCCCCTTAGACTCCGGTTCATGGGGGAAGGCGCCGCGACCGCGCGCAAGCGTGGGCCGAAGTCGGCGCTTGGCACCGATCCCCGCAAGCGGATACACGACGCCGCGCTCGCCTGCTTCGAGGCCCGCGGCATCAAGGCGACGTCCATGGACGACGTCGCGGGAGCGCTCGGCGTCTCGCGGCCGACCGTCTACTACTACTTCGCCAGCAAGGACGACCTGATCCTCGAGGTGGTCGCCCGGCAGGTGCAGGACATCCTCGACTCGACCCGGCGGCGGGTACGCGGCAAGGGCCTCGATCGCATCGGGCACGCGGCGTACCTGACCGTCTCGGAGTCGCGCGCGAACCCCTACGTGCGCCTGCTCGTCGACGCGGACTTCGCCCAGCTGGTGCCGATGTTCCTGGAGTCCGCGCGGGTGCTGGAGATCATCACCGAGTTCTGGACCCCGCTGCTCACCGAGGCCCAGGAGCAGCACGGACTCCGAACCGACCGCTCCGTCGACCAGATGGTCCAGTGGATCATGTTCAACCAGTTCGCTCTCGTGTCCACCGGCGCCGGCTTCGGCCTCGACGACGACGGCATCCGCGACTGGATGTTCGCCTACCTCGTCCCGTCGCTGCGCGGATGAGCGCGACCCTCGTAGCGTCAGCGAGAGCGGTCGCTATGGCGACCGCGTTCGCTGACATTAGGGCTCAGGCGAGTGCGTCCT
The DNA here is from genome assembly GCF_013815995.1 of Sporichthya sp. Taxonomy (GTDB): domain Bacteria; phylum Actinomycetota; class Actinomycetes; order Sporichthyales; family Sporichthyaceae; genus Sporichthya. Next base: position 9,495 of record NZ_JACDFE010000046.1, read on the forward strand.
CGGAGCCGAAGAGGACGGCGCCGACCTGGGGGGCCATGGGGCCGCCGAGCAGCAGCGAGACCTTCGCGTTCGGCACCGGGTTCGGGGAGTCGCCGCGGATCTGGCGGGCCGCTTCCAGGACGACGCCGATGCCGTGCACAAACCCGTCGGCCAGATTGCCGCCGGCGGTGTTCATCGGCAGGCGGCCCTTCTCCACCGTCAGGTTCTCCAGGGTCATCACCTCGCCGGCCGCGGGACCGGCCGGCACCAGGCCGATGTCGATCAGCGCGGCCACCGCGGGGCCGGTGAAGTTCTCGTAGACCTGGGTGACGTCGACGTCGTCGACGGTGACGCCGGACTGCGCCCAGAGCCGCTCCACCATCGCCGGAGCCAGGCCGTTCGAGGTGTACGGGTCCTGATTCTCGGTGAGCTCGCCCCAGCCGGCGACGAAGCCCTGCACCCCACCGAGGAGGTAGGCCGGCTTGCCGCGGGTGTCCTTCGCGCGGTCCGCGGCCATCAGCAGGATCGCCCCGGCGCCGTCGTTCTCACGCGAGCAGTCGTGGCGGCGCAGCGGCTCGGAGATCATGCGTGAGGCGCGGTAGGCCTCGGCATCGAGCGGCTTTCCGTAGGCGACGGCGCGCGGATTGCTCTGCGCGTGGTGGTAGCCCGCCAACGCGAGCGCCTCCAGCGTCGACGCGGGGACCTTGTCGATCTCCAGCATCCGCTGGGTGCGCATGGCACAGACCTGAACGGGCGTCAGAATTCCGTGCGCGGAGTACTGGGTGTCGAAGTGCCCCTTGGCGTAGGGCATCCGGCCTTCCTCGGCCTGGTTCATCCCCCGGTAGACCGCGACGCAGGTCGCTTGGCCGGTCGCGATGGCGGCCGCCGCCTGCAGGATCGCGGGCACCTGGCCGCCGCCGCCCCCGCCCCAGGCGAGGGAAGACCAGCGCAGCTCGTGGACGCCGAGCGCGGTGGCCATGTGCGTGCCCTCGGTCGGGTCGTCGCCCCAGGAGGCGAAGCCGTCGATCTGGCGGACGTCGATGCCGGCGTCGCGCGCGGCATCGATCAGTGCTTCGGCCACCAGCCCTCGCGTGCTGCGCGGCGCGGTGTTCCGCTGGTAGTAGACGGTCTGCCCGACGCCGACCACGGCGGCGGCTCCGCGCAGGTTCATACCGCGCTCCAGCGGATGAGCGGCCAGCTGTTCTCGTCCGGGGCGGACTCGAACTCCCCGCGGACCCTTGACCCGATCACCGGATCGTCCGCGCCGGTGTACAGACCGAGAACGCGCTTATTGCCCGCCTGCGGCAGCTCAACGAGCACCGTCGTGTACGGCACCTCGGCGCTCGGATGGAACGCCCGCCACGTCCGCGTCCAGGCATAGACGACACCGTCGGGCTCGACGGCTTCCCAGCCCGGGTCGAAGGCGTGGCAGGACGGGCAGAGCGGCTGCGCGACCCAGATCCACTCCGCGCACGCCCCGCAGCGCTGGATCCGCAGCTCGCCAGCTTTCAGCCCGTCCCAGTGACCGACGTCGTGCCCGGTGTGCGAGGGGCCCTCGAGACCGAACCGCTGCCGCGCCACTACTCGAAGTCCACCCGGGTCATGGCGACGATGACGTACTGGAAGGCAGCCATGTTCTTCAGCAGCTGCGACATCTTGCCGCGAACGCGGAGCTGACCCCGCGTCAGCGCGACGGTCGGGTTGATCTCCTTCTTGAAGATGCCGCCCCAGGTGTCGGAGCTGCCGCTGATCACGAAGTCCGCGGCCTCGGCGTCGGCCGGGCTCGCGTTCCGGCACTCGGTGACCTTGCCGGACTCGAAGTGGCAGAAGAACGAGCCCTCGATCGGGGCCTCGTAGTTGTAGACCATGTCGTAGGTGAGGTTCTTGCCCTTCTCCGCCCACTCCGGGTCGTTGTTCAACTGGTCGGCCATCGCCTGGTAAAAGTCGAGGGAGCCGAGCTTGGCGGTCATGTGGTGTCTCCGTAGGTAGGCAGCGTTCGAGGGTTGCTCAGAGGGACTGGTTCAGCAGCAGGGGCAGCTTCTCCACGCCGCGGACCTGGCTGAGGTGCTTCTTGTAGGGCGCTTCGGGGTTGAGCCGGTAGTCCGGGAACCGCTTGTGCCATTCGGAGAAAGCGATGGTGAGTTCGATGCGCGCGAGGTGCGAGCCGAGGCAACGGTGCCGACCGCCGCCGAAGGCGACGTGCGGGTTGGGCTCACGGGCGAAGTCGATCTCATCCGGCCGGTCGAACTTCTCCGGGTCGCGGTTCGCCGCGGCCAGCGGAATCAGCACCCGGTCCCCGGCCTTGAGCAGGACACCGCCCACGACGACGTCTTCCTGGACCACGCGCGCACCGGCGACCGCCGACTCGTAGCGCAGCATCTCCTCGACCGCGGCGGGGATGATCTCCGGGTTCTCGACGAGTTCCTTGCGCTTGTCGGGGTGCTGCGCGAAGTGGATCCAGCTGTGGGCGAGCTGGCCCTGCACGGTGTGCAGGCCGCCGATCATCATCAGGAACAGGATGTTGAGCATCTCGAACTGGGTGAGGTCGCGGTCGCCGAACTTGCTGTTGACCAGCACGTCGGTGATGTCGTCGATGTCGCGGTCGACCTCGCGGGGACCGTCGGTCTCGCGCTGCTCGAACCGCTCGTCGATCAGCTCCGCGAAGTAGGCGTAGACCTCGAGCGCCGCCTCCATGCGGAACGCGGTGTTGTCCTCCTCGGACGCCCCGGGCAGACCGAGCACGATGCGGTCGGTCCAGTCGTTGAGGCGTTCGGCGTCGCCCTCGGACCAGCCCATCAGCTTGAGGAACACGCGGGTCGGAAGTTCCTTGGCGAACGCGGCAACGAAATCGATCTCGGTGGCGTCGCCGATGGAGTCGAGGAGTTCCAGGACGATCTCGCGGATCTCCGGCTCCAGCTTGCGCATACGGGTCGGGGAGAACAGCGGAGTCATGATCTGCCGGTAGGTGGTGTGGTCCGGCGGGTCGATCTCCAGCGGGATCATCGGGCCGTCCTGGCCGATGGTCGGCGGGATGTTCACGCACTCACTCGAGAAGAGCTCCGGAGTACGCATGGCCTCAGAGATGTCGTCGTAGCGCGTCATCACCCAGTGCCCGCCCCACTTGGTGGAGTGCGCGACGGGGCACTTCGACCGCAGCTCGGCGTAGTCGTCGAAGAGGGTCTCGACACCCGCGGGGTCGTGGATGTCGAAGTCGGTCTGAATCTCGGGCGACTCGGCGGTCTTGACCGGCTCGTTCTCCAGCGTGGTCATCGGTATACCTCTTCTACGATCACGGCCTGCTCGGGACAGTTTTGCGCTGCACTCCGGACGGACTCGTGGTCGCCCGGTCATTCCCACTCCCCTCCCACGGCGGAGTACGGCCGCGCATCGAGATTCGTGTCCAGCGCGGTGTAGAGGCTCTTGGTCTTGGTGTAGGCGTACAGCCCGTCGGGCAGGGTCGCGGTGACCTCGCCGGTGGAGGGGTTGTCGACGTCGAGGCGCGGGGCGGAACTGTCGCGCCAGTCGCCGTCGATGAAGTTCAGGTAGCGGTGCATCGTCGCAGCATCCTTCGTTCGGGCTGCGTAAACCTTATCACTATAGGTTATTCGCTCCAAGGCCTCCGACCTGCGGAAACGGCGCTCCGGACCCGGTACTCACCACTAGAAACCTTCAGCGATTAGGGCATACTTCCTGCCATGCCCCGCCCCTCGTCGCCGCTGCTGACGCGCGAATCCGTGATCGCCGCAGCACTGCGGATCATCGATGCCGAAGGGCTGTCGGCCTGCAGCACGCCGCGGCTGGCCCGGGAGTTCGGCGTGCGGGCGCCCTCGCTGTACCACCACTTCGCCGACCGGGCCGACATCATGGCCGAGGTTGCCCGCCTGGTGGTCCGCGAGACCCCGTTCCCGAAGGATCGCGACCCGGCCCACTGGATGGACTGGTTCGTCGAGCAGGCGGTGAACTTCCGCCGGACGATTCTGCGCCACCCCAACGTCGCGCCGATCCTGCTGGAGTTCCTCCCCCGCGACTCCCTCTCCGCGCTCTATGACAACGCCGCCCGACTGCTCGCCGAGGCCGGCGTCCCGGTCGAGGTGCACGCGCTGATTCTGGACGGGCTGGAGACGCTGACCGTCGGGGCCGCGTTGATCACCGCGACCAAGACCCCGGAGAAACGGGACGCTCCGTTCGCCGCCCTCGACCGCTCGACCGACGCCGCGCTCGCCGCCGCCGTGGACGCCAACCCCTGGCCCACCACGGAGCAGCTGTTCTCCCAGGTGGTCCGGGCGATGCTGCAGGGCGCGCTGGACAACGCCGGAGTCAGAGCCCCTTAGGGAGCTGCCCCTCAGGGAGCGGCCGGCGCCTGCGGGACCTGGATCCGCCAGACGTAGCAGACGTCGGTGTGCTCGTGCACGAATCCTTCGGAACGGGCCATGAGAACTGACGCCTCGTCAGCGGCCTCGACCAGCCGCACCTCATCGCCGCGCATCAGCTTGAACGTGCTGCGCTCGACCTGGGCGCCGAGGCGGCGGGCCATCCGCTCGGCGGCCGGGTGGCCCCCGCGGGCCCAGCCGCTGATGCTGACCGCACCGGTGCCGGCCCAGCCGTCGCCGTCGCGTTCGGAGAGCAGTTCGAGCATCAGCGTGCCGATGCCGAGGGACCGGTAATCCCGGTGCACCAGCAGTTGCGCGACCGCACCCCCGGCCCGGTCCACGTCCAGACGCAGGAAGGCGACCAGCGGGGTGTCCGGTGAGCCGTGCATGCCGGGGTTGAGCCGGGCAACGGCCTGGAATACCTCGGAGCCACCATCCGCATCGCGTTCCGCACCACCGGCGGGCTCGACCGTGGAGAAGCCGGCCTCGGCGTCGTAGGCCGCCGCCTCGGCGATCATCTCGTCGAGCTCGGCCCGCTCCTCGGGGCCGAGCTCGGCGCGAAACTCGACGGTGATCAACGCAATACCTGACGGTGAATCAGGAGGTGGCCGGGGTGGCGGTGGCCGGGGTGGCCGTCACACCGGCCGAGATCGCCGGCAGCGGCGGGCTGACCTCGTGGTCGGGGGCGGCCAGCAACCGGCGCATCTCGCGGTGGAACACCTGGTTGGCGACCTCATTGCGGCCGAACACCATCGAGCCGGCGTCGCGGCTGGCCATTCCGGTCTGCGAGGCGCGCAGCAGGGGGAAGTCCTCCTGGTGCAGGACCGCGAGCAGGATCTCCCAGTTCTTGTCCCAGAGCTTGGTCCACCGCTCCGGCGTCATCCCCGAGCGCTCCTGGGGCGTGACCATCAGGCGCATCTCCATCCACGACCGGTCCGTGTGCACCGGGTCCGGGCGGAAGGTGAGCAACTGGTAGTGGTCGGGCTGCTTGAGCAGGGTGTGGCACGGACCGAGGAACTGAGTCTCCGTCACGTACGGGACCAGACTCTCGCCCTCGGGCGGGTCGACGTCGAGCCACTTGTCGATCGTCTTGCGCGGGGCGACGAACCGGCAGTGCCGGCCGAAGTCCTCGAAGGCCATCAGGTTGGTGTGGATGATCTTGGCCGCGGTGTTCGGGTGTGCGTAGGCGATGTGGTACCCGTCCAGGAAGGCGTCCTGCATGACCTTCCAGTTGACGGGCTCGTCGAAGCCCTCGGCCCGCGCGTTCACCAGATCGGCCAGGCCGTAGCCGGCCAGGATCGAGTCCATGTCCGGGCCCAGCCAGGTCGCGACGTCGATGGTGGCGTCGGCCGCGTCCACGACCCACACGAGGCCGTGGCGTTCCTCGGTGGGGAGCTCGACCAGGCCGTACTGCGACTTGTCGACCTCACCGAACGTGCTGGCCCGGGTGATCGTGCGCAGCGTGCCGTCGATGTTGTACGACCAGCGGTGGTACGGGCAGGAGAACAGGCGGGCCCGGCCGCAGCCGGTGTAGCTCGCGTCCTCCTCCAGCAGCGCGCCGCGGTGCCGGCAGAGGTTCACGAAGGTCTTGACGCTGCCGTCCGGCTGGCGCGCGACGATGACCTTGTTGCGCGGCAGCTGCTGGGTCACGAAGTCGTAGGGCTGCGGGATCTCCGAGCCGTGGCAGACGATGGTCGGCACCCGCCCGAAGATCAGGTCGCGCTCGCGCTCGGCCAGGCCGGCGTCGGTGTGCTCCGCGGCCACGAAGGTGCTTGGAGCTTCCATCTGGTCGGTGGTGTTGTTGCGCAGGTGATCGAGCGCTCGACGAATCCGTCGCTCGCGGTCGATGGAGACCTCGTCCATGACCGCTAATCTAGAGGCTTAAGGTTACGTGGTCAACAAGGGCCCAGCGCCTCGCTCAGCGCCGCATCAGCGCCGCATCAGCGCCGCAGCGCAACCATCCGGTCGATCGCGGTCTCGGCCTCGGCGACGATCCGGTCGATGACCACGGCGACGGTCGGGATGTCGAAGATCAGGCCCTGGGTCTGGCCCGCGCACCACACCCCGGCCTCCAGGTCGCCGGTCTGCAGCACGATCGCACCCTGGTCGCCTGACGCGAGGTGGGCGACGTCCTCGAAGGTCCCGCCCTCATTCAGGATGCGGACGATCTCGTCGGTCACGCCGTTCTTGGCGTAGCGCCCGGTGTTGCGCAGCTGACGGAAGATCAGGTTCGTCGAGCGCTCGTCGTTGGCGACGATCTGGTTCTTGACGTTCTGGTGGATCGGCGCCTCGACCGTGCACATGAACCGGGTGCCCATGGAGATGCCCGAGGCGCCGAGGGAGAGCGCGGCGGCGAGACCGCGGCCGTCGGCGAAACCGCCGGAGGCGATGAAGGGGATGCCGATCTTGTCGGCCAGCGCCGGGATCACCACCAGCCCGGGGGTGTCGTCCTCACCCGGGTGCCCGGCGGCCTCGAAGCCGTCGATGCTGACCGCGTCGACGCCGATCCGCTCGGCCTTGAGGGAGTGCCGGACGCTGGTGCACTTGTGCAGCACCTTGGCGCCGGCGCCCTGGAAGATCGGCAGGTAGGGCTCGGGGTTCTGCCCGGCCGTCTCCACGGCGGTGACGCCGCTCTCCACCGTCGCGCGCATGAGCTCCTCCCACGGCGGTGGGTTGCGCGAGGGCAGGATCGTGAAGTTCACGCCGAAGGGCTGGTCGGTCAGGTCCCGGATCTTCGCGATCTCCTTGACCAGGTCCTCGGGGGCCGGGTAGTTGTGCGCCGGCATGAAGCCGAGGGCCCCGGCGTTCGCGACGGCCGCGATGAGCTCGGGAGTGCCGACGCGGGTCATACCGCCGCACACGATGGGGTGCTGCACCCCGAAGGTCTCGGTGAACCGGGTCGACAGGGCCACGGGCTCCTCGCTTCTACTCGCTGGTAGCAAGGATCGAACCACACCCGGGCCGGACCGATCAGGCCGGAGGTGTCCCCTCGGGGCCAGGCCCCAACCGTACAAAACTGTCTCTAGCGCTGCCGCTGCGCTCGGCCGGCGAAGTCGTCGACGGCCTGGGTGACGTCGCCGGCAACCCAGACGACGTAGCGCTGGGCGCCTACCGCCTTGGTAAGGACTCCGGCCTCGCGAAGTCCGGCAATGACGTTGTCCGCCGCAGGCTGCGAGAGTCCGGTGGCGTCCTGAAGGAGCGCTGAGGTGATCACGGGCCGGCGCAGCAGCAGCGGCAACACCTGCCACACCGCCGCAGTCCGCCGCGCGGTGATCGACTCCACCCAGCCCTGGTAGACCGCAAGCAGATCCTTGGCGAGTTGCGCCCCGTCGGCACCGGGCGGCGGACCCATCTCCGCGACGCTGAGCGCACCGACAACCGCAGCCCGGAGCGCGAGCTTCGCTTTGGGATTCATGGCGGGACCCACGAGGACTAGGCCAGGACTAGGCCTTGACCTCGCCCGACTCCGGCTTCCCCGTGTAGGTGTCGGACGTCTCGACGCCCTCCCAGAACCGGGCCTCCTCGACCGCGGCCGCGCCCTTGGTCTTGCGGTCCTCGCGCTTGAACACCTTGAGCATGGTGCGCGCCGCGTTCTGGCCGGGCATGCCGCTGATGCCGGCGACCGGGTGGGTGCCGGACCCGGTGAGGAACAGCCCCGGGATCGGCGTCGAGTACCCGGCGAAGCCAACGGCCGGCTTGTTCGGTCCGAACCGGGTGATGACCGGGTCGGTGTGGTAGACCGACCCGTCCATCGCGAAGAAGCGCTCCTCGATGTCGGGCAGCATCCGGACCCGGCTGTAGACCTGCAGCTCTTCGATGCCCTCGTAGTAGTGATCGCTCTGGGAGATGATCGTTTCGGCCGCCTGCTTCTTGGCCGCCTCCCAGCCCATGGCCGGGTCGTTCGGCGTCAGCCCGGACCAGAACCAGAGCGAGTCACAGCCCGGCGGCGCGAAGTGCGCGTTCGAGGGCAGCGCGGTGGCGACCTGCATCAGGCCGGGGATGTGCTCGGGCATCTCGCCGCGCTTGCACGCGAGCTGCGCGGCCTTGACCTGCTCGTAGTTGTGGTAGCCGTTCGCGGAGAGGCGGGGGTCGAGGTCGTCCTTACGCTTGGCCTTGATCTTGTCCATCCGGATCTGACCCTTGGTCAGGACGTCGAGCTTCATGTCCGCGAAGCCGCGCGAGCGCGTCGGGATGTTGGCGACCCGGTTGGCCAGGTGCGGCGGCAGCGTGCCGGCGGGCAGCAGGTCGCGCAGGACCCGCTTGGGACTGAACGCGGTGAGTACTCCGCGGCGGGCGTAGATCTCCTCGCCGTTCTTCAGCCGCACACCGACGACACGGCCGTTGCGCATCACCATCTGCTCGACCTCGGCATTGCAGCGGATGCTGCCGCCGTGGTCGGTGATGAGGTCGATCAGTGCCCGCGGCAACTGGCCGGTGCCGCCCTCGAACATCGCGACGCCGTACTTGGTGATGATCCCGAGGTAGATCAGGGACCAGCCGGAGAAGTCCGAGTCGTAGGCCATGAAGGGCAGGCCGATCAGCACACACGCCTTGAGCGGGTCGCTCTCGAAGTTCTCGTCGAGGACCTCGATCTCGGTGGCCCGCATCCAGCGGCCGACCGCGAGCAGCTCGGAGCGGTGCTTGAGCGACTGCTTGGCCATCTCCAGAATCGCCTTCGGATCCGGCCGGACCGGGCTGGTCTGCATCATCGGGATGCCGATCTCGACCGCGGCGTGGATGACGGTGTAGAGATCCTTGAGCGCGGCCGCGTCCTTCTTGGAGAAGTAGGCCAGCTCATCGGCCGTCTTCTGCGCGTCGCGCCACAGACCCAGGGACGTGTGGTCGTAGTTGAGCTGCAGGTGGACCGGGTCGATGACCCGCATCTTCAGGCCGTACTTCTCCTCCAGTTGGAGGTCCTTCATGATCGTCGTCGTCCGGAACAGCGACGGCTGGATCGAGGCGTCGTTGACCATGTAGCCGGGGCATTCCTCGACCTCGGTCGTGGAGGTCATGCCGCCGGAGGTCCTGTAGGCCTCCAGGACCTGGACCTTCAGACCCGCCTTGGCGAGATACGCGGCGGAGATCAGCCCGTTGTGCCCGGATCCGGCCACGATGACGTCGACGGTGCGGTCCATGCGGTGGCTCCCTGGGGTCGGCGGCCGATGCTTAGTTATACCTGTTGTCCGGACAGACCGTCCAGCCCTGCTGTCCGAGCGGGGCAAACCCGAAAGTCCTTTACAAATACCCACTAATTCTGAGATTGCGGTCTCTGAGAAATTCACAGAGACTTGTCCGCGGCGACTGTGCGCACGCCCCCGGAACGGTCGCCGCCCCCCACCGAAGTGCCCTATGCGGACCCGATCCCTGATGTCCGGCGTCTTCGCCGGCATCGTCATAGCGAGCACGTTCACCACCCCGGCCTCCGCTGCGACCACCGGCTCGAACGTGGTGCAACTGCCGACAGCTTCAAGGTGAAGAACACCAACAGCACCGGCGTCGCTTGCCAGAGCGACGGCAAGGACTACCGATGCAGCAGGACCCCTGCGGTGAGATCAAGTCCCTCCCGTTCGCGATCGGCAACGACATGCAGGTCGTTCCATTTCCGCCCTCAGCCGCGCTCAGGCCGAGTACCGCAGAAGGTCGACCATTGCGATCAGCTGGCAAGAGCACGCAGGATCGGGCAATGCGTGTCCGCACCCTGCTGTCCGGCGCCCTGGCCGGCGTCATCACCGCCGGTCTGATGGCTGTGCCGGCCGTCGCGGCACCCCCGGTCGACATCGTCGAACTGCCGATCAGCTTCGCGGTCAAGAACACCAACCGCACCGGCGTGCCCTGCGTGAGCGACGGCAAGGACTACACCGTCAACGGCGTGATGGTCGGCCCGAAGGAGGCGATCGCGGCCGGCGGGACCGCCACCCTGTGGCTGCACGCGGTCACCTGGACCTCCGACTACTTCAACCTGGACGTCCCCGGCCACAACTTCGTGCGGTCGCTGGCCTCCCTCGGCCACGTCTCGGTCGCGGTGGACCGGCTCGGCTACGGCAGCAGCGACAAGCCGGATGGCCTCGCCACCTGCTTCGGCTCCGAGGCGGACGTGGCCGGTCAGATGGTCGATGCCCTGCGCTCCGGCAACTACACCGTCCGTGGCGGCCAGGCCAGACCCCACAGCCGGGTCAACCTCGGCGGCTCCTCGGTCGGCGCGATGGTCGCGAACATCACGGCGTTCACGTTCCACAACGTCGATGGTGTGGTCAACCAGGGTTTCGGTGACTTCGCCGCCAGCCCGTATGCCGCCCAGGAGGTCTTCGACGCGTACTCCCGGTGTTCAGCCGGCGGCGATGCGGGCGCTCCGCCGAACTACGCCACCTTCGCCAAGAACTCGCGCGACACCTTCTACTTCCACGACGCGACGCCGGAGGTGCGTGCGGCGGTGCCCGCATCGAGCCCCGACCCGTGCGGCCAGATCCAGTCGGTGCTCGCCGGGATCGGCGCCGACACCGCTCATCTGGCCGAGATCAACGTGCCGGTGATGCTGGTCTTCGGCCGGGACGACGCGGTGTACCCGGCTCCTGCCCCCGATCTGACGGCGCCCCGTTACCTCAGCAGCCCCGAGGTGACCGCGTCCGGAATTCCCAACGGGTCGCACTTCCCGATCCTCGGGGAGTACTTCGGCATGCTCGTCAACGCCACCCACGTGTGGCTGAAGAGCGGCGGTTTCGGCGACACCTGATCGGCGCCTGCTGGATCTGGTCAGCTTTTAGGCAGTCCGAGCACGCGTTCGGCGACGATGTCACTGTGCTGGATCTGGTCAGCTTTTAGGCAGTCCGAGCACGCGTTCGGCGACGATCGACCGCTGGATCTGGTCGGTGCCACCGGCGATGCCCAGCGCGGGTGCGGCCAGCATCGAGTAGGCCCACACGCCGGCGCCGGCGTCATCACCGGCCCACGCCGCCGCGGGTGCACCCCCGAGGTCGAACGCGGCCTGGGTAGTGAATCGGGCCAGGTGCGCCGCGCCCATTTTGGACAGCGAGGCGAACGGACCGGGGTCCTGACCCGGCTTCAGGGTCGAGGCGACCTTGTGGCCGAGCAACTGCAGGCCACGCTCGAGCACGAACACCTCGGCGAGCCTGGCCCGCGCGGTGGTGTCCTCGCCGAGGCCACGGTCATTGATCAGCTCGCGCAGCATCGTGAAGTTCACCGGCGGGCTCATCGAGAGCGGGTCGCGGCCGATCTGCACGCGCTCGTTCATCAGCATCACCAGCGCGGCCCTCCAGCCGCCGTTCAGTTCACCGATCAGGGCATCGGCGGGCACCCGCACCTCGTCGAGGAACACCTCGTTGAACTCCGCGTCGCCGGTCATCTGACGCAGCGGCCGGGCGCTGATCCCCGCCGCCTTCATGTCCAGCACGAACATGGAAATCCCCTTGTGCTTCGGGACGTCCGGGTCGGTGCGGGCGAGCACCAGCCCGTAGTCGGCGTGGTGCGCGTAGGTGGTCCAGACCTTCTGCCCGGTCAGCACCCACTCGGCAGCTGGACCGGAACCGTCGCGCACGGCCTTCGTGCGCAGCGCGGCGACGTCGGAGCCGGCGCCGGGCTCGCTGAAAAGCTGGCACCAGATCTGCTCGCCACGCAGCAGCGGGCCGATGTAGGCGCGCTTCTGCTCCTCGGCGCCGAGGGTGAGCAGAACCGGCACGCACATCCCGGTGCCGATACCGCAGACGTCCTCGAAGGTGTGCATCCCGCGCGCGGCCAGCGCGACCGCGGTGTCGTGCGCGATCGACAGCCCCCGGCCGCCGTACTCGGTCGGCACGGTGACCCCGGCCAGACCGGCCCCGGCCAGCGCGGCCCGGTAGG